>DFJU01000101.1:0-19746 GCA_002373755.1 Bacteroidales bacterium UBA3663 | reverse complement strand
CATAATATGCCTCCTTTATCTTTATCGCTTTTTCAATTTCCGTTTTGGGTGTCTTCTGCGTCTTTTTCTGGAATCCGCTGAATAGAACGACAATGTTTCCTTCGTCAAAAATGAAAAACACGCGGTAGATGTTGCTGTCCCACATTATTCTCAATTCAAACAGCTCATCTTTTATGTGTTTGATGAATTTGGTAGGCAGGCGATTTTGTGTGGCAAGTAGCGACACGACATAATCGACCTTCCGTTGTTCACTTACAGAGAGAGTCTCCATAAATGCCTCAAAATATCCGCCGTATGTGATGATTTTTCTCATCTGTCAGTTATTTTCTGGTGGCAAAGATATGAAATGTTTTAATATAATGCAACTTTTTACCATTTTTTGCAGAATTATAACGGGAAAAACTTTTTAAGGAGTTTCGGCAAAACATTATTATAAGCGCAGCGAAGAATCTCAAGCTAACTCAAGAGATGTCTCGCTGCGCTCGATATGACAATGGTCGAGGAGAGCTTGGCCAATGCTACTTTATTGTTTCTTTTTGGTGGTCTTGAACGAGATGGAGAAGACCGGCGCGATCTTGTTTACGGGCGTGTCGGGCAGGGTGACCTGTAGGCCGTCAATGGAATCTTGCAGAGCCTATGTTAGTGTGCGAAACCAATGGAATGAAATAGCTTTAATGCGATGAAGAATATGGAAATCTAAAAAATGAAGAAGTAAGAGGCTGTTCCCCGACAATGCCTATTGTAAATGCCAAAAATTCAAATTATGTAATCTGTAGATTTCAAAACGATTGCCGAATGGGTGTTCGTTTTTTTTTTTTCTTCAGCCTTTGCGAAATTGATTGCAAATGTTTTTCTTTGCCACGCAAATCCAACCGTGAGCTATCTATTGCACTAACCTGATTTGAAAGATAGAGACAGAACCTTACTTATTGTACTTGTACACACTCAATCCAATCTAAATATTAACCTTTTAAACTCATCAAGCATGAAAAGCAGAGTCTCTAAACTTTGTCTTGTGCTGATTTCAATGATGTTGGTTGCCGTTTCTGCATTTGCGCAGAAGAAAACGGTGACCGGTACGGTCGTTGATACCTATGGTGAACCGGTCATAGGTGCGAACGTGGTTGAAAGTAGCACGAATGGTACCATTACTGATGTTAATGGTAAGTTTTCACTACAGAATGTTGCAGAAAATGCCGTTCTGAGAGTTTCTTTCATCGGCTATGCCACACAGGAAGTCCCTGTGGCAGGCAAAAGCCAAATTAGTGTCACCTTGCAGGAAGAAGGTGAAGACCTCGACGAGGTTGTTGTGGTAGGTTATGGTGTTCAGAAAAAACGCGATTTGACTGGCTCGGTTGCCTCCATCAAGCAGAGCGACATCCAGTCTATTGCCTCGCCAAATGCCATGCAGGCCATGCAGGGCAAGGTGCCGGGCATAGACATCATGCAGTCGTCGGGTCAGGCCGGTTCGGGCGTAAATATCTCAGTGCGCGGCAACCGCTCCATCACGGCGTCCAATTCGCCGCTCATCATCGTGGATGGTGTAGAATACGGTTCGACGGTTGACATCCCGACCAACGACATCGAGAGCATGGACATTCTGAAGGATGCAGCATCAACCGCCATCTATGGTACCAAGGGCGCCAATGGCGTCATCATCATTACCACTAAGCGTGGCAAGTCCGGCAAGACTGCAATCAATGTCAATTCTTATTGGTCGTTCAACAGCCCGACATCGGCCGTCAAGTCAATGTATGGCACGAAAGAGGTGCAGCGTTGGTTGGATCGTGCCAATTATACGGCCGATTTGGCATCCGGCGATTGGGGCAGTTCCGATGTTTCGGTGGCCGATGTCTTTGGCTCGCAGTCGTTGGACGACGGCACTTTGATTACCGATTTGATTGCTGAGGGTTCTTATACCGACTGGTACGATGAAATTCTCCAGAAGTCAACGACGCAGAACTATCAGGTGAGTGTGGCTGGTGGTTCAGAGAAGACCAATTTCAATCTGGCAGTCGAGGCTATGCTCGACCGTGGTCTTTTGAAGAACGACGAGATGAACCGTTACAACGGCCGTGTCAACATCGACCACAAGATCAACAAGATTGTGAAGACCGGTGCAAGCCTGTCGTTCACCTTCAAGGATCACGATGCGCGCAACGCTTCCATTTTCAATGCAGCGCGCAAGATGACATCGTTGACCCATGTCTATAATACAGATGGCAGCATCAACGAAACGCCAAACATCTGGTACACGGCACACGTCAATCCGTTGATGGACGAGGGCGACAACTACCAGAAGAACACCCAGACCATACGTTTCTTGGGTAGCGGCTACATTGGTGCCGACTGGAACGGCCTTTCAGTCAAGTCTCTCTTTGCCGTTGACCGCAGCAACGTACGTACAGGTGTCTATCAGGACTACAAGTCGGTAGGCCGCTATCAGTCGCCATCGACGACAGCCATCAGCAACGGCACGTCGCAATCGACCAAAATCACATGGCAGAACACCATCAACTACATGAAGTCTTTCAACGAAAAGCACGATCTCGGCTTCTTGTTGGGTCATGAAATGAGCCAGACGGTGGCCGAAGGTCTTGATTTGTCGGGTACCGCAGGCAAGGAGCATTACTACAGCGGCTCATTCTACGATGTGTCTAAGATTACGTCCGATGTTCAGTATAGTTCAGACTACACCAAGCAGTCGATGCTCTCGTTCTTCGGCCGTGCCAACTATAGTTATGCCGGTAAATACCTCTTCCAGGCCACGGTGCGCGGCGATGGTTCTTCGGTGTTGGCCGATGGTCACAAGTGGGGTGCTTTCCCGTCGGCTTCGGTTGGCTGGCGTCTGTCCGACGAAGATTGGATGGAGTCGGTGCGTGACAACATCGCGCTCGACAATTTGAAGTTGCGCTATTCTTTGGGTCAGTCCGGCAACGCGGCCATTTCGCCTTATCAGACGTTGGCAACTGTTTCTTCTACGACTCCCAATTCAGCAACCGAGTTCATCCCGATGTCGATGAGCAATCCGGACTTGTCGTGGGAGACCACTACATCCAGCAACTTCGGCGTTGATTTTGCTTTCTTCGGCAACCGCATCAACGGAAGCATTGACTACTATACCACCAACACGGATGACTTGCTCTACTACAAGACCTCTCCGGCATCGTCGGTATACACTTCCGTATTGTGCAACATCGGTGAATCGAAGGGTCATGGTATCGAAATTTCACTCGGTGCATTGGCCGTCAAGACCAAGGATTTCACTTGGGACATCAATGCCTCTTATTCACATTCGGAAGACGAGGTCGTGAAGTTGGCCGATGGTCTGGAGCGGAACATTTCCGGCACGTCGGGCTTTATTGTCGGCAAACCAATCAGCCTTTACTTCGACTATGAGGCCGCCAACTGCTGGAACGTGGGTGAGTTTGAACAGTATCTGGCCGACAACAACCTGACCAACAATTATCCCGCCAACTATGGCACGCCGGGTACGATGAAAATCATCGACCGTGACATGGATGGTGACCTCGATGAGGATGACAAGCGGGTTTATAACCGTATGCCCAAGCACATTTTCGGTATGACCAACACGTTCTCGTACAAGAATTTCGCTTTGAGCGTGCAGATGCTGGCTCGTCTGGGTGGCTACATGGCATACGACAAGAACAATGCCCTCGGTCTGGATGATGGCGATGCCAACTGGGCCGATGTGGACTATTGGACATCAAGCAATACGGATTGCAAGATTCCGAATCCAGGCACAAACACTACAGACCTCAAGACCATCTACACAACCTACAAGACTGCATTGCTTTATGAAAAGGCCGATTTCTTCAAGATCAAGGACATCACACTTTCGTACAATGTAGAAAAGCAGTGGCTTCAGAAGGCTCATATTGCCAATGCCAAGATTTATTGCTCAATGAAGAACTATATCACCTTCAACAAACTGGACGACGATTACGATCCAGAGCGTGGTGGTTCGATTAGCTTCCCATTGGCAAAGCAAGTGGTTCTTGGTGTTAATGTTTCATTCTAATCGTAAAATTTGAAAAACATATTTCACTATGAAAAAAGTATATGGTATCTTGTTGGCAGCTACGGCTTTGGCCGCAGGTTCCTCTTGTTCGGACTTCTTGGAGGAGGACAACAAGGCTGGAATGACTGCCGACCTCGTCTATAGTACCGAATCGGGAATCGAAGGCCTTGTCCACTCCTGCTATGCCGCAACTCGTGGCTGGTGGGGCAAGGAGGCCGGCCTTGGCTTGACAGAGTGCGGTTCAGACCTCTTCTTGGGCGGCTACGACAACAAGCAGTCTTCGCTTGTCACTTACGGTTTGACCGCCAAGTCGTTGGACGGCAACACATCCGATGATGCCTGTCTGGATCACTATTGGGAACTGTTCTATGCAGCTGTTGACCAATGTAACAATGCGCTTGTCTATGTGGGCAAGAACACTCTGATTACCGAAATCAAGCGCAATCAGTATTACGGCGAAATCTACTTCCTCCGCGCATTGTACTATTCGCAGATGGTTGCTACGTGGGGCCCGATTCCTTACAATTCAGAACCGATTAGCTCAACATCGACTACGCCTGTACGACTGCCGGAAGCCGAGGTCTATGCCAACATTCTGGCCGATTTGGAGTTGTCGATGGACTACTTCAAGCAGGCTGGCTTCATGACCAAGACCGATGGTGGCTTGCAGGCACGTGCAAACTATTATGCAGCCGAGGCACTCAAGGCCCGTGTGGCTCTCTACGCGGCTTCTTGGTTGGGCAAGTCGGCCGTATCAGGCCATTCTGACCTCTACACAGAGGCTCAGGCTGCTGCCGAGGATGTCATTGCCAATTCCGGAGCATCATTCTATGAGCGCTATTCGGATGTCTGGAACTTGAACAACGAGGCAGTTCAGGACAACAAGGAAGCCATCTGGGGTGTTTATTATGATAACGAGCTCTCAACGGCCAATTGTATTCCTTATCGCTACAAATCGACATCCGACACTAAGTATTCGTACAATTCGCTCATCACACGTACGGGCTACAGCCGTGGCGGTTCGGCCATGTTGCTGATGTTCGTTTCCATGTGGTCGAACGGCGTGAAGCAGGACGGCTTGGGCGGCAACAGCAATGCCAACACCAACCTCTTTATCCGTACTTTGGGCGATGCATCGAAGAACACCTTCGTATGGTCGAAGAAGACCGGCAAGCAGGTGGACATCACCAAATTCTATTCACCTTATGGCCGTGGTTTCACCCGCTATTTGCCTTCGCTCTATCTGTGGCGTGCGCTTGAAGCTGTTCGTACAACCGACCAGCGTGCCGACGGAACCCTGTTGACGCACTACAACTGCCCGGCCGACTTGGAGCAGAATGCGTCGGACTTCTATCCGAACATGGGCCAGTTCCTGAAGGATGCCGATGAGGCATATTCAGAAGACGGCAACTACTTCAATGCAGGCGACACAGCCATCTACTATTCTGTGCTTGATGGCGATTCGGAAGAAGGCAAGGCTTTGCAGGCTTGGGCCAAGGGTCGTTACCGTCTGCAATTCGCCACGGGTGGCGACATTCCTGTCTATGACAACACGGACATGAGCAAGGCTATCCCGACCAAAGTTGCAAAAGCTACGTCCGATGTCTATGGCGACAGCCGTTACAACAACGTCAACATCGGTGGTTGGAAGTCATATCCAGGCATCAAGAAGTTTTTGGACGACCAGTACAATTCGACCTACCCGACACACGACATCTCATATCGCGATGCCATCGTGTTCCGTCTGTCGGAGATGTATCTGATCAAGGCTGAATGTCAGTTGGCTTCTGGCGGTGATGCACTTGGCACGCTCAACACCTTGCGCGATGCACGTGCTATTTCCGGACAGGACAACCGTCTTTCAGGAACGGTTGACATAAACACCATCCTCGAAGAGCGTGCTTTGGAACTTTGCGGCGAGCAGCAGCGTTGGTTCGACTTGAAGCGTACCCACAAGCTTGTCGAATATGTAAAGGCCCGCAATGGTGCTGCATCGGCCAATGTGAAAGACATCCACTACTATCGCCCCATTCCAGAGGCTCAGATGGAGGCTTGCACCAATGTAACGTCTGTAACGCCGACGCAGAATTCCGACGGCGTGCTTGACTATACTGCTACGGCCGACGGCTTCTGGCAGAATCCAGGCTATTAAAAGTCGTCGCATAACAAAAATGGCAACCTCGGGAGTTCCGCTCTCGGGGTTGTCTTGTTTGTTGTAAATGTCAAAACCGCGTGGATTGTAATCTGTGATTTTCAAAATGACCTAAGAAATGATGTTCGTTTTTATGAATATTTGCGAAAGTGTTAACAAATGTTTTTCTTTGCCGCGCTGATTCCAAACCGTGAATAATCTATTGCACTAACCGAAACCTTAGATAAAGCGCACCTTAATGTTTGATTTTCACGCGAACACACTCAATCCAATCTAAATATTAACTTTTTAATCCCAAAAACACATGAAAAGCATTACATCTAAGATGTCTTGGCCGAACAGGCTTGCTATGTCGTGCATTGTTCTTGCAATGGGCGGCGCGGCTGCGTTTGCACAGTCCAAGATGGTAAGTGGTACTATTGTAGACGATTTGGGCGAACCGATTGCCGGCGCCAATGTCGTCATTGTGGGCACAACAACAGGTGTCATCACCGATGCCAATGGCAAGTTCACCTTGAAGGACGTGCCGTCGAGTGCCAAGCTGAAAATTTCGTTCCTCGGCTATGCCGAACAGGTCGTCCCGGCCAACCAGTCCGATTTCAACATCACGCTGAAAGAGGATTTCGCCGAATTGGACGAGGTCGTCATGATCGGTTACGGCACCAGCAAGCGTCGCGATTTGACCGGTTCGGTAGCCTCGATTCAGGGCGACAAACTGAAGACAAACCCAGTGTCGAACATCGCACAGGCATTGCAAGGCCAGTTGCCAGGCGTTTCTGTCACCTCGCAGGACGGTCGTCCTGGTGCATCGATGAACATCCGCGTGCGTGGTGGCAACTCCATCACCCAGAGCAACGAGCCGCTCTACATCGTTGATGGAAACCAGGTGTCGAGCATCGACGACATTCCGGCCGACAACATCGAGAGCATCGATGTGCTGAAGGACGGTTCGACAACAGCCATCTACGGTGCCCGTGGTGCCAACGGCGTTATCCTCATAACCACCAAGGGTGCCAAAGAGGGCAAGTGTGTGGTAAAATATGGCGTTTACTATCAGTCCAAATGGAATCCGGAACTTATCGACACGCAGACGGCTTACGAGCACGTCTATAACACATGGTCGTACATGACGCTCTATGGCACCAGCTATGGCGACGACGTGGCTAAGTACTATGGTTTGGGTTCGGCCAACGGCAACCACCTGAACGACTACAAGAACGTGTCGGCCCACAACTATGTGGAAGACCTTATGCGCACGGCCAACACGTGGAACCACGACGTGAGTGTGAGTGGTGGTACGGAGAAGACCAAGGTTTACGCTGCATTCAACTATACCGACGACGAGGGCATCCGAATAAATTCGGGCTACAAGCGCACCGGTGCAAACTTCAAGATTGACCAGAAGATCAATAAAAAGCTGTCGGCCAACTTCGACCTCCGCTATTCGAAGACCGAGTTGATAGGCAACCATTTCGACTACGCGACTTCGGCCTACCGCTACGCGCCAATCGATGCCGACATCATCGAAATGTATGGCACCAACAATCCGACCCTTTTGGGCATGGGTAGCCAGAATGTCGAAGAGAGCTACAATCCTTACACCGCAATCCAGCAATACGACTATAACAAGGATGTCTATCGTGTGCGCGGACGTGGTGCCCTGTCGTGGAACGTCATCAAGGGCTTGACCATGCGCAGCGAACTTTCGTTGGGCCGCAACTGGACTGATGCCCGCACTTGGGACGGCGGTCAGGTGGCCGGCTACAACAGCGCAAAACTGGAAAAGAGCAACGGCTATTTCGTGCGCTGGACAAACACATTGAACTATGAGGTACAGGGCTTGGGCGATGACCATACGCTGAGTTTCCTGTTCGGACAGGAGATATTGAACAGCAAGACCGTAAGTTCGTCAAGCTACTATGGCCAGGGCTTCCCTTCTGAATTCACCAAAGAGGAGGCTTTCGGTATGATTACCATGAACGATGTGACCAACGCCACTTACACGAATTCGGTGGGTGAGCCTACGCACACATCTTCGTTCTTCGGCCGTTTCAATTATGGTTACAAGGGCCGCTACCTCATCACCGGAACCTTCCGTAGAGACGGTTCATCAAAGTTCCCTGAAAGCAATCATTGGGGTGCCTTCCCATCGGGTGCCATTGCTTGGCGCATCAGCGACGAAGACTGGATGGACAACACCGAAGATTGGCTCGACAACTTGAAGATGCGCCTTTCGTTCGGTACGGCCGGTGCCGATAATATCGATGCCTCTCTGTGGCGTGCCACATGGAAGGCCAGCACTGTGACTGTCGATGGCGAGACTAAGTCAACTTATGAGCCAGATGCCATGAAACCGAATCCGGACCTCAAGTGGGAGACCACGACCAGCCGCACCCTCGGTTTCGACTATGCCTTCATGAACAGCCGCGTGCGCGGAAGTTTGGATTTCTACTACAACTCGTCGAAAGACCTGCTGATGAAGATTCCGGTAGATCCTTCAACTGGCTACGAATACCGCTATGCCAATGTTGCCGAGACATCGAACAAGGGTCTTGAACTCGCGCTGACATACGACATCATCCGCCGCGACGACTTCAACCTCTCAGTTGGCGTCAACTACAACTTCAACCACAACAATGTTGAGAAGGTGGGCGAGGATGCCAACTGCGATACGCACAACGGCTGGGCATCGACCATGCTTTCGCCATACTATGACTACGTGATTCGTGAAGGCCAGCCTGTGGGTAGCATCCAGGGCTACAAGTCACATGGCTTCTTTACGGTCGATGACTTCGATTACGACACCGCAACCGGCAAGTACACACTGAAGGAGAGCCAGAAGCAATATGCCACCGCCGGCAACTACCCAGCAGCCCTGCTTGGCATGAACAAGGACTATGACGGTACCAGCGTACTGCCATTCCCAGGAGCACCGAAGTTTGAGGACAATGACAAGGACGGTCAGGCTGATGAGCAAATCATCGGTCATGCAGTGGCCAAGCACACCGGCGGCTTCAACATCATGGGTAATTGGAAGGCCATCGACTTTGCCGTCAACTTCACCTATCAGATTGGTGGCAAGGTGTATAATGCCAATGCTATGAACTCGTTCAAGGGCGACAAGGACACCAACAGCGGCGCCAACCGCCTGTACTACGCGGGCAAGGCATTCCGTTATCACACGGTGGATGCCAACGGCGACCTCGTGTTCGACACCACGCCTGAAGCATTGAACGCCATCAACACAGACACGAAGTACAGCACGATGATGTCGGAATATGGCGTTGTCAGCTCTGAATTCATCGAGGATGCCTCTTACCTGCGTCTGCAGACTTTGACCGTGGGCTACACTCTGCCGAAAGACCTGACCAAGAAGGTCGGTGTAAGCAATGCCCGCGTCTATGTGACTGGCAGCAACCTGTTCTGCTTGTCGGGCTATAGCGGCCTCGACCCGGATGTGACCACATCGGCCAGCACCGGCGGCTTCCCGACCCCAGGCTACGACTTCAATTCTTATCCAAAGGCCCGCTCGTTCACAGTGGGTGCAAATATTACGTTCTAATCTCTGAATAGCATTATGAAAAAGTTTATATATACTACACTTGGCGTGGCCGGTGCACTTTCGTTTGCTGCATGCGATGACTATCTGGATACCAGCTCACCATCGATTGTAGATGCCAATTTTGTGTTCTCGAACACCACGACTGCACGTGCTGCCCTTGAGGGTGGCTATGAGGCTTGGCGCTCTACGGCCAATAGCTATGTGTTTGGTGCCGGTTTGTTCTATGCCGCCGACATTGCGGGCTCTGACATCGAGCGTCACCCCGAAGCCTATGCCAATCAGGCTGCGCGCCATATTCCGGAAAGCTTTTACGGCAACGGCACGCAAACAGAAAAATACGATATCGACTCCTATTCGAGCAACAACAACTCGGGTGCCTACACGCAGCTCTACAACGTCATCGGTAAGGCTAATGCCGTTATTCAGGGTATGGAAGAGTCGAGCACTGCCTCAGAGGCCATTAAAAGCGGCGAGCAGTCGGCCATCGGTCAACTATATGGCGAGGCTGTCGCCTTGCGCGCCACTGCTTACCGGGAGTTGCTCAAATATTATGGCGACGTGCCTTTTGTGACCGTCTTCGGCGAGGAAGCTGGCGGTCTGGCATCGCGCGACTCCATTTATGACTGCATCATTGCCGACCTCATCAAGGTCGAGCCGCTGATGTATCCCGTCGGCTCAATCCCGAACACCGATTCAAAAGTCAAGAACTACTTCTCGCAGACCTATGTGGACGGTTTGATCGGTCGCCTGGCACTGGAGGCTGCAGGTTATCAGACCCGTCGTGCCGACATGACCTATGTGGATGGCGATGGTAACCCTGTGCAATTCGAGACATTGGGCAAGGCCAACGCCAATGCGGCCAATGCCTTCTATGCCCGCCGAAGCGATTACAAGGACCTGTATGAGACGGCCAAGACCTATTTCAAGGCAGCCATCGACCATGCCGGAACCGCCAAGTTCTATTCCACCGACCCGCGTAGCACGGGTAAGGCCGGACAGGTGTTCAACAACCCGTTCCAGTATTTCTTCCAGCAGATGATGGAGGACGACGCCACCTATGCCGACGAGTCGATCTACGAGTACCCGATGCAGTATAACGTGACGAGCGACGAGCGCACCTACTCAAGCGGCCGTCCTGGCACGGGTGGTTCGAAGAACGCCTATCCTTGCAAGTGCTACGGTCAGGCTCGTATCAATCCAGCCTATTACTATGGCATTTTCGATCCGAACGACATGCGTCGCGACGTGACCGCAACCGTTACCGGCACTACCGCAGGCACCGAAATCATCCTGCCATTCACGCCAGGTTCGCAGGCAAAGGGCGGCGGCATCGCACTCAACAAGTGGGACGACAACCGTATGACTACGCCAAACACTGTGGCACAGCGCAAATCTGGTATCAATGGCCCTTACATGCGTATGTCGGAGATTTATCTGGGCTATGCCGAGGCATGTGCAGTGACTGGCGACGAGGGTGAGGCCAAGACCTACCTGAAGCTCATCCGCGAGCGTTCGTTCCCAACCGTCGCTTTGGCCAATACCGACAAGTTTATAAGCGACTGCGGCAGCCTGTTCAATGCCATCATTGAGGAGCGCGGTTTCGAGTATGCCGGCGAGGGCGACCGTCGCTTCACGCTCATCCGCACGGGTCGTCTGCCTTGGGCCATCAAGCGCATCAAGGAACTGACTACCGATATGTTGGACGGCATCAAGGCCAACGGTTCATACACATTTGCCAACGGCAACGTCATCAGCGACTACATCTACACCAAGGCCGTCGATGCACAAGACAGCATCGGCTATCGCCTGACCACCCAGTGCACCGACGAGACCAACCCGATCACCTATCCGGGCTGGCGTGGTGTGAATGATGACTGGTCTGCATTCGGCTGGACGGCAAACACCGCCACCACCAACCTGGCCATCCAAGGTCTGTTTGCAGCCGTTGCCGATGGTGCTGCATTGGAGGCCGACGGCTACACAAAAACGTCGTGGGGTCAGCAGTTGCTCGACAATCGAGACGAGTACGAGAAATATCTCTTCTACCTCTACGACTACGAGTCGGCACCAATCTACCTCTGGCCAATCAGCCCCAACGCTGTGGCAATGGGTGGTTTCAGCAATGGCTACGGCTTCCAGAATGAATAATTTCCACATCCGTTTTCACGGATAATTCCATTTCCATTGGGTCGGTTTCTATTCGAAATCGGCCCAATTTCTGTTCAAACGGGTGGTGCTACGCGAATTAGGTTGTGCAAAATTCGGCCATGTGTGAAAAACTTAATAAATTCGCCGCGTTTTGTAGAATTAAACTATCCATGAATCCGCATCTGAAATCCTTATTTTGCCAAGAAAAGCTCCTTGAGAAAAACATTTGGGGAGTGCCGATTTCTGTGAAATCTGTTTTCCGATAAGGACTCATACTCTTTTATTTTTACAATCTCATTTTATTTAACCTTAATTATTCATTCTTATTTTAACAAAAACAATGACCAAAAACTTTTTTAGACATTCTGTCTGGTCGTTCCTCGCAATGGTGGGAATGACGCAAAGTGCTATGGCATTCACGGACATCAAGGCCGACTTCTCAGACGGTGCATTCCTGACGTCCGGTGAGGCATCGACGGCCGTGACCGCCGGCCTGAAGATGAATGACGGTGGCACTTACACTCGTGTAGCAGCCGACGACGCATCGGCCAACGCCATCATCACGGCCAAGTATCACAGCAACGATCACGGCTTGTGCAACTTCTCGGCCACCGTTCCCGTCGAAGGCCCAGTCAAAATCTCATTCGGCACCTGCGCCTGGGGCGGCAACGTCACCGTCAAGAACGGCGAGGGCACCGAGGTAGTAACGTCGTTCACCACCAACACCGGCGTGTGCTACCACCAGAACAAGGAGACCAACATCGTTTCGGCCTACTACTCTGGTGAGGCTGCGACACTGACCATCGCGGGTGGCAGCTACGTGCCTTATTTCGCTGTCGAGGCGGTCAATGCCTCAGACATCCCGAACACCGCGACCTTGACGTTCGACGCATCGGCCGCAGAAGCCCAGGGCGTTGCTCCAGCCTTGCAGGAGGTCAACGTCGGCACTGAGGTGACCATTGGAGCCAACACCTCACTCTACAAGGAGGGCTACACCCTGACGGCATGGACCGACGGTACCAACAGCTACACCGCCGGCCAGAGCATCACCGTGAACGAGGACGTGACCCTCACGCCTGTATTTACGGGCAACACCGTTTCTTTCGCCGACCGCACGGCCGAAGTGATCGCTACGTGGGATTTCCAGCAGCAGAACGGCGCCGTGAGCCAGCAGTTTCAGAACAAGAGCGGCCTGGTTGTGACGCAGATCACCGTGGGCGAGTCCGTCATCGACTTCCCGTTGACCATCGATGCCACCAGCGGCAAGTACAACAACGCCAGCTGGCAGGATTGGGCGCAGGTGAACGACGGAACAATCCTCTCGTTGCCGGCCGCTCGCGGTGCTGTCTATACCACCTACTCGATGTATGACAACAGTGCCACGACCTTCAACGGCGATGCCGGCACGTATGCCAGCAACGAGAACACCTACACCTACGAGGGCAGCGCCGCAGAGATGCAGATCGTCATCGGTGGCGGCAGCTACTACCGTTGGGTCAAGGCGGTCTATCCTGTTCCGGCAGCCGAATCGACCTGGAAGGACATCAAGGCCGACTTCACCAACGGCGCATTCCTGACGTCCGGTGAGGCATCGACGGCCGTGACCGCCGGCCTGAAGATGAACGACGACGGCACCTACACCCGCGTAGCAGCCGACGACGCATCGGCCAACGCCATCATCACGGCCAAGTATCACAGCAACGATCATGGCTTGTGCAACTTCTCGGCCACAGTGGCTGTCGAGGGCACAGTCAAGATTTCGTTCGGCACCTGCGATTGGGGCGGCGACGTGACCGTCAAGAACGCTGACGGCGAGACCGTAGCCACCTTCAACACCGACAACGGCACCTGCTTCCACAACGACAAGGAGGCCAACATCGTTTCGGCCTACTACAAGCAGGACAAGGCTACCACGCTGACCATCAGCGGCGGCAGCTACGTGCCTTATTTCGCTGTCGAGGCTGTCGATCCAAGCACCGTGCCGAGCGACGTGAAGTTCATCTACGACATCACATCGGCCGAGGCTGAGGGCGTTGCTCCTGCAAGCGAGACGGTAAGCATCGGCAAACAATACACCTTGCCGAAGAACTTCACCCTCTACAAGGAGGGCTACACCCTGACCGGCTGGAGCGACGGTACAAACACCTATGCCACCGGCGAGGCCATCACCGCGCCCGATGCCGAAAGCGTGACGCTGACTCCTGTCTTTACGGCCAATGAGGTTTCGCTCGCCGACCGCACTGAAGACGTCACACTGCTCTACACCTTCCGCCGCGATCAGGGCGCACCGACCGTCGCCTACCAGAACGCTACCGGCATCTGGGTCGCACAGGCAACCGTTGGCGGCAAGAGCATCGACGTCAAGGCTTCGTTCGACACCAACAACGGTGGCAAGTTCGCCAACGGCAACTGGAACGATTGGGCACAGCTCAACGGCGGCACAAAGTGGACCGTCCCGTCGTGCAAGGGCGCAACCATCACCATCGAGGCTTACAACGAACTTACCACGACCTCGATTGACGGCCAGACAGACTACACGAGCGGCAAGACCATCAGCTACGTGATTGCCAACTCGGCCGAGACGGTTGACGTGGTGATTGGCAGCGACGGCAGCTACTACCGCTACATCAAGGTCACTCTGCCAGTGGTTCAGAGCCAGGGCGGTGCAAGCTACGACAACGTGGCTGCCACGGTGGCTTGGCCATTCAACGACATGAACAGCGTTGCAGCCTATACGTCCGACCCGAGCGGCATCTTCTCGACCGTAGCAGTCAACACCGGCGACCTCGAAATCACAGGTGTGGCTTCGCGCACGGCCGACAGCAATGCCGACGGCATCTCGTTCATCAAGTTTAAGCCATCCGGCTCGACCACCGCTCTTGAATGGGCAATGAAGCCGAAGTCGGGTCTCACATTCACCCCGACCAAGGTCAGCATGTGGATTCAGCGTTTCGGCACCGATGCCGAGAACGGTGTCACCATCACGGCCAAGGCAGGCGAGGGCGAAAGTGTCACATTGGGCAACTTCACCGCAGCGCGCGCCAACAAGACACAGGCCGACGACAAGTTCGGTTCGTCCAGCAACTATGCCAACTACGTTGAAATCAGCCTCACCGCCGATCAGCAGACCGCATTGGCTTCAGGCGACGGCCTTTCAATCTTTGCCACCATCGGCGTCGGTTCGACCAAGGAGGGCGGCTTCTCGCAGGTAACTGTCGAGGGCATCGTCAACGGCACTGTGGCCGACATCGAGAGCTACACATTGGCCACCGTTGTCGCACCTGAAGGCGCAGGCTCAATCAATGTCTATCCGAAGGCCGACGAATATGAGGACGGCAGCGAGGTGACACTCACCGCAACCGAAAACTTCGGCTACGACTTCGTCAACTGGACCAACGCAGCCGGCGACGAGGTATCGGCCGACGCCAAGTTCAAATATACGATTACGGCCAACGAGACATTGACCGCCAACTTCGTCGCTGTCAACACCTACGCGCTCAACCTCGTGGTTGACGGCACCAACGACTATATGGTGACCGTATCGCCAGAACCGACCGTTGTCGATGGCAAGTGGATGTATGAGGACGGCACGGGCGTACAGCTCACCGCCAATGGCTACGAGGGCCTTGTCACCTTCACCAACTGGAGCGACGGCGAGACCAACTCGAACAAGACCATCAGCATGACGGCCGATGTCGATCTGACCGCATTCTATGCCCAGGCCGACATTATCGCCGGATGGGACTTCTACAAGACGGGCGGCAATGGCCGCAAGGCCGATTTCGCCGCACAGGACAACGATGCCGACGCGCTCAACCTTGTCAACACCTCGACGGGTGAGACTCAGGGCTGGCTCGACAAATCGACCCTCGGTGGCGGCGGTTACGAGAGCTTTGCCGGCGCAGCTGTCAACTGGCGCACAGGTGCAAGCAACGGCGATGTCGGCAACTGGCATTGGCAGACCAAGATCAACGCCGAGGCATTCCGCGACATCAACGTGCAGTTCCAGATGCTCTACAACTACAATGCCTACCAGACCTACTTGGCCGAGTGGTCGCTCGACGGCTCGGAGTGGACTACGTTCGGCAGCGTGACGATGAACGGAACCCGCGTAGTGGGCAAGTTCAGCGAGATGTTGCCCGAGGCCTGCAACAACCAGGCATCGCTCTACATCCGTATGCGTGCCGACAAGGAGAATTCTTCGGTCGATGGAACTGCATCGGCCAACGACGGCAACACATTGGCCATGTTCTTCATCACGGGCACTGCCCAGCTGGTGAACGACGGCGTGGCTCCGGCTATCGTATCGACTGTTCCGGCCAATGGCGCAACCGGTGCATCGGCCACAGGCAAGATTGTGCTTACCTTCGACGAGCGTGTCAAGGTGGCCGACGGCATCAAGGGCGACCTGAGCGGCATCGAACTCACCCCGAGCGTGAGCGGCAAGGTTGTCACCTTCGAATACAAGGGCTTGGAATACTCAAAGGAATACACCTTCACGTTGGCTGCCAACAGCATCGCCGACCTGACCGACAACTTCCTGGCCGAACCAATCAGCCTGTCGTTCACCACAATGACACGTCCGACCATCGAGAAGAAGGCCTACGACGCCATTGTCGAGAATGTGGACCAGCTCTTGGCCGCCATTGCCGCTGCCGACTCGCGTAGCGACAAGACCGTACGCTTCCGCATCTTCGTCAAGAACGGCGAATACACCATTCCGCTCTCATCGACCATCAAGACCTGCAACGACTACGAGGTGCCTGAGTGCATCACCTTCCTCAACAGCAGCAACGTGTCGTTCATCGGCGAGAGCCGTGACGGTGTCATCATCACCAACGGCATCGACAAGAACGAGACCTTCGTCAGCAAGTACGGCCTGACCAGCAAGTACGACGGCATCGGCAACAGCGACGTCTTCCAGATTGGCAGCAAGGTGAGCGGCCTCTATTGGCAGGACCTCACTGTCGAGACCGGCATGGATGACGCTACGGGCCGCGACCTCGCCATTCAGGACAAGGGTACGCAGAACGTCTATAAGAACGTCGGTCTGCGCGGCTATCAGGACACCTGGACGTCGAACAACGACAACGGCCTCTACTACTTCGAGGGCGGCTACGTGCGCGGTCGCACCGACTATATGTGCGGCAAGGGCGACATCTTCTGGAACGGCGTCGAGCTGCGTCAGATTGCCGGCGGCTATGCAGCCGTGCCATCGAAGCCAAAGCAGTACGGCTGGATCTACAAGGATTGCGTCATCAACGGCGAGGCTTCAGTCATTGAGGCTGCTACCGGCAAGACCGCATCGGCCGAATCTGTTGACGGCAACTACACGCTGGGTCGTCCGTGGGGCAGCGGCACTCCAATCGCCCTCTTCATCGACACCAAGATGAACGTTGTACCATCGGCCATCGGCTGGAATGAGATGAGCGGCGGCTATCCGAAGCGTTTCGCCGAGTACAATTCAATGACCTCGACGGGCAGCGTCATCGACCTCAGCGGCCGCAAGACCACCTTCGCCGATACGCACGAGAACAATCCTGTGCTCACCGCCGAGGAGGCATTGGCCGCAAGCGACCTCCACACGATGTATGGCGATTGGGATCCGACGCTCCTCACCGAGCAGGCTCCGCTTGTGCAGAACGTCGTGCTGAACGGCACTGCCCTGACTTGGGACAACAGCGAATACGCCCTGCTCTATGCCATCGTCAAGAACGGCGCTGTCATCGACTTCACGCTCGAAAACAGCTACACCGTCGATGATGCAACTGCAACCTACGCCGTGCGCGCTGCCAACGAGATGGGCGGTCTGAACGAGGCTGTCGAGGCTACATCGGCCGACGGTATGATCGAGCTCAAGGTCGATGCCGCCGCTACCAATGGCCAGCGCTTCAATATCATCGGCCAGCCGGTCGGCGAGGGCTACAACGGCTTCGTCATCGTGAATGGCAAGGTTGTGAAGATGTAAGACTGAAAATCTGAAGGTCAAGAATTCGAGAACTAAGAGAATTTATTTCCCGCGATGTTCAGAATTGTTGAGAATTAGGATTTCCCCACCGAAAATAATTCTCCCCGACAAATCACTTTGCCGGGGAGTTTTTTATGCTGTTGCGATGACGTTCGTGTTTTAGTTCAACTGTAGAATTCGTCCGATTCCCACTGCGCTACGTTGTTTTCGATGTATTGGGCGATACGGTTCATTTCGTTGCGGTCGCGTATGATGTGGTCGTGAAAACGCGTCTGCCATGCAAACGGCAGGGCGTGGGCGTTGGTGAAACGAGTGATGGCAAATTTGAACCGAGAAATGATGTGCGACAATTGTCCACAACGATTTGCGATATTCTGCATTGATTCGTTTTGCATTGACGTTGTTGTAGAGACGTCAACACTGTGGCGTCTCTACGGGGGACGTATTCCTGTCAATAGATACAATCAAATGGATGTGATTTGGCATAACAACGTATGATAGAACATATATTCCGTTGTGCAGCGTTTCTATGTTCCTGGCACATTCATCCGCCCATCGTCCAATTTCCGAAAAACGCATTTCGCCGCCGATGATTTCCCCGAAAAAATGTTCCATATTCCTGGTGCAGATGGTTACGAAATATGCGCCGCCGTTGTAATCGCGCCACGTAGCGCGCGCCGATGGTATGCGGTATTGGTTATGGTATAGATTGTCGGACATGGTTGTGCATCAGATTGTTATGGTGCAAATATGACGTCCCGATGGGGATTTTATTGTATATATACGCGTATTTCACCTGTAGAGACGTTTCATGAAACGTCTCTACAATCCGACATTTTTTTTACGGATTTCACGTAGAGACGTGGCTTCGGCGCGCCCCGTCTCTACAACAACCACAAACACCCCGAATTATTCCATCGGTTTAATCATCTGTTCGATGAATGCGATTTCTTCGTCTGTCAGATTGTATTTTGCGTATAGTTGACGGTCGATTTCGGCTACCGATTTCGTCCAATCTATGTCCGATTTCGAGGTGAAATCTTGAAGGGGAACGAATTGGAAATTTGATTTTGACATGTGTTGTGTTGATGTGACGGCCGCAACCAATGCCCTTACAAATTTGCTTTTCATGTATTTGAGCATGTTTTGACATTCTATCTCATTGTCAAATGTGTTTAGAAGCATATATGTTTCTGTACAAATGGTTTTGGGGGAGAGAATTTCCATGGTTGAAAATATTCTCTTTTGCCCATTTTTATCGGATTCTCCAGCATGTTCTGCTGTTAAACATGAAATGATGAGTTTCCATTTGTCAATTAAATCTTTATTTATTGGGACAAGTTCTTTACTGTATTTTCCGATTCCACCATTATAACGCAAGAATATATCGCCATCTTCAAGCGGTTTTATGTAAGTACGAAGTCCAAATGGCTTTTGAGAATATGCTACACAAGATAGGAAAGAGGTCGTTTGGGCAGTTATTTTAGATAATATTGAAACTTCTTCTTGATGTCGTATTAGTGTTTCTGTAGATGACAAATCTCTTGGTGAAGACATTCTTTTCCCATTATGACAAGAAACGAAATTGCATAAGCCATTATAAGAACTGTCCCAAAGGAAGTAGCACACGCCGCCTGCTATATCTACATTTTGGAAACAATCATGACCATCTATAAAATCATATATGTATTTGATACTTTTGTCGTTCAACATTTTTTTCCTAAATTGCTCAAGACCACGACCGCCGTTATACCATTTTGCTGGCATAATCATAGAAATATATTGAGGTTCCATTCGTTGAGCAATTTCTACAAAATGATGATATACTGGTACTGCACTTACACCAGCGCCTCCATCCATCACCTGATACGGCG
>DFJU01000031.1 GCA_002373755.1 Bacteroidales bacterium UBA3663 | reverse complement strand
GCATATTGCAGGTAGTTTTTCGCCTGTTCGCGTTTCATTTTTGCCATTGTCTGGCTCCATTCCCTCATGCCGCGTAGGTTTCTCGCGTAGCTCAGACGCATCATCTGCATGAAGAGGTCGAGGAACTTCTCTCGGTCGGCCTCGTCGGGCACCTTTACGCCGGGCTGGACAAAGTTGCCTTGACCGTCAATCGGTGCCAGTTGCAGCCGTTGCACGCGGCTCTGTATGGTGCCTATGATGTTGTCCGGCTCATTGCTCACCAGAAGGAAAAATGTCTTTTCGTAGGGTTCTTCGATGATTTTCAGCAGCTTGTTGGCCGTCTTCTCGCTGAACAGTTCCGGCAGCCAGATGATCATCACGCGGAAGTCCGATTCGTAGGGCTTGGTGCTCAGCGTGTGGATTATGGCATTGGCCTCGGACACGAAAATCTGTGCCTGCTTGTTGTTTTCTTTGGCCGATGTCATGGCGCGCACCCACTGCGGCAGTGTCAGGTTCGGATTTGAGGTGTATTCCTCGCGCCACAACGGCAGGTAGTCATCGCTGATGGATGGATCCTTGTCGCCCGTATTCTTGTTGACTACAGGGAAGACCCAATGCAGGTCCGGATGGCCGATTTTCTGCGCCTGGATGCACTCTGGACACTCGCCGCAGGGTTCTCCGTCGTGCTTGTGCTGGCAGATGATGTATTGCGCGGCGGCGTGGGCCAATGGCAATCCCGCAGTGCCCGCAGGCCCCGTGATGAGCAGCGCGTGCGGCAGTTTGTTGCGGTCGATGGCAGCGCGCAGCTTGGCAACGGCGGCATCTTGGCCGATGATGTCTTTGAATTGCATGGCGAATCTGTTTTGTTTGTGTGTCGATGTGCATTGGCCGAAATGATAATCGTTATGTTGGCCAATGACCTTCGGCTGTAGGGTTATTTCTCTTTCAGCAGGCCGGAGCGGTAGGCGAGGAGCAGCTTCTGCAGGTTGTTGACCTGTTCGATGAGCTCTTGGCCGCGGTCGGTGTCGCGTACCAGCATACGGTGGTCCTTGAACTCGGCCAACTGCACGCGCGAATGGATGTCTGAGCCCGACGAGATAGCCTCGTCAACGCTGTCGAACTGGTTGTGCTGCACGAGCTGCAGTCCGTGGCTGTTGTAGATGAGCGTGTAGCCGGCGATGCCCGTCGTGGCGTGGTAGGGCTTGGAGAAGCCTCCGTCGATGACGAGACGAAGTCCGTTGGCCCTGACCGGAGACTCGCCTTTCAGCGTGCGCACGGGTACGTGTCCGTTGATGATGCGGCTCTTTTCCGGGTCGAGGCCGAACTCGCGTAGTATGCGTTGGCACGTTTCTCGTTCGTTTGCCAATTCGAAGTAGGCGCCTTTCTGTTCCTTGTAGAGTTCGTCGTTGGCGATGAAATAGCGCTCGAACGTTGTCATCTTGTCCTTGTTGTAGAGCGGCGAACCAGGCCCGCACCACAGGTAGAGCATATAGTCGAGCGCGTCCTGGCGGCGTTTCTTGTTGCGAGTGCCGAAATATGCGCGGCGGATGACGCTGTCCACACGTTCCATCAGCTGGCGGCCCTTCACGACCTTGCCATCGACCGGCAGTTCCATGAACGAGCCGTCGGGATTCAGCGGGATGGCACCATGGTAGAGCAGGCAGTTGTTGCGCACAAGGAATAGCGATCCGTGCTGGTAGAGCAGGTTCAAGTGCCGTTGCAGTTTGTCCGAACAGCGGAACGAGTGTTCCAGCTGCTGCATGACCTGTTCCTCGCCAGGGCAGAGCTTGTACGGGTCGGCAGGGTCGATGGTTGGCAGGTTTTTGTCCAAAAGTTCGTACTCCTTGCCGTCGATGTTGATTGTGCCTCTTTCAAGGTCGATGAGGTGCAGCATCAGGCGGTCGTCCATCTGCCATTCGGGATGCCGCTTGATGAGTTGTCCGGCCAATTTGAACTCGATGATGGAGATGCATTTGTGCATCTTGGCCATGAGCTGGGCCGAGCGCGTGAGGCGCGGATTGTTCTCGAAATCCTTGGTCTGCCAGATGGTGCATGGGTCGTCGCCATAGGTCTCGATGGCCAATGTCGCAAGCGGCAGCAGGTTGATGGAGTAGCCCTCCTCGAGCGTCTCGACATTCGCGTAGCGGATCGAGATGCGCAGCACTGATGCGATCAGTGCCGGATTGCCTGCCGCTGCGCCCATCCACTCGATGTCGTGGTTGCCCCATTGTATGTCGTAGTCATGATAGTTCTGCAACGTGTCGAGAATTCGCGTAGCGCCTGGACCACGGTCGAAGATGTCGCCCACGATGTGCAACACGTCGATGACCAGTCTCTGGATCAGCTTGCAGATGGCCACGATGAACTCCTCCGAGCGGTTCGTATCGACGATGGTCTGCACGATGGCGTTATAGTATTCCTCCTTGTCCGGCTCAATCTTGTCCTGGTGCATCAGCTCCTCGATGACGTAGGCGAATTCCTTGGGCAGCTGTTTGCGCACCTTCGAACGTGTGTATTTCGACGATACGGCGCGGGCGATTTCGATTGTGCGATGCAGCATTATGCTGTGCCACGAGGCCACATCTTTCCCCTCCTGCTGGATTTTGGCCAATTTCTCTTCCGGATAGTATATGAGGCTGCAAAGTTCGCTCTTTTCGTCCTCGGTCAGCGAGTTGCCGAACTGGTCATCGACCTTGCGGCGGATGACGCCCGATGCGTTCTTGAGCACGTGCACAAAGGCATTGGCCTCGCCATGCAGGTCCGACAGGAAGTGTTCCGTCCCCTTCGGCAGGCTCAGGATGGCCTCCAGGTTGATGACTTCGGTTGCGGCCGATGGTATGGTCGGGAACTTTTCAGAAAGAAGTTTCAGATAACGGAGGTCGGCTTGTGTCTCCTCCAGAGTAGGTGTGTACATATCTATTTTCTGCGTTTTTCGGGCGCAAAATTAGTCGATTCCGCGTAGAAAAACAAATCCGCAAAAGTCATTTTGACGGTCGATGGGCATTTCGCGCCATTCTGACGGCATTGTATGACTTTGTCGTCGGCCAGAAGCAAAAGAAATGCGTCAGAAGTTTTGCATTTACAATTGTTTTCGTATATTTGCCGCTGTAAACAATAAGCCCAAATGTAGAACGCATCAAATTGATGCCATTTAATTTTTTTCAACGATGCGCTTGTGGAGAGCGTGCATCGAGCAAAAAATCTAAAACCAAACCATTTTTTAAATTCCCAAACAACATGAAAGCAACAATTATCGTCATGCTGTCGGCTGCCCTGATTTTGGGAGCGACGGCCAAAGCCCAAGATGTCGTATCGGACACAACAACCACTGTCAATATTACACGGAACGACACCGTTCAGCCACAATTTCCTGGCGGCGATGATGCAATTAAGGCTCATTTCGACAAATATCTGAAATACCCGAAACTTGCGCAGAAATACGGAGTGGAGGGGCGCGTCATAATGCAGTTTTTCGTTGAACCGGACGGCACCGTTTCTCACATTTCTGCACGCGACTGCAAGTTGGAAAATTTTGAAGACGCACGTCTGAACAAGGAACCGGTTGCCCGTCAGAAGCAGTTGAAAGTGCAATTCGCGTTGATTTTGGCGCAGGAGGGCGCGCGCGTAATCCACAAGATGCCGAAGTGGACGCCAGGTCGCGTCGGCGGCGAATTGGCTCGAGTGCAGAGTTCGTTGCCAGTGGTCTTTACTTTGCCTAAGGTTGAATCCGAGGTCGCAGAAACTGAAGCAACGCCCGTTGTCGAAGCTGAACCGGCCGTAGAACCGGAACCTGTTGTCGAGACGCAACCCATAGTCGAAGCAAAGATGTGATTTTGACGCAGACGTTATGAAGAGTCCCCCGAATGTCAGAGAAAGGACATTCGGGGGACTCTTCATTTTTGCCCAGTTATGGGGATTTCACTTCACTTCCAACACATAAACCATCTGCGGATCGGACACCACGGTGCGCTCGCCGTCGCCTTGACGGGTGTCCTGCACAAAAAGATGCAGCAGGTTGCTCTTTTTCCACAGTTCGGTGTCGTATGACGGCTCCCATGCGTGGACAGGGAAATCGGTAAGGTCGCGTAGCGTCCAGTTGGGCGGTTGTCGGATGTCGTCGGTGTAATAGACCGACACCTTGCTGCCGTGCTCCTCGTCGCGCACGATGTACCATGCCCGCTGTCCGTCGGTCACGATGCGCGGCCGTGCTATGGGAATCATCTTCGTGCCGCCGCCTGACAGGGAGAACGGTGTCCGTCGGTCAGAAACCTGCGCACATTGCCAACCGTTGCCGTCGTTCCACACCAGTCGGTACTGTGGCACGCTGTCGCCCTCCGACCGCCAGTAGGTGGCGATGTAGGGATGTCCCATCTCGTCGGTGCTCATGCTCGTCTGGTTTATCAGTTCCGAGCCTTGCGGAATGCGGCAGGCAAACTCGGCATTGCCGAGGCGTATGGGCAGGTCGTAGTGCTCGCCCGTGGATTTCAGCCACGTCTTGCCGCCGTCCTCCGACTTGGCATAGCACAGATCGTGGTTCGTCTCCACCAACCACGTCTCGCGCCACACCCACGAGAGGTGAATCACGCCGCGTCCGTCAACGTACAGCTGCCAGTAGGCGTTGCGTTCGTTCTCGCCGTCAATGAGCACGTCCTGCACGCGCGTCCACGATTTCGTCTTTAGGTCATAGCGGTTCATCACGAGGTTGCCTCGGCCCGATGCTCCCGAACGATATGCGAACAGCAGGTCGCCGCCTTGCAGCGTGTAGAACTCCGGGTAGGTCACATCGGCCTCATCCACGCCTGTCATCGCCTCCTCGTCGCCCAACGTGAGTGAACCTGGCGCGATGTTGCGGCAGTAGTTCAGCGGGTTGCCGTGGTGGTCGAACGACACATGCACGAAGCCGTCGCCGTCCACCATCATGCTGATAGTGTTGTGTCCGTCGGTCACATTGCCCTTGTATTGCGAGCGCAGAATCTGCCACTCGGTGCTGCCAAGCTTGCGTTTGCCCAGCGTCACGTATCCCTCGGCGTCATAATAGCAGATGTATTGCTCGTCGCCGTGTGTGACCAACGAGTTGGCTCGGAAGACCGCCGTGTTCACTGCTGTCTGGCTGTAGCCTTTGCCTACCTCCACAAGACGACATTCGGGCTGGTAGTCCTCTTTGGGCGAGGCGCAGCTTGTGACAAGGCATAGCGCTATTGCCGCGAAAATATATTTCGTGTAATTCATTGACGGCCTTTTATTTCTCGGGTTTTAGTTTTATTCGGAAGCACGCGGCGGCATCGGTCGCATTGCCATTGGCCTCGATGCGTATGCCATCGGCCACAGCGGTCGTTTTCACCTTCTTGCCGTCCAAAAGGCTTTCGACGAAAACAATCTGGTTGCGGCCGATGCTACTGATGGTGAACGGTTGGCCGTCCCAGCGGAGCACGAAGGCGTAGAGCGTGTCGCCCTTGATGGTGTAGCGGACATTCCTTTCGCCGAAGACCTTCCACGTGCGGCTGCCATAAACGCCCTCTCCGTTCACTTTGAGCCATTGGCCGACGGCACGTAGCACCTGCTGCTGGTCGTCGGGGATGGTGCCGTCGCTTTTGGGCGAGACGTTGAGGCAGAGGTTGCCGTTCTTCGAGATGTTCTCCACCAGGCTACGGATAATGCCTTCGGGTTTCTGTAGGCGCAGTCCCTCAACGTAGCCGAACTTGTGGCCGATGGGGTCATCCACCTGCCAGTAGAAGTTGGTGATCTGCTTGGGCGCGCGCGACATTCGTTCAAAATCCTTGATGCTGCCGGCGAGGTAGGCCGTGCTTTTCGACTGGAGGCTCACCTGTTTGCCCCACTGGTGGGCACTGTTGTAGTAGTAGCGGGCGATGCGCAGTTTCCACGGGTCGAGCGTGCGGTAGTTGATGCCGTTGTCGAAGAAGAAAAGGTCGGGCTGATATTTGTCGATGATTTCATGCACGCGCATCTCCCACTCGTTCAGGAAGGCGTCGCTCTGCGGATGGCGACCCTCCAAGGCCGTTTCGTCGATGTCGGCCTCGGTGACGCCGGCCTTGGCTGCGGCTTTGGCCTTTGGACCCATGCCCGACTGCTCGGTGGGCTTCTGCGGCGGGCCGTACAGACCTGCGTATTCTGGCCTATAGAGGTCGGTCGAGTCGAGCGACAGCTTGAGCGGATACATGAAATCCCAGTTCTCGATGCGGTGGTTCGACACGCCGAACTTCAAGCCCTCGTGGCGCACAGCCTCGGCCAATTCACCGATGACATCGCGGCAGGGACCCATCTCTTTGGCGTCCCAATGCGTCAGACGGCTGTCGTACATGGCAAAGCCGTCGTGATGCTCGGCCGTAGGAATCACGTAGCGTGCGCCGGCCTCGCGGAACAGCTGCGCCCACTCCGCCGCGTCGAACTTCTCGGCCTTGAAGAGCGGGATGAAGTCCTTGTAGCCGAACTCATGCTGTTTGCCCCATTTTTGCCGATGGTCGCCGCTCATGGCATTGTACATGTGCTTCGGATACCATTCGCTGCCCGCTGCTGGCACGGAATACAGTCCCCAATGGATGAATATGCCGAACTTGGCATCCTTGAACCATTCTGGCACTTCGTATCCGTTGACCAATGACTGCCAATCGGCCTCGAATGGTCCGCCGGGACAGCGTTCCAGCTCCTCTCGGCTCACGGCGATGGTGACACGTCGGCCACGCGGAGCTGTCAGCAGGTCGCCCTCGTCGCACTTCCTGACCCACAGGTCGGCCATGCGCTGATGTCCGGCGGCGGTGGGGTGGATGCCGTCCCAGATCCAGTGCTGAGGGTTCGTGGCTGTGAGGTCGGCGAACAGCAGGTCGTAGCGCAGCAGCGTGGCTTTGTAGTCGCGGGCGATGTGGCAGACGATGCTGTCGAGGCGTCCGATGAGGCTGTCGCGCAGGGCATAGTCATCGGCCGAACCTATTTTGCCGACCTTGGCCACGAATGGCGTGCCTAGCACCAAGTCAACTTCGGGATTGTCCGTCACTACGCGATTCAGCAGCGTGCGGTAGCGCTTTTCCCACGCGGCGAAGTCGAAGGACTGGCCGTCGTTGGCTTGCAGGTAGTAATGCACGTCGTTGGTGCCCACCAGTAGCGAAAGCACGTCGGGGTGCAGGCTGACGGCATCGTCCTCCCAACGGACTTCCAGTCGGGCAAGGTCGTCGCCGCTGATGCCACGGTTCAGGAACTCGACATCGGCATCGGGGCGCTCGCTCTGGTAGTGGGCGGCGCACAGCATCATGTAGCTGTGGCCGTAGAGGTGGTTCTGGTCGGTCTGGTTGCGTTCGCTGGCGGGTTTCATGGAGCCACCGCTGCGTCCCCAACCGCCGTCGGTCACCGAGTCGCCGATGAAGAGCACGCGGCGGGCATTGGCCGACATTGAAAATGCCGATGCAGCAAAGAGAAGACTGATGAGCAATGTTGTCTTTTTCATAACTATTTTGTTTTTGGGGTACGTCCTAAAAATTGTCATCTTGAACGTTTGTAAAGGACGAATGTAGAAAAATTCACCTCTATACCATGAAAAAAACGTCAAAAAAATAACACAACATGAATTTAATCGACATGAGACTAACCAGATGAAGATGCTCAATAATCAACAAGATGAAAGAATTTGGTGTTTCGCTCACGTCCAATATGACAATTTTCAGAAGTTCCCTTTGTTTTTATTCATATAGCCGGAAGATGCGCTCCATCGGCGTCCATTTTTCGTCGCTCCGGGCATCGGCCGCACAGTTCTGGAACTTGGCGACAAAGGCTTCCCACTCGGCCTGCCGTGGCTGGTCGGCCAATTGGTTCATGGCCTTCTGCCGGTCGAAATCGGCGGGCGCATCGACAATCATGGTGAGGTGGTTGCCCGTGAGGTAGATTTCCATCTCGAGGATGCCCACGGCGCGTATGCCGTCGCGGATTTCCTTCCAATGGTATGCCTCGGAGTGCCATTTTCGGTATTCGGCCAACAGGGCAGGGTCGTCGCTGATTTCCAGATACTGCACATAACGTTTGGTCGGGACGGCCGATTGGCGTTGCTCATATCCTTGAGCCATAAGTCATTGCAGGATTATCTTGTTGCCGACGATGTAAAGCCCTTTTCGGCCGTCCGCATTGCGTCCCCAGAGGTCGCGTGCAGGAGCATCGGCCTTCACGTTGTCATTCTTGATGGTGATGATGCCCGATGGTTCACCCTTCGCAATCTCCTTGTAGTACTCCACGGGACTGTAGCCCAGATGCGGAGGCTGGTTGTAGCCGCAGTTCTGCCAGGCGATGGCGAGGTCGTAGGTGTGATCATCGCGCAGCCAGGGCAGCTTGTACGCGCTCTCGGTGGTCGTGGTGAAGATGGTGAGGTAGAAGTCGTCGCCGTTCTTCGCCCAATAGACGGCCTCCTCGCGCCAGTCGCCGTAGAGGTCGCATTGCAGGTTGCAGTTGTACTTCGTCGAGTTGATGGTGTTGGCGCCGTAGCCGAAGTTGTAGAGCGTCATGGTGCGGTCCCAAGTGCTGTTTTTGCTGTTCCATTTGTCCACGTGGCTGCGGTCGTGATATTCGCGTAGCAGGTCGCCGTCCCAATAAATCGCGTAGTTGATGGAGGCGCTTGTGATGGCACCGGCCTTCCATGGCGCGATGGCCTCGCCCTTGCAGGTCATTAGGTTCGTCTCGGCCATTTCTATGAACTCGGCGCCGTCGTGCGTGGCATCGCAGTCGAGGATGAGCCCGCGTCCTGTGTCGCCGCCCGTCTGCGTGATGCCAAACAGCACATTGCCCGTCTTGGCGTCAAGCAGTGCAGCATCGTAGGCGGCGGATGCCTCTTCGGTGATCATAAAGACCTCCATGCCTTCGTTGTCGGGGTCGAAGTCGCCCAGATGGGTGGCATCGCCGTGTCCGAGGCCGGTGCGCCACAGCAGCGTGCCGTCGTGGTCGAGGGCGGCCGCACCCACCATTACCTCGTCGAAGCCGTCGCCGTCAAGGTCGCCCACGGTCAGGCTGTGTGCCCCTTGGGCATAGATGCCTTGGCCTTTCTTGTCCGATGTGTGTTTCCAGAGGACGCTCAGCTGTGTGCCGTCCCAAGTGTAGGCGGCCGCGTAGCTGTAGGTATAGATGCCGCGCACGGTGACTGCGCATGGGGTTGGTTTGCCATCCACGTCGAGGAAGGCCACGCAGCCCTTGAACCAGTTTCCGCGATGCCCGTAGGCCGCACCGTCGGTCTTGCCGTCGTCCGCCCAGTTGCTGCGTATGCTGAACAACGGCCAATAGTCGGTCGTGTAGAGTTCTTTGCCTGTCACGCCGTCGAAGCAGGTGACCCACTCCTTGCCGCTGCTGGTGATGACGCCCGATGCATTGATTGACGACTTCGTGTGGTCGGCACCTTCGGCCACGCCCTTCGACAGCAGTTCGCCCGCGCCGTCCTTGGTGCCTTGTGCGGTCTTGGTGATGAGTTCGCCCTTGCCGTCGCCGTCGAAGTCGTAGCACAGGAAGGTGACGCGGCAGCCAGCGATGACGTTCGGGCCGAGGTCGATGCGCCACAGCCGCGTGCCGTCCAGTTTGTAGCAGTCAATGAGCTGCGGTCCGGTGGGCGTGCATATCGAGGTTGTGTTCGATGGATCCCACTTCATGATGATTTCCTGCTCGCCGTCGCCGTCCATGTCGTAGGCTGAGCAGTCGTTGGGCGTGTAGGTCACGACTGTGCCGTCGGGCATTGTATAGTCGCCGGGATATTCCAGTTTGATGTGGTGAAACAAGTTTCCGTCGCATGTCACGCCCTCCTGCGTGTCGATGATGTTCCCCTCTCCGTCGAGCACCTCCAGCCGGAACGTGGCTTTCGCGGTGCTGTAGCCCAACAGCGTGTTCGTGCGGTCGGTGAGCGTTTTCACCAGTTTGTCGTTAGCGTAGAGCTTGTAGGTCGTGCGCCAAGGGTTGTCAGTCGCCCTCATGCGCCAGCTTACGAATACGTTGCTGTTGTTCTGTGTCTTGCAAGCCCAGAGGCCGCGTTGTTTTCCTGTTTCCGCCAAGGCTGTGGCCGCGCAGAGCAGGAAGGTCATGGTGATGGTAAGATTCTTCGTCATTGTTTTGTTTTTTGTGTGTTTCTGTTTTGTCGGCAAATTTATATAATGCATTTTGTATAACAATGTCTTGTGCGTCTAAATGTCGATATTCTTCAACTAAATGACATTTTTATACTATTGGCATATTGTATTTTAAGCGGGAATTATTAGTTTTGTGCCGTCATTGTTGAACCCAACTCAATATATCTGCCATCAATGAGAGATTACACCATCAACGACCTGCATCTGGTGATGCTCAATGTCGGCTATTGCCATCACGACGGGGACTGGAACTGGAAAGACGTGAAGAGCCCGTTCGCGCGGCTTTACTACGTGACCGAAGGCTCGGCGCAGGTGGTCATGCCCGACGGAGTACACACGCTCACGCCGCATCATCTGTATCTCATTCCGCCCAACACGCTGCACAGCGACATCTGCACCTCGGTTTTCGACCATTACTACGTGCATATCTACGAAGACCCCAACTTCGATTCCAACATCTTCGACGACATGGATTTCCCCTTCGAGGTGGAGGAATTTCCCGAGGATGCGGGTCTGATGAAGCGGCTGTTGGAACTGAATCCGCAGATGCGTCTGCCGCAGTCGAACCCGCAGTCGTACGACAACCAGAGCTCGCTTTTCTCGAACATACAGGTCAGTTTGAACCGCTCGTTTCCCGACCGGTTGGAGTCGCGCGGCATCCTCTATGTTTTCGGTGCCCGATTCCTGCGTCGCGCGAAGCCGAAAGAGCAGGCCACCGACAGCCGCATCCGCAAGACGCTGAAGTACATCCGTCACCATTTGAGCGAACCTATCGATGTGGGCACGTTGAGCGAGCAGGTTTTCTTGACGAAGGATCATTTCATCCGGCTGTTTCGCAAGCAGACTGGAGTTACGCCCAATGTCTATGTCACCGACAGGAAGATGGAGCGTGCCGAGTTGCTGCTCCTCTCCACCGACATGCCGTTGAAGCAGATTGCCCACGATTTGGGCTACGATGATATGTCGTATTTCATCAAAATCTTCAAGAAATATGCCCACGCCACGCCGCAGCAATACCGTGACCAACGTGCCGCATCGTCCATCCCGCGACTATGACGAGTAACGCGGAAACCGCCACTTCCTAACATCGGTAGGTGGCGGTTTCACTATGTGTATTTTTTAAGCAATTGTCTGTTTTACTTCAGGTTGATGATGCCCGAGCCGGTCGTTTTCTGTTCGATTGCCGTGTGCTTCACATCGCCCGTAATCGAACCGCTGCCAGTCACACGTGCTTTGATGACTTTCACTTCGCCGCTCTTCAACGCGATTTCGCCGCTGCCGGTCACTTTCAGATCGGCCTCGCTGCTTTCGATTTCGGTGAATTTTGCGCCACCGGAGCTGACCACAGTACATTCAAGTTCCTTGCAGACGGTCTTGTTGGCAAAGATGTTGCCGCTGCCGGTGATGTTGACGTCGAGGTCGCGGCAAGCGATGTTGTCCATGCGAATGTCGCCCGAGCCGGAGATGTGCATGTCGAGGTCGTTTGCGCAGTTCAGTTGGCCGATGTTGACCACCGCGCTGCCGGTCACCTTGATGTCCATTTCACCAGCGGGCGATGAGACTTTGTCGGCCTTAACGTTGCCGCTGCCGGTGCATTTGATGCTGTTGAGCGATGGCGCATAGACCACGACCTGAAGCCACAGATTGCGGTAGGTGCCAGGGTCGAGCGACACATTGAGCACACCCTCCTTGTATTGTGTCTGGACGCGGCAGAACAGCTCTTTGTCGCCTTCGATGAAGACTTCGCTCTTGTCGCTCTCGATATAGACGATGTTCAGTGGGCCGTTGTTGCTGATGCCAGTGATGTTTGGCATTGCCCGCGATTCACGAGCTGCGCCGTCGAAACTCTTCGTCGAGAATGAATAGATTTTCGTGCGGATGCCGCCGATGTTGAGCAGATTGTCGGCCGATGCCGTTGCGGTCAGTGCTCCAATGAGGAACAATGCGCTGGTGAATAAGGACTTTTTCATTGTTTCAACTTGTTTTAAGGGTTAAAGCTGTTTTATGACTGGCATTTCGTCATTTGGTTAAAAAGACGATACCGTCATTTTTTGAAACTTTAACGGTTATTTTGCCTTTTTTAACCTTCGGCGAGGTTACGGCAGGCTCGTTTCCGCCGCTGTACATCTGCAAAGATGCCGGGTCGATGCCGAGCAGCTTGGTGTCGAGCGTGAACTGGAACGGTTCGTCGGCCGCATTGACCACAGCGATGTACCATTGGTTGCCATGCCGACGCGCCATAGCTACATTTTTGCCCGGATAGCCGCCAAGGAGTCGGGTTTCGTCCCAAGTGGTCGGCACGTTGCGCAGGTAGTCCATGCAGACGGCTGGCGCATCGGTCAGATTGTTCGGCGCGAGGGCAAAGTTCTGTATCGGGTTTTGGAAAAGCACTGTCGTGGCCAACTCGAATAAGTCGGTCGTGATGCGCTCATGACGGCGTTTGTTGTCGCGGCTCATGTGCCGGTTCATGAAACATCCGCCGAACTCCATTGCACCCACTGCGTTGCGGATGAACGGATGCGTGCAGGTGTTTTCGGCCTCCTTTTCGCAGAATCGTGGGTCAAAATAGAGGTTTTCGCTGGCCAAAACGGCTTCGCTGCCCACGTAGTTCGGATACATGCGCTCCCAGCCGCGTGGCAGGGTGCAGCCGTGGAAGATGACCATCAATCCGGCATCGTCGGCATCGGACAGAATCTCTTCATACAGGCGCATCGTCTCTTGTTTGTCGCCGCCGAAGAAATCGACCTTGATGCCCTTTACACCCATTTTTTGCATCCAGCGCATTTCGCGTTTGCGCACGATGCTGTTGTCCATGCAGTTGATTGGGCCTTGCACGATGTCGTTCCAATAGCCGCTTGAACTGTACCACAGGAAGACGTCAACGCCTTTCGATTTCGCGTAGCGGATTACGTCTTCGATGTCGTGGCCGCGCACTGGGTTTTCCTTGCGTCCGATTTGGACGTCCCACCAGTCGTCGACGAGCACGTATTCGTAGCCCATTGCGGCTGCGAGGTCGATGTATTTCACTTGGTCTTCGTAGCATATTGAATTGTCTTGCCACAGGATCCAGCTCCAAGTGCCGCGACCGAACTTGTAGTCGTGCTCGGTTTCGTAGCGAGGCTCAACCACGTCGTACATGATTGTCGTTTGCGCGATGGGGGCGAGGTTGTCGCCGATGGTCAGTGTGCGCCAAGGCGTGTTGCCGGGCAATGCGAATGCCGGTTCGCTGGTTCCGTTGCCATTGTTCTCTTCCGGCATCGGGAATGCGATAGATGAGGTGTTGGCCGTAAAATCGGACAAATGCGATGCGCAATAACGGCTGTCAACGCCCGTTTCGCTCACCAGAATCCAGTTTGAACCGTTGCGGAACAGGCATGGGAACGTCCAGCCTTGTCCGTAGCGCGATTTTGTGTCCAATGGCGCATCGTAGTTGTACTCCTCTTCGTAGCTCGGCTTTGTGCGTTTCCAGCCGATCATCGGGTCACTCTGTGGGCAGACGAAGGCTGTCGTGCCGTCGGCGAAACTGAATGCCGTCTTTTCTTCCATTACGCGGATGCTGCCAGTCTCCTTGTCCTTGCGCTTGGCAATTTCATAGCGCATGGCAATGTTGTTGTCCGACAATTGGAACACGATGTCGATAGGCCAGCCGTCGGGGTTCTGCATCGAGCAGCGCAGCCGTGTGGCAACGTAATCGCTGTGGGAAGCCTTTGTGCGATTCATGTCGTAGCTGTTGCGCACCGTATCGACATCGGCCTTGACGTGCGTCAGATTGTCGGCCAAATTCGCGTAGTTGGCGATAAGACCGACGGCCGATGGGTTGATGACTGTCTGACCGTCGAAGGTGACGCTGTAGGTGGTCGTTGCGCCGGTTCGGATGGTGACACACAAACGACCGTCAGGACTGCTGACGGTCTGGGCTGCGGCCGATGAAGCAACAGCTGAAAGGAATAGGATAAGGAATGTTTTCATTTGGTTTTCAATCCATTTTATAGTGGTTCAGATCTTGCGAATGATGATGCCGATGGACAATTTTCATGTCTAATAGGTCGTGGCAGATGTCGGAATCTTTCTGTCCGTGCGGTTGTTTGCCGTGAGCCAGATTATAGACGTGACAAGGTGTTGTCCAATGTTTGATTGCCAATTTGAAATAAGTAAGACGGTGTCTTGCCAAAAGTACTTTTAACATAGAATTATGGTATTTAAGGATTTTAGCGGCAAATGCGTGCTACTGTTCCAAAAGCAGTGAAAGCATGATGTACGTTCCGGTTGCCTTCGGGTCATTGTCGCGCACAGGTTCGCTGATGTAATATTCGTAGGAGCCGTTGCGGTAGGGATTTCCGCCCAATCCGGCCACGGCGCAGACGCGTGTTATTGAAATGGTATTGTCGGCATCTTCGCGTATGAAGTGCGTGTTCAACGCCTCATATACCTCTTTGCCGTATTTGAGGTATTCGTCGGCCAACCATCCGTTTTTTGCCCCTTTGACGAAGGTGTAGGCGAACATGGCTGTGCACGATGTCTCCAGATAGTTGCCGTTGCGCTGGCCTTCGTCCATCACCTGATACCATGCGCAATAGTCCTTGTCGCGCATTCCGTGCAGCACTTTGCAAAGCGGTTGCAGGATGGAGATGATCGAGTCGTGTCCGGGATGCGATTCGGGCAGGAAGCCGAGTACATCGACCATCGCCATGCAGTACCAGCCCAGGGCACGTCCCCAAACGTGGGGCGCGCGGCCTGTTTTCGGGTCGGCCCAGGCCTGCTGATGTGCCTCGTCCCAGGCATGGTAGTAAAGGCCGTTGTCGGAATTGTAGGTGTGGCGGCCGATGACCATAATCTGGTTCACGACGTCGTCGAACGCTCTGGCCTGCGCCTCGCCGGTCAGGTATCGCTTGGCATATTCGCAATAGAACGGAGCCTCCATATAAACACCGTCGAGCCACATCTGGTTGGGATATGCCTTCTTGTGCCAGAAGCCGCCTTCAGCCACGCGAGGATGGCTTTGCAGCTGGCTGTAGAGCGTATCGAGCGCAATCTTGAATCGTGGATCCTTGTACTTTTCGTAGGCCATAATCAACATTTTGCCGGCGTTGATCTGGTCGAGCGAATAGTTATTTTTCGCGTAGCCTCTGATTTTGCCGTCGGCCGAGATTATGCTGTCGAGGTATTGCTTGACATAGGCATCGACCGTAGCTTCGATGTTCGGATGCTGTTCGGCCGCGAGCAGGAACGACTGGAGCACGAGGCCCTGCGTGTAGTTCCACTTATAGTAGTCCACGAAATCGATGGTGCGTGGTTCCGGATTGCGCATGATTTCGGATTTGACCATGCGTACGGAGTTGGGTTCGATGGCGATGCCGGACGTGCAATATGTTAGGCATACGGTGAGCAAGAGGATGACTTTCTTCATTTTGGATGTTTGTTTTTGGGTGTGTTTGTTTCGCATTTGTGCAGGTTTTGTTCGACGGCGATGTTATTTCACATTCACTGGATTCCAGTCGTCCACGCCGCCAAGCACGTTTGCGATGCTGAACTCCTCAGCCTCTTTTTTCGACAGCTGTCGGCTCCACACTACGCGATTTTTTGTATCTATCTTCTTGCCGTTCAGGTCTTTGCTGCCATATTCGGCGTAGCGCACGGTGGTGTTCGGTGTCTCGTCGTTGCCCCACGATTTCCATCCTGTTGCGTCGATGTTTTCCATCTGGCAGTTGATGAAGACGGTCTGTGCCCAATGGCGCCATGGACGTCCCAAATAGAGTTTTACGCCGTCTTCGGTCGTGATTTTACAGTCGTTGAATATGTAGCCGTAAGTCTGGTATTCCGGAGTGGCTGCGGCAGTGACGTAGCCGTCGCCCAACGAGTGCATTTCGCAGCGGTTGAAGTAGGCCGTTGCCCAACCGAAGATGTAGTCAACGGTGCCCTGAATGTAGCAGTCTTCGTAGTACTGGCGGCTCAGCTGGTCGGCCGGCATCTTTGCGCCATGCACTGCGGCCTTTGCCTTGTCGCTACGCGGGTCGGACTTGATGCCATAGGCGTAGAGCGTGTCCTGATGGCCGAGAAATTTGCAGCGGCGGAAGATGACATGGTCACCGACGACCAATGCGGCAACTGCCTGGCCTACGCCTTTGTGCTCCTTGTTCCAGCTTTCGTTCGATGCAGAATTCTCGAACACCATGCCGATTGCTTCGAAGAAGTTGGCAAAGATATAGACCGATGCGCTGCCCGATGTGCCAAGGTTGCGGCCTGTGACGGGCGAAATCTTGCTCGAAAAATCGTCGTAGGTGATGATGCTCTTGCCCTCGCTCTTGGCAATCATCGTGATGTGGGTCTTGCTGGTCGGGATGACGAGTTTCTCCTTGTAGATGCCTGGCTGCACAAGGATGGTGAATTCCTGGCTGTTGAAGTCGGGCACGGCGTTGATGGCCTCCTGCACGGTGAAGAAGTCTCCCGAGCCGTCTTTCGCTACAACGAAGTCGTATTTGCGGATGTAGGGCTTCAATGCTGGAGCAGCCTCGCCGATGGCATCGATTGTGGCGCGGCACATCTGGCGTGCGCCCCAAATGCGGAGGTGAGTGTTGTCCTGACGGCCTTTGGGTGCGGCCAAATTGGTGTTTTCAGGAATCCAGCAGAACAGTTTCTTGCTCTCTTCGATGCCCATTCCCTGCACCAGGTCCTTGCTGATCTTGTTCATTTCGACGAAGGCAACGCCCATTTCGCGCGCTACGCGACGTGGAGCCTCCAGATAGTCATCGACGGTGCCGTCCTTGCGGGTGATGATGTGCGTTTCGATGAGGGTGTCGCCCTCCTGTTTCTGTGTGGTGCCTTTGCCGAACAGGTCGTCCTCTTCGGCTGCATTCTTGTTTTCGAAGAAGTTGCGGCGTGCGATGGCATTGAAGAGCACTGGGATGCCGCCCTTCTCCTTGGTCTGTTCGACGTAGAGGCGCAGCATTCCGTCGAACGACGTGATGATGTCCTTATCCTTGTTTTCCCATTGGTCTGGACAGGCTTTCGGCTCCGGATTGCCGGGACGTGTGCCACGTTTTTCCGACTTGATCTTTTCGTCGTTGTGGCCGAACTGGATGAACACGTAGTCGCCCGGCTGTATCTTGTCATAGACCTTTTTCCATTCGCCCTCCAAGTAGAAACTGAGCGACGAACGGCCGTTGAGTGCATGGTTTTCGACTACGACGTCGTCGGTGAAGAATCCACTCAGCATCTGACCCCAACCGCGCTCCTGATTGTCTTTGCTTAGCGATTTGTTGGCCATTGTGCTGTCTCCGATTGTGAAGACGGTGATTGCCTGTGCGCTGATGGCAAGCAGGCTCATACTGATGAGAGAAAGAATTTTTTTCATTGTTGTATGATTTCTTTGGGTTAGTTTTTACTTGTTCGATGCTTTGGCATCATTCGGCCTCAGGATTGCATCATAGCGTTTTTCATCGCCGATGAGGCTGATGGCCTCCTTATAGGCAGCTATGCGACGGTTCATGATGCGGTTGAAGGCTCCACCTTCGTAGAGGTCGCTGGCCAAATGCGCTTTCATGTGCATTTTGAGCAGTTCGGCCGACTTTGCGATTTCGGCGCTGTCGATGGTGATGCTGTCGGCGCGGCTGTCGTCAAGCAAGCTCTGCAGCATTGCATCGGTGACAACGAAATCGCTGTCGAATTTCTCAAATTTCGGATATTTTGTGTGCATCTCGCGCTGATGGTCGCGGAAGTAGGCCAAAACCCAGCGGTTCAACGTGCCGCGTGCAATGATGTTGCGGTGCGTCCTGGTCATTTTCGTCGTGTCCATCGGCACAAAAACGTCGGGCATGATGCCGCCTCCGCCATATACGGTCCGTTTGCCGTTGGTCTGGAACTTGAGCGAGTCGGGCAGGTGGATGCTGTCGGCCGACGTGTATTCGCCGTTCTTGAATCGGGTGATGAGGTCCTTGCGGTAGTCATCGCCGTCGCCCTTTTTGTAAGGTTTCTGGATGCAGCGGCCCGATGGCGTGAAGTAGTGCGCGATGGTCAGTCGGATCATTGCTCCGCTTGGCAGTTCGATTGGCCGTTGCACAAGTCCCTTGCCGAAGGTGCGTCGGCCGACAATGACTCCGCGATCCCAGTCCTGTATTGCTCCCGAGAAGATTTCGCTCGACGATGCACTTTCCTCGTCGGTCAGGACGACCAGTCGGCCGTTGAACGGCAGCATACGGTTGGACAGATGGTTCTTGCGCGATTCGCGTCGGCCTTCAGTATAGACGATGATTTCGCCGCGGTCCAAAAAGAGGCTCGCCAACTGCACGGCGCTCTCCAGATATCCGCCGCCGTTGCCTTGCAGGTCGATGATGAGGTGGCGCATGCCCTCTTCAGCCAACTTGTTCATGGTCGTTTCGACCTCGCTCGGTGTGGTCTGCGCAAAACGTGAAATCTTGATATATCCGATGCCTGGAGCGGCCATGTACGATGCATCGACGCTATAGACTGGAATCACGTCGCGCGTGATGTTGAAGTCGATGCGCTCGTTGTCGCGTAGCACTGTCACTTTCACCAACGTGCCTTTCGGTCCGCGCAGACGGCTTTGGATTTCCTTGTTCGACATTTTTTGGCCAGCAATCGAGCTGTCGTTGACGGCTACGATGCGGTCGCCGGCCTTGACGCCGACTTTCTCCGACGGGCCGCCGATCACCGTGTTGATGACGACCAACGTGTCGCGTTCCATCTGATAGCGCACGCCGATGCCCTCGAAGTTGCCGCCCAGGCCTTCGTTCATCTGCTTAACTTCATCTTTGGTCAGGTAGGTCGAGTGAGGGTCAAGTTCCTTCAACATGCCTTTTATGGCGTTTTCGGCCAATTGGTCGGCATTCACCGTATCGACATAGAAGTAGTCGGTGTAGAGCATGGCGTTCTGCATCTCCGACAGGGCCGTGCGGATGTCAGCATGTGCAATTGAAGACATGCTGGCGATGAGTGCGACTATGGTATAAAATTTGTTCATTTTCAATAGTTTGTAAATGTCGTCAAAAAAGTTGTTCTATCCGACGTGAATCGGTGCCAGCGGCGGGAAGCCTTCGGGCATGAAGTCGCTCACGTCCTTGCCGAAACTGAGCAGCTCGCGCACGGTCGATGATGTGATGTGGGCCATTGCCGGTTCGTTGAAGAGCAGGATGGTCTCGATGCCGGTCAGGTGGCGGTTGACGTCGGCCAATGCTCGCTCGTACTCGAAGTCGATCACTGTACGCACGCCACGCAGGATGTGTGTGCAGTGCAGCTCGTTGGCGAAGTCGGTGGTCAGCGTCGTGTACGATGTCACATTGATGCGGGGTTCGCTGCGGTAGAATTCGGCAATCATGCGCACACGCTCCTCGACGGGGAACATTCCGCTGCGTTTCTGTCCGTTGTGGCCGACGGCAATGACGACTTCGTCGGCAAATTCAAGTGCGCGTCGCACCACCGATTCGTGTCCCTTGGTGAAGGGGTCGAACGAACCTGGAAATATCAATCTCATTGGGTTAGTTTTTTTGTCTTGGCTTTTGGCCGATGGTTTTCATTACTGGTGCGGGACTGTGCCATTGGCCGAAAATCAACTTACGGCATCCTCTTCGATGACCAGATTGTTGATGATGAATTCCTGCCGTTCCATGGTGTTCTTGCCCATGTAGT
>DFJU01000148.1 GCA_002373755.1 Bacteroidales bacterium UBA3663 | reverse complement strand
CGACAAGTGGAAGTCGGGCTACTACGCGACTTTTTTCGACAGCAATGCGTTGCGCGACATCACCGATTGGGTCACGGCCGACCGCAATCATCCGTCGGTCATAGCGTGGAGCATCGGCAATGAAGTTCAGGAGGCTTGGGAGCAGCCCGTTTTTGCGGCCGATGGCACTGCCACGAATCCCGGCATCGCGCGCGCCAGGATGCTGAACGACACCGTGCACCGTCTCGACCCGAGCCGACCCACGCTTGTGGCCTGCCAGCAGGGATTCCAGGATGCGTTCGGCGATGTGACAGACCTCGTCGGCTACAACTATCTCGAACCGCGTCTGCTGGCCGACCACAAACGGCATCCGCAGCGCAAAATGCTTGTCACTGAGGCGTTTGTCTATTACAGCGGCCTGCGCGAAGGCATTGTGCGCGACTGGGTCGAACGCAATCCGTGGCACTTCGTCGAAGAGAACGACTGCATCGCCGGCTCGTTCCTTTGGGCTGGTGTCGATTATCACGGCGAGTCGTCGCCTTGGCCGGCAAAAGGGTGGTGCTCGTGTCCGTTCGACATGACGCTCGAAGAGAAGCCCGAAGCCGCCTATTTCCGCACGGTGTGGCAGCCGGAGCGCGATTTCCTGAAGCTCGTCGTGCGCGACAACTGTTTCGACAAGGCCGTCGGCACCGACCATTGGCAGTACCCCATCATGGCGGACACGTGGGATTTGCCGTTCGACGACGGCCGCACGGTGCAGGTCCGCTGCTACTCGACGTGCGATTCCGTACAGTTCTTCTTCCCGATGTGGAGCAATCCGCAGCTGCCGCTCAAGCCGCGCGTCACTGCCGACTATCCCGACCACACAATCACCATCCAGCTGCCTGCACGTCGCGGCAAAGTACTCGCTGTCGGCTACAAAGATGGCCGGCCGATTTTGCGCGATTCGCTTGTGAATCACGGCGTTGTGTCCGATGTTAAGGTTGAGTGCGATGCCGCGTCGCTTGCGCCGTTGCCCGACGACTTGTCCGATGCGCCGACTACGCGGGCTGAACGCGTCAACGTGGCGCATATCCGCCTCACCTTGGTCGATTCGCTCGGCCGTCGGCAACAGATGGAGCCGCATCTCATCACGGCCGATGTGGAAGGCGCGGGCAAGCTGCTCGGCATCGAGACGGGCGATTTCCGCCGCGACGGCTTTACGGGTAACAGTCTCCGCTCGTACTTCGGTTCGGCATTGCTCCGCGTTCAATCGACGCACGACGTGGGCGAAATCCGCGTGCGCATCAAGGTCGATGGCCTCTCCGAACCTCGCTACGTGACTATTCCCGTCGTCAGATAACGTCGGCCGTTTTTTTTTGTGCAACCTCTTTGATGGTCATTCTGCGCAATGCAATCGGTTTTGCGCGGAATATTGCTTTTTTATTCGGAAAAAATGAAGTCAAATTGCATATCAACTTCGGAAAACAGCATATATTTGCCACAGTGATTTCAAAATATATAATTGCCCCTGCACATCTAAATCCTTACCGTTATGAAAAAGTTCTTCTTCCTGCTCGCCGCCGTCATTCCGGCTGTTTCTTTGGCTCAATCCCCTAAAAACGAAACAATTGTAATCAATTACAACCCGAACGCTGCCGACGAAGAGCTGTTCGAGGAATACTACCCGAGTCCGAGTGCCGTCAGGGTAGTTGAGAAGCCGAAAAAGTCCGGCGACGGCGACGGAAAATGGGAAATCGTACTTTCGGGCGGCATTAACGAAAGCGTCGGCAATCTGCACGAGACAAATGCGCAGTTGCACACCACCGCACTCTTCCGCTTTCATCCCGATTGGGCCGTCGGACTGGCCACGGGCTACTATCATTCGATGGGTCCGTTCTACTCGCGCCACATTGCGATGCTTGGCGTTGTGAACTACACCTTCAACTGTCTGCCAATTTGGGATTTCACACCCTTTGTCGAGGCATACGGCGGCTCGCTGCTTGGTGTCTATGTGAGCGACCGCATTGATGGCGACACCGACGCGCCGAATTGCCCGATTTTCGGACTTAAGGCCGGCCTGTCGTACAATCTGTATGACCTGTCGAAGTTCTATCCTTCGTTGGCCGGAAAACATTGGCTGAAGAAGGTTCGTCTGTACGGTTCGTTGAATTATCTGCACGTTTTTGACAACAGCAGCGAAACATACGAGAAAACTTCCGAAAACTGCTTTGGCGCGATGGCCGGCATCGGCTTCCGCTTCTGACCTGTCGGTTTCGCGATGTTTCAAATTTGAAACTTTCGGGCAAAATCCGCGTAGCAGCTATCTGAAAAGAGGATGTCATTTGAAACATCCTCTTTTTTCTTTGCTGGTTGCCATCGATTGAGCAACGCGTTGCGAATAGGACTATGCGAATTTCTATTTCTAACCTTCGCACCGCAGGGCAAAAGAAAAAGGGACGTTGTTCACACAACATCCCCCATCCAAAAACAAAACAATTAACCGAATAAACACAATTTATAATTTGTCGTTTCTTGCGACGAAAATTTCTGCGGAGTTTAGCGTCCGATGTGGACTTTGCTGCCGTTGGGTCGGACATAGAACGTACCCAAACGAAGCGTGTCAACGCGGCGGCCATAGAGGTCGATGTACGATGGAGCGTCGTCTTCCAGCGTCGATTGTGGCGCGATAGTCTCGATGCCCGAAGCGTCGTCGTTGTCGAGCTGTTCGATGCTGATGCCGCCCACAAGAGCCATGCACGAGCCATCGACCGCAGCGCCTGAGTTATAGACCACCTTGAACGTAAGCACATGGTTGCCGGCCGATGTGACGGTGAAGTCCATCGTGTCGGCCACGGCATCGAGGCAGTCAACGCCCGAACCCCATCGGCTGTTCACGCTGCCGGCGGTTGTCACGGTGTGGTTGGCCAACTTCGTCGTGCCGTAGAGCTTGGTCACGTAGCTCTGCACCTGCTGGATGCCGTTGTAGCCCGTCGAGTGCCAGATCATGCGGTAGCGGCCTTCGGGCAGGTTGAGGCGGTAGGACGAGTTGGAGCCGTAGGTCGCGATGCCCGAGCTGCTTGACGATGTGGCGTGCAGCAGTATTCCGGCCGGAATCGGGCTTTCGGGCGAGTAGGGAAGGAGCCGCGTCTGGCTGCCGTTCCAGAACGAGTTGCCGTTGGTCGTGGTGCGCACTGTGCCATTCACGGTCACGTTCCAGCCCTTGGGGTGGACACATTCGCCGCAATAGAGTTGCAGGCTGTCGGCCCAGAGCGGTTGTGCGACGGCCTCCTGCTCGTCGGTGCGCTCGGCAGCCTTGACGAAGAGGTAGGTGTTGACCGATGCCGGTGCCACGGTGATTGTCGGGTCGGCTGTTGCGTCGGCCAATGTCACATTCTTGCCCACCAGATTGTTGCTCATGTTGGTCAGATAGTAGCGATACTTTTGCGACTGGAAGGGCAGCGAGAGTGTGAGGTCTGTTTTTGTGGTCGATGGGTTGAGCACCATCACCACGCAGGTGTCTTCGCTCGCCGTGAGGTAGGCCGATGCCGACAGGCCGGAGTGCGACGGGTCGCGTAGCACGGTGTGGATTCGCGTAGTTCCGGTCACATATTTGGCGAAGTGTGCCAGCACGTAGCCGCGTTTGGTCACGACGTCGTTGGTCGTGCCGTTGTTGCCGTCGCCAATCAGACCGTAGCTCGACTTGATGGCGTAGTGTACCCAGGCGTTGAAGTTGGCGAGCATCGAGGTGTTGACCACGCGGCCGAAGTAGATGGCGTCGCTCCACGTGTAGTTGTGGTCGGACGAGTAGCCCATGTCGGACGCATTGATGAGGAATTCTGTCATCCACTTGTCCTTGCCCTTCTGCCGTGCCAGCGGATAGTCGAAGTTGCCGCCGCCGTAGAGGTGTCCGCCCAGGATTCCCAGCCCGTTGCAGGCCGCCTCGTTGTTGAGGATGGAGTCGGACAATGCCCAGCGCATGGCGAGCGATTCGGGACCGATGAGCGGGCGGTTGAGCGACGATGCAAAATTCGCGTAGTAGGCGATGAAGTCCGATGCCCACCACCAGCAACCCTCGTAATCGACCTCATAGTCGGGCTCGTTCTGGAGCGAGATGTAATCGACGTCGGTGCCGGCCTCTTCGCATCGGGCAATGAAGCGGTTGAGGAATGCGGTGTAGTCGGCATAGCTGGAGCGCAGGATGTGGCCGTGCGTGTTTTCGCCGTTGGAGGTGAACTTTCCGGGCGGCGTCCAGGCCGATGCGAAGCTGTAGAATTTGCGGTTGCTCGATTCGGCGGCGTCGCGCGCCTTCTTCATGCGGTCGATGGTGACTTTCCAGTTGTCCGCGCCCCACGAGGCGACGCTGTCGGGTGCGATGCGGGCGCGCAGGATGTTGTAGCCAAGCGTCTTGTTGGTGTTGTCGCAGCTGAACAATGTCGTGACGTCGGCATCGGTCAGGTTGTCGCCCCACGTTGCGGCAAAGGCGAATCCGCCGAAACCGGTCACTTTCTGGTGGCGCACATTGGCATCGATGTGCAATGTCGCCGTCTTGGCCGACGATGCCGTCGGACACAAAACCATGCCACCAATCAGGGCGGCTAATGAGAGTGCTTTTTTCATATTGGGTGTGTTTTGTTCGGTGCGATAAAATCCGCGTAGCGGGCTGTGCGGCCGGGCTTACCGTGTGGCGAAGAGGCCGGCCACGCATCCGGTGAATCCGCCTGCGAGGTTGGTGGTCAGGATGTCGGCATCCTGAGCGTCGCCCACGGGAGTCCAGGTCTTGCCGTCGTCCAGCGAGAAGCTGAAGCTTGCGGTGTGCTGGTCAACCTCGGCGCGGAGCTCGATGGGCTGGGAGTTGCTGTCCGGGTCGATGGCGCATCGGCCGACAATCTGGTCGCACGACTGCTTGTCGCTCTTGACGACGACGACTTCGGGCGAGCCGTCGGGCGCGAGGCATTTGGCAATCGCGTAGTGCGCATGTTCGGTCTGGAAAAGGGTCAGTCCGGCCATGGCGAGCGAGTCCTGCGGCGTGAAGAGCATCCGCGTCTGTGCGGTGTAGGTCGAATTCTTCACCCAGCGGCACAGCATCGTGGGCTGGCTCTGTTGGCTGAGGCGCACCGGACGCGGTTCGAGCTGGAGTCGGCCGTCGTGCAGCGAATACCATGCGGCGAGACGTTTGTCGGTGGTCTGCTGGTCGGCCGACGGGGTGCGCAGCGTGAACCACAGCGGGTAGAGCGCATCGCCATCGAAGTCGTCGCTCCACGTGCCGTTGCCGCGTAGCAGGTTTTTCGGGTCGGACAGGCTGCCGGTCTTTGCGGTGTTCGACAGCGCTTCGCGTGCGGCCACATCGCGCTGCCATTCCTGCTTGACGCAGACGGTCGGGATGGGTTCGCCGTCGGGCAGGATAACAGGTTGCAGACCGCCGTTCACCTTGTCGGCTTGCCATGTGGCGGGCAGCAGGAAGGTGCTCCGGCCGGTGTTGTAGAGCTGGTCGCCGTCGTAGGTCGTGCAGGCCAGGAAGACGCTCCACCACTCGCCGCTGTCGGCCGAGGGCAAAGTGCCCGGCTTGACATCGCCCGTGCAGAAGAGGTCGGCATGGCCGGCGCAGGCCACAGGGTTCTGTCGGTCGTGCGGCATGGTGCGTTGCGTCAGAATCGGGTTTATGGCCGATGGCTTGAACTTGCCCAGCGGCTGCTTGCCGGCCAGCCAGACTTCGGAGTGCCATTCGGCGGTGCCGCCCTCGGCCGACATCAGCGCATATTGGTCGCCGACGTGATAGAGGTGCGGCCCCTCGATCCAGATCGGTTTTTCGGCCGGACGAATGCCCTTGTCGAGCAGCATGACCGGCTCGCTGCACACCTTGTCGGTGTTGAGGTCAAATTCGCGTCCCCAGATGGCGCGGTGTCCGCTGTATTCGGCGGGGTAGGCCGGCTCGTCGTTGTTCACGATGTAACATTTGCCGTCGGCATCGAACAGGAACGACGGGTCGATGCCGCCCACTTCTGGCACCGGAATCGGTTCGCTCCAGCCCTGACGCGGGTCGGTGGTCTTGAAGATGACGTTGCCCGAGCCGCTAACGATGGTGACGATGAGGTAGAACGTCTGGTTGGCCTCGCAATATTTGATGTCGGGCGCAAACACGCCGCCGGCAATTCCAGAGCGGTCGTCGAAGAAGGCCTGCGACGGGCGGTCGATGACGTAGCCGCAGAAGTCCCAGTCGATGAGGTCTTTGCTGTGCCAGATGGGGATGCCCGGCCAATAGACGAACGAGCTGTTGGCCAGATAGTAGTCATCGCCCTTGCGGCAGATTGAGGGGTCGGGAGCCGTGCCCGATATGATTGGGTTCAGATAGTGCGTCTCGGGGTTGAAGGTCTGGTCGTAGCGGGCGTCGTGGCCGGTGTAGGCAAACGACTCGAACTGTGGCGACGGATAGTTGCCTGACTGCGTCGAGCAGGCAGCGAGTACAAGCGGGAAGAGTAGCGGTAGGTAACGTTTCATTGAGGTAAAGTCTGCTGAACTACGTTTGCTGGAGGGAAGCAGATGCGCGATGCGGCCTTCCGTCGCCTTCAGCGTGATTTTTGATTTGATTATTTTTGTCCGTCGCAAAGGTATTACATTTAAATAAAAGGGGCAAACGTATGTATCGAATGCAAAACACAATGTTTCAAACTCAAAATTGCCTGGTTCCGTCGGACGTTGAAATTGAAACAAACCGCCGTTTTGGGGCGCTGAATGGCGCATTGTGGAAAATGTGTGTTACATTGCGCTGAAAACAGGGTTTTATGGTGTGTTTCAAATTTGATACGTTTTGTTACATATCAGAACGGGATATTTTAAATTTATTGCCACTTTTGCAGCGATTTTCTTATCCGTCTGACCTGAAAACCAAAGAAAAACGACATAACTACCTATGAAAAATTCCCGGAAATACACACTCTATGCCGTGCTCGCAGCCACTGCGGCCGCAGGGTGTCTGTCGTGCAATGACGACTACGATCTGGACGAGAAACTCCCGCCCAACTTCGGCTCCAACCTGATGTCGTATCTTGAGGAGAACAACTACACCAACTACGCGAGGTTGGCCAAAGACCTCAACTACGAAGAAGCGTTGAGCGGTGTTGCTCTGAAGACTTTGCTCGCCGCCAACGACGAGGCTTATGAAAAGTTCTTCAAGGGCAACCCTTGGGGCGTTAAAAGCTACGAAGAGTTGACATTGGCGCAGAAGAAGATGCTCTTCTACGGCTCGATGCTCGACAATTCGCTGCAAGTGCTTAACCTTTCGAGCACCAGTGGCACGAACGAGGCGACTGCGGGCAACGCAATGCGCCGCGCTGGCTCCGGCTCGGTTTACGACTCCGTGCCGGTCATCCTGCCCGAAGAGATGCCTGAACTGAACCCGAATTGGGATTTCTACCGCAACACGGGCAAGAAGATCGTGTGCATGAAAGACATGACCGCGCAGCCAATCCTCTTCTTCATCGAACCTTATTTGCAGAGCAAGCGCATCACCAACGAGGACATCAACTTCCTCTACAACAACGAGATTGACCGCCAGACCGGCGATGCCACCGTGGGCAACACCTTCATCGCCGAGGGCAACCTCCGACTGCCGAACGGCTTCATCCACCGCACCAACGACGTGCTCCTGCCGCTCGACAATATGGCCGAAATCCTGCGCAAGAAGTCGAACACCACAATCTACAGCCGCATCCTGGAGCGTTTCAGCGCACCATTCTATGCCGGCGAAGAGGCCACGCGCGCCTACAATCTGGAGTACGGCACCGAAATCGACTCGCTCTTCGTGAAGCAGTACTTCGCCGAGCGTTCGACCGGCGGCAAGCCCAACATCACACGTCCGAACAATGGTCCGGAGGTCGATTCCTACCTGCGTTTCGACCCGGGCTGGAACAGCTTCTATTCCGACCAGAAGGGTGCCGTGAGCCAGACCGTCGCCATGCAGAGCAACATGGGCGTGATGCTTGTGCCATCGGACAAGGCCATGCAGGAATACTGGAACGGCTCGGGTGCAATCATCAAGGACTACTATCATGAAATCGACAGCGTGCCGAACCACATCTGGGCCGAGCTCATCAACAACGGAATGCTCAACTCGTGGGTAAACTCCGTTCCGTCGAAGTTCGACGGCATCGTGAACAGCAACCAGGACCGCATGGGCATCAAGGTGAAGGACGTCGATTCGGTCTATCTGGCCTGCAACGGCGCCATCTATCTGACCAACAAGGTCTTTGCGCCGACGTCGTTCATCAGCGTCAGCTTCCCGTCGCTCGTCAACGAGACGATGAACATCTGGCGTTGGGCCATCCAGCGTCTGGAGTACCGTTCGTACCTCAACTCGCTCGACAGCTACTATTCGTTCTTCATCCCGACCAACAAGGCATTGACGCTCTACTACGATCCGGTGTCGTATCCGGGCACGAGCAACAAGGTCTGGCGCTTCCACTACAACGAGAAGGCCATCAGCGAGGATGAGCGCGTGTGGGCCACCGTCTATGCCTACGACATGGACAACGACGTCATCGGCGACTCGATTGGCGAGGTGCGCGACCCCTACGTCATTGCCGACCGACTTGAAGACCTGCTCGACACCCACATCATCGTGGGCAACAAGGACTTGGGCAGCAACGTCGAGAACGGCCACCAGTTCTACCGCACCAAAAACGGCGGCGTGATTGCCGTGCGTCCGGGCGCGAATGGCAACATCGAGGTGCAGGGCACTTTGCAGCGCGACCGCAACAAGTGGCTCAAGGTCACCAAGATCTACGACCAGACCCTGAGCGGCGGCAACGGCAAGACCTACATCATCGACGGCGACGAGGGCGAGGAGGACATCCAGCCCATCATGACCACGCGCAACAGCTCGATCGACGTCATGTCGCAGCACGACGAGTTCTCGGTCTTCTTCGACCTGTTCAACGGCTGCCAGGCACTTCAGGAGACGAAGCGCAACGGCACGTTCGATGCAGGTTCGGCAGCGGGCAACATCTCGACCTTCAACAACTTCAACTACACCATCTACGTGCCGACCAACGAGAGCATGAACAAGGTGCTGGCCGACAAGGCAACCTACGGCCTCTACACTTGGGAGGAAATCGCCATGATGGAGGAAGAAAACGAGAACAACCCGAACGACGTGCTCCAACAGCGCATCGACCAGGCCAAAGAGACACTTGAGAACTTCCTGCGCTACCACATCCAGGACAACATGCTGCTCATCGGCCTCGACTATGCCAACGACGGCGCGGCCGACTACGACGAGTTCGGCAACCTGACCATCGGCGACACCTTCACCCGCAAGTACGAGACAGCCTACATGGATGCCACGACGCAGAAGTTCCGCACCGTCGAGGTCCACTCCACGCCGACCAGCCTGATGGTGAAAGACCTTGCAGGCAACGAGCGCCACGTGCTCCAGCAGAACGACGCCGAGGGCAATCCGCTCTGGAACCTCACCTCGCGCGACTATCTTCTGGTCGGGGCTGGCAACATTACGGGCACGATTTCAGCCTCGTCGTTTGCAGCAATCCACCTGATTGACGGACCACTCCTTTTCAAATAAGACAACCGACAGAATATGAAAAATAGATTCTTCACACAAGGCGTCTGCGCAATGGCAATGGCAGGTCTGGCCGCTTCGGCCTGGGCCCAGAAGCCTGGCGACGTCATTTCGGGCACCATATCGGACGAAATTGACGTGCTTGCCGGCGCGCACATCGTCGAATTCAACAAGGACAACCGCGTCATGGCATCGGCCGTAACCGACATCAACGGCAACTTCTCGTTCGCCATACGCAATCCGCAGGACAGCCTGAAGATTACCTTCATCGGCTGCCAGACGCTCGTCGTCCCCATCAGGGGACTGAGCTACAACCTCGTGCTCAAGCAGCAGAGCCAGACGCTCGACGAGGTCGTCGTGTCGCAGAAGAAGAAGACCTCGACTTCGGGTCTCGACATCCCGATCAACGAATATTCGGGCACGATGCAGAGCATCAAGGCCGCCGACATCGACAACCTTGCCACCGTAACCTCGATCGACGAGGCGTTGCAGGGCCGAATCTCCGGCCTCGACATCGTGTTTGCCAGCGGTAACCTGGGTGCAGGCACTTCGATGCGTCTGCGTGGCGTATCGACCATCAACGGCAATGCCGAGCCTCTGGTCGTAGTGGATGGCAACGTGTTCGAGTCGGACTACAAGAAGGACTTCGACTTCAACAATGCCACCGAAGACAAGCTGTCGGAACTGTTGCAGATCAACCCTGAAGACATCGAGGAGGTCTCGGTGCTGAAAGATGCATCGGCCACGGCCATCTGGGGTTCGCAGGGTGCCAACGGCGTCATCGAAATCAAGACGAAGCGCGGTTCGCGCGGCGCTACGCGAGTCAACTACTCATATCGTGCCAACGTGACCTACCAGCCTGAGGGCATGAAGCTGCTGCACGGCGGCGAATACACGATGTTCCTCAAGGAGTCGTACTTCAACCGCAACTTCAACGACGATGCAGCCGACATCAAGGAGATCCAGTATCTGCACTCGGATGCCGAATTCCCCGACTGGCGCCAGTACAACAACGACACCGACTGGCGCAAGGCCGTCAAGCAGACAGGTCTGGAGCAGAAGCACGCGCTCAACGTGACGGGCGGTGGCGAGAAGGCCAACTTCCGCTTCTCGCTCGGCTGGGACCACCAGACCGGCTCAATCATCGAACAGAAGCTCGACCGCTTCACCGAGCGCACGGCGTTGGACTACTTTCTGTCGGAGCGCATCAAGGTGACGACCAACTTCAACTTCACCTACACCAACAACCACAAGAACAACGGCGACCTGCTGGGCATCGCCTACAAGAAGATGCCTAACCTCGCCATCTACGTCGAAGATGAGGACGGTGTGCCGACCGATGAGTTCTACCACATCAGCAGCGACATCAGCCCCGAATTCAAGGTGAAGGATGACCAGAGCTCGTTGGCGAACCCTGTGGCATTGGCCAAGGAGGCCTGGAAGTTGGAGAAGACCTTCAACATCCAGCCGGAGTTCATCCTGAAGTACGACCTTATGGCCACCGACTACGAATCGACGCGCCTCACCTACGAGGGCAAGGTCAACTTCTCGATCTTCAACCGCTATGAAGACTCGTTCTACCCGTCGTCGCTCGTCATCGGCAGCTACAACGACAAGAGCCGCAACAAGTCGGAGAGCGATGCAAGCAAGTCGTTTGCCATCACCACACAGCAGACCATCCGTTTCCAGCCGATATTCCCCAACCGCGACCACAACCTGATGGCCATGGCACGTTTCCAGCTCACATCGGGCAACTCGCGTTCGCAGGGCAACGGCAACTACAACATGCCTTACGGCAGCATGACATCGTCGGCCGGCGTCGGTCTGATCGACGAGAAGTTCAACAGCGGAGCATCGGAGTGGCACAGCATCTACCTCACCGGTCAGGTGCACTATGCCTACAAGGAGCGCTATTCGTTCGACTTCACCATCCGCCGCGACGGCAGCAGCAAGTTCGGCAAAGAGTCGCGCTGGGGCAACTTCCCGGGCGTCTCACTCCGATGGAACATCAGCGACGAGGCATTCCTCGACAAGACCGACGACTGGCTGTCAATGTTCTCGCTGCGTGCCGGCTGGGGCATCGTCGGCAACCAGCCGAACAAGGAGGGACTCTTCTACGCCAAGTACGGCGGCACAACATCCTACATGGGACTGCAGGCCGTCTATCCGAACAACATCGCGCTCAACACCCTGCGCTGGGAAGAGAAGGAGCAGTACAACCTCGGCACCAACCTCGGCTTCTTCAACAACAAGGTTACGGCCGATATCAACCTCTACAAGTCAATGACCACCAGCCTGATGATGGACAATTATCCGATTCCGTCGTCGTCCGGCTTCGAGACGTTGCCTAAAAAGAACACCGGCCGCATGGACAACGTGGGCTGGGAGTTCAACGCCAACACCTACAACCTCATCCGCTGGGGCAAGAAGTGGAACCTCGACCTCAACGTCAACTTTGCCAACAACCAGAACAAGCTGATCTCGATGGACGGCAGCATCCTGGAGCGCATGAACGAGGAGTTCAACTTCAACAACGGCAAATATCTGACCCACATCCAGCTCAAGGCTCCGTTCGGTTCAATCTACGGTTTCCGCTACAAGGGCGTCTATCAGTACAGCGTCTATTCGGCCGAGGAGGTGCCGGGCATCAGCGGCCCGAACGCCCCGGTGGCACGCAATGCCGAGGGTGAGGCCATCCTCGACGAGCTGGGCAAGACCAAGCCGATGTACTTCGCGTTCGGCACCGGTTCGCAGTATGAGTTCAAGGGCGGCGATGCCATCTACGAAGATGTGAACCACGACGGCAACATCAACGAGCTTGACATCGTCTATATCGGTTCGTCACTGCCAAAGGTGACCGGCGGTTTCGGCTTCAAGCTCTCGTGGGGCTCGCTCTCGTGGAGCACGCAGTTCAACTTCCGCTACGGCAACAAGATCATCAACGGCGCACGCATGAACGCCGAGTCGATGTACAACAACAACAACCAGAGCCGTGCCGTCAACTGGCGCTGGCGTGTGGAGGGCGACGTGACCGAAATCCCGCGCGCACTGCACAATGCAGGCTACAACTGGCTGGGCAGCGACCGCTTTGTGGAGGATGGCTCATTCCTGCGCCTCAACTACACGAGCCTCAACTACGCCATCGACCCGAAGGTCTGCAAGCGTCTGCACCTGTCGCGCATCTCGGTGTTCCTGCAGGGCAACAACGTCTTCTGCCTGACCAACTACAGCGGCGCCGACCCGGAGGTCAACTACGGCAACTACGGCATCGTGGTCGATAATGCACAGACACCGCGCTCGAAGAGCTTCAGTGCCGGATGCAATATTCAGTTCTAACAATGTAGGGAGTTAAATGGAGGTAACGGGAGTTAGTAGGGAGTTAACGGACGTCAGTTCCGGCTACCCAAACAAATGTCCGTTAACTACCAAATGAGCAAATGCGAATGATAACTTCTGTTAACTCCCATTAACTCCTAAAAAAAATCCATATCTATGAATAATATTTCGAAAAACATAGGCAAGTGGCTGCTTGGCGCGGCACTTCCGGTTGGGGCATCGGCCGTAGCCTTCAGCGCGTGCGACGACTTCCTCGACCAGAAGCCGATGGGCGAGATCGTGTTCGAGAACTATTGGGAGGACAAGTCCGACGTCGAGAGCGTGGTCAACTCCTGCTACTCGGGCATGTTGGATGAAAACTTCATGAAGCGACTGTTCATCTGGGGCGAGCTCCGTTCGGACAACGTGGTCTATGCCAAGAGCGCCAACGACATCAACATACAGCAGATCATCGAAGAGAACATCCTCGAAACCAACCCCAACGTCACGTGGACGGCCTTCTATCAGGTCATCAACCGCTGCAACACCGTCATCGAGTTCGCCCCGAAGGTGGCCGAGCGCGACCCGAACTACGGCGAGTCGGACCTCCGTGCCAACATTGCCGAGGCCGTCTGGATCCGTTCGCTGTGCTACTTCTACCTCGCGCGCACCTTCCGCGACGTGCCCTACGTGACCAAGCCGTCGCTCACCGACGACGACATCGACAATGACTACCGCATCCCGCTCACCGAGTTCACGCCGCTGCTGCGCCAGCTCGTCACCGACCTCGAGGCCGTGCAGGGCGATGCCATGCGATACTATCCGCCAATGTCAGGCAGATACACCCGCGCCGACAACCCTTACAACACGAGCCGCGTCACCCTCTGCTCGTTCTACGCGCTTTTGGCCGACATCAACCTCTGGCTGGGCGAATACCAGGCCTGCGCCGACTATGCGCAGAAGGTCATCGACTTCAAGGCCAACCTCTACCGCGAGACGAAGGAGGAATATCCGTCGCTCGTCACCGATGTCAAGCTGCACAACGACAAATATCCGCTCTACAACGAGTCGGAGGTGGGCAGCAACATCTGCGGCAATGCCTACTATATGAACTTTGGTGCCGGCAACTCGCTCGAGTCGGTCTTCGAACTTTACGACCACAACCAGAGCAAGGAGAACCCGATTACCGCTACGTTCATCTACAGCTGGCAGGATGCCAACAAGCGTGCGCTCTGCAACGTGAATCCCGATCTGGTCACCAGCGCCTTCACCGACGCCAACAAGTACTTCAAATACACCGACTGCCGCTTCTGCGAGTACTTCCCGGTGCCCGTGCCCGAGAGCGGCATCGAAATCCACAAGTTCCAATATGGTGGATTCGAGTTTACCCTGCCCACGCAGGCCGGAAACACGCCGAAGGTGACGGTCTATGTGAACGAGTATTCGACCAAGGGCAACCTGAACTGGCCGATCTACCGCCTGCCGGACATCATGCTGCTCCGCGCCGAGGCTCTGGTCGAGCTGGGCGGCGAGGATAACCTGAAAGAGGCATTTGAAATCGTGTCGGCCATCTACAACCGCGCCAACGACCTCACCGAGGGCAACAGCAACTGCCTTGCGGCCGACAAATATTCCGACCAGGCTTCAATGCGACAGCTGGTGCGCGACGAACGTCACCGCGAGCTGATGTTCGAGGGCAAGCGCTGGTACGACCTTGTGCGCTACGCACTGCACGACGGCAACAACCAGGACCTCATCAACACCGTCCTGCCGAAGCAGCAGAAGAATGCCAACCGAATCCGCGTCCAGTTGCAGTCGCAGAACGCCCTGTTCTGGCCTTACGCCGAGCGCGAGATTGACATGAACCCGGACAACATCAAACAGAATCCGGCCTACGTCACCACCGAGACTTCAAAGAAATAAAATCATCCTTACGACTATGAAAAAGATATTCTATACATTGTGCGCACTGCTCGGACTGAGTTCGGCATGGACGGTCACATCGTGCATCGACGACTCGATTCCGCAGGATGCCTACTACACCTTCACCGGTGAGATGGTTACGGACTATCTGCAGAACGACACGGCTCAGCGGTTCACCGAATTCGTCGATGTGCTGCAGCGTGCCGAACTGTGGGACCTGCTCTCGACCTACGGCACATTCACCTGCTTCGCACCGACCAACGATGCCATCAACGACTACCTCGCCAAGCGCGACAAGGCCAGCGTTGACGACCTGACCGATGCCGAGTGCGACACCTTGGCGTGGATGCACCTGCTCAAGGTGGCCTACTTCACCACCGACCTCGGCGACGGCTCGCTGCCTACCACCAACATGAACAACCGCTACCTCACCCTCACCTGCGACACCGTGGCCGGCGAAGTGAAGTACCACATCAACTCGTCGGAGATGATCGTGCGCGACGACTCGGTCGAGAACGGCGTAATGCACGTAGTCAACCAGGTCATCACCTCGTCGTCCGTCCTGTTGGGCGAGCTTGTGTGCAATGACCCGAACCTCACCATCTTCGGTGCCGCCTTGCGCCTCACCGGTCTGGCCGACACCATCGACAGCCGCATCGAAGACGAGGACTACGTCATCGACCCCGACTCGACCGTGGCCGACAAGAAGCACACCAAGTACTTCGGCAACCACAACGTCTATTACCGCTTCCCGGCCAAGCGCGAGTTCAAATACTCCATCTTCGCCGAGCCCGACTCGATCTACAACAAGTACGGCATCAATAGCCTCGACGACCTCAAGCGCCATGCCAAGGAGGTCTATGACCGCACCTATCCGCAGGATGCCGGCCTGTATGACAACGACTGGTCCAACCGCAAGAACCCGCTCAACCGCTGGGTCGCCTACCACATCCTGGACCGCTGGTCGTCCTATTCGGAGCTGACCGTGTCGGAGGCCGGATTCGACGGCTCGGTGCGCTCGCAGTTCCTCACCGACAAGCAGGACATCATGGAGTTCTACGAGACGATGGCTCCCTACACCATCCTGAAGGTGAGCGATGCCGTCGGCCAGAAATATGTGAACCGCAACGGCGTCGGCCAGAAGGTCAGTTCCGACCAGGTGGGCGCGCGCATCCTCACGCCATCCGAGTCGAACGCCCTCTACAGCGACTACAGCGACTCGCGTAACGGCGTCTATTACTACGTTGACCGCCTCGTGCAGTATGACCTCGACGTGACTATCGGCAAGATTCTCAACACCCGTATGCGCATCGACGCCACCACGCTGTCGCCCGACTTCATGAATGCCGGCGCACGCAACATCATCCGCAACTCCGACGACAAGTCGAAGGGCTCCGAATACCTCATGATGGGCTTCAAGCCTGGCTTCACCAAGAACTTCATCTTCGGCGAAGACACCTTCTACGGCGTGCACGAGCGCTTCTGGTGCAATTCATACGAAGACGACATGTGCGCCTGCCTCGACAACTTCGACATCAAGTTCAAGCTGCCGCCAGTGCCATCGGGGCAGACCTACGAGGTGCGCCTCGGCTATCAGGCCGGCAGCGAGCGTACCGTCGTGCAGATCTACTTCGACGACAACCTGACGGGCGACATCCCGTGCGGCATCCCAGTTGACCTCCGTAAGTTCGGCGATGCCTACGGCTGGGAGTTCGATGCCGACCTTGGCGACGAAGAGGCCATCGAGGCCAACGACAAGGCTATGCGCAACCAGGGCTACATGAAGGGTCCGGGTTCGTACACCCACCCGCACGGCGAGACCACCATGCGCAACAACGGCTACAAGCAGTGCCTGCGCCGCATCCTCACCACCAAGTATTTTGAGGAGGGCCACGACTACTACATCCGCCTGCGCCAGGTGCTCGACAACAATGCCGAAATGTCGCTCGACTATATCGAAATCGTGCCAAAGAGCGTCTATAACGGTGTCGTGGCTGAAGACAGATATTGAACATAAAAGGGCTTGGCTAAGGTTATGAGGTTTTAAGGTTGTGAGGTTATAAGGTTATATACCTCAAGACCTGAATACCTCAGCAAAACACCCTCAAAACCTTAGCAAGGGAACCTCAAAACCTCATAACCTCAAAATCTCACAACCTAAAATTATGAACAACAAAATAAAACTTGCGCTCATTGCAGCCGCCACGGCAACCGCTTGCCTGACCGGCTGTCAGGACGACTGGGACGACCACTACGGACAGAAGGCCGACGCTCCGATGGGTACCGCCAGCCTCTACGACGTGCTGCGCTCGCGTCCGGAGTTGTCAGACTTCTGCGACGTGCTCGACAAGACAAAGGTCTTCTCCAACTGCCGCCAGACCGACGTGACCTATGCCACCCTGCTCGGCAACGACCAGTTCTTCACCGTGTGGGCACCCGTCAACGGCACCTTCAACCGCGACTCGCTCATCCAGATGTGCCAGACCACCACGGGCGACTCGCTCGTCGAGCTTCACTTTGTGAAAAACCACGTAGCGCGCTTCGCCCATTCGGTCAAGGCCGACGACGAGGCCATCTACATGTTCAACGGCAAGACCATCACGCAGAATGCCGCATCGTTCAACGGCATCGGCTTCGTCGAGACGAACGTCGCAGCCCGCAACGGCGTGATGCACATCCTGAAGCAGCAGTCGCCCTACTACCACAACATCTATGAGGCTCTGGTCGGCCTGCCCGAATATGAGCACATCGGCCGCTTCCTGCGCAGCTATCAGGTTGACAAGCTCGACGAGGCAGCATCGCTCGCCAAGGGTGTCGTCGATGGCAAGACGGTCTATATCGACTCGGTGTTCTATTCGACCAACCCCCTGCTCGGCACCTACAGTTTTGGTGTGCTCAACGGCGAAGACTCGACCTATTGGGCACTGATTCCCGAGAAGGAGCTCTGGGATTCGCTCTATGCCGAGGCCGAGACCTACTTCAACTACGTTGGTGTCGATAAGCCAGACTCGCTCCACGAGCTTTATTCCCACTACGCCCTGATGCAGGACCTCTTCTACAACCCCAAGGATCAGCACAATCCAAGCCGCTATTTCGCCAGCACACCGTGGGTGTATTCGCCCTACGAGACCGAAGAGCTCTTCCTGCACCACGTTTACTACGACGTGTTCGACGAGGGCGGCCTGTTCCACCCCGGCACATGGAGCGGCTCGCAGCAGTGCTCCAACGGCTGGATCTACAAGCTCGACAAGTGGCCGTTCTACAAAGAGCACCTCTACTTCTATCCGCTCATCAACGACATCGAGGGCTGTCTGACAACCTACGAGGAGGGCGTCAAGACCAAGAAGCTGACAGCCGAAATCGTGCCGACCAACGACAGCCGCGTGACCTACAACTACATGACCTTCACTCCGCAGACTCAGACCGACCCCTACTTCTTCGAGTGCGAGATTGGCGGCGTGAAGTCGGGTACCTACGATGTCTATGTCGTCTTCCTGCCGCGCGACGTCAACCCGACGCTGCCTTTCGACGACAGCACCACGGCCGGCAAGCGTAACCTGCGTCCGGCCAAGTTCAAGGCCGAAATCACCTATCAGGGTCTGGACGGCAAGTCGCACACCGTCGATTGCAAGACGCACTACAAGATCGACCCCGAGAGCGATGCCTACTACGTGAAAGGCTCGTCGAGCGACCCATACCTGTTCGACTGCAACGTCAACCCGACCAACGCCAACACGCGCGCCTTCATCAACGACCCGTTGTCGGTCGATTCGGTGAAGCTCTGCACCATGACCTTCCCGACGTGCAGCTACGCGCTGTCGCAGCCCACTACGCGAGTCAAGATCATCAACGCCATCACCAATCAGGAGACCAACAAGTATTGGGGCGTCTGGTTCGTTGACCGCATCGTCTTCAAACCTCACACCGACACCGAGGCCGGCAACTAATAATTTCGACAACCGCAATTAGTTATGACAATGAAAAACTCATTCATATTAGGCATTTCTGCGCTGATGGCCACCACGGCATTGGCCGACACCACAGTGCAGGGCACCATCCGCGACGCACACACGCAGCAGCCGCTTGCCGGTGTCTATGTCCAGGCCTTCTCGGACAAGAAGATAGCCTCCATGACCGACTCGACCGGCCAGTACGTCATCGTGCTGCCCGACCACGTCAAGAGCCTCCGCATAGTCCGTGCGGGCTACAACGCACAGCAGATTCCGCTCTCAGGCCGCCAGACCGACGTCGATGCCGCACTCTATCCGGCCACGTTCACCGACAAGGTAGGCCTGTCCAACTCCGCACAGACATCGCTCACGGCCAACGTCAGCGACCTCACGACCGACGCATCGGCCGACAACCAGATCGCATCGACGCTGAGCGGCCAGCTCCGCACCGTGACCCGTGGCGGTGTGCCGGGCATGGGCGCCTTCACGCTGATCAACGGCATCAACTCGCTGCACGTCAACACGCAGCCGCTTGTCGTGGTCGATGGCATCATCCTCGACATGCAGTATGGCCGCGAAGCCAAGCACGACGGATTCTACAACAACCTGCTGGCCAACATCTCGGTCGATGACATCGCATCGGTCAAGGTGCTGCGCAACGGAACCGCCATCTACGGCGCAAAGGGTGCCAACGGCGTCATCCTCATCGAGACCAAGCGCAGCCACAGCTACGACACGCGGATCGACGTCAACATCTCTGGTGCGTTCGAGCAGGTGCCGACGTTGCCCGACATGATGAACGCGTCGGAATACCGCACCTATGCCTCCGAACTGCTCGGAACGACCGGCGTCGAGGCCAACGAATTCGTCTTCCTGCGCGAAGACCCCAACTACTACTACTACAAAGTCTATCATAACAACACCGACTGGAAGAAGGAGGTCTATGACGAAGCCTTCGCCCAGCGCTACAGCATCAACGTGCAGGGCGGCGACGATGCGGCCGACTACAACATCTCGCTCGGCTACATCAAGAGCGAGGCCACGCTGAAGAAGAACGACATGTCGCGCTTCAACCTGCGCATCAACAGCGACCTCAAGCTCGCTTCGTGGATGAATGTCCGCCTCGATGCCAGCTACAGCGACGTGAACCGCAACATGCGCAACGACGGTGCTCCCGACGACATCGACAACGCCGTCATCACCGCGCCCGGCTTCCTCGGCCTCATCAAGAGCCCGTTCCTGTCGCCCTACCAGTACGACACACGCGGCGTGCTCTCCGACTATCTGGCCGATGCCGACAACTACCTGAGCAGTGTGCTCTACGACCGCACCGGCGAGGGCCGTCTGGCCAACCCGACCGCCATCCTGACCTACGGCGAGGGCCGCAACAAGAACAGTTTCGGCTCCCGAATGGTCACGCTGAGCCTCACGCCAACGGCAAAGTTCGACCACAACCTCACGTTGAGCGACAACTTCAGCTTCGTGCTCTTCAACACCGACGAGGGCAACTACGTTCCCGTCTTCGGTGTGCCATACTACGAACTGCCAAAGGTCACCCAGCCGCTGCGCAACACGCTCCAGAGCGCAAGCTCGCGCCAGTACCTGCTGTGCAACGACCTGCGCCTCAACTGGCAGTACGTCAAGCAGGGACACCGCCTCAACCTCGACGGCGGCTTCCGCTACGCGGTCAACACCTATCAGGGCAATGGGTTGACGGCCTACAATTCGGGCAACGACAACATCCCCGACATCAACAAGGACCTGACCTACCGCAAGAGCGACGGCGTGAACGAGAAGGTGACTTCGCTCACCTACTACGCGTCGGCCAACTACGGCCTGTGGGACAAATACTTCATCGACGCCGCAATGAGCCTTGAGGCCAACACCCGCTTCGGCAAGGATGCCGACCACGCCCTGAAGATGTTCGACGTGGCATGGGGCGTCTTCCCGTCGGTCGGTGCATCGTGGGTCGTGACCAATGAGGACTGGATGCCGGCCAACCGCTGGCTCAACTACCTGCGCATCAATGCCGCATGGGACCTGACCGGCAACGACGACGTCGATCTCAACGCATCGCGCACCTACTTCAAGTCGGTCAAGATCCATGAATCGGCTGTCGGCATCGCACTGGGCGGCATCGGCAACACATCGCTCAAGTGGGAGACCACCAAGCGCCTCTCGTGGGGAGCCGAGGCCAATCTGGTTGACAACCGTGTGTCATTGGCCGTCAATGCCTATAAGGGCTGGACATCCGACATGCTCTCGAAGCAGGCTCTCAACTACCTTGTGGGCTTCGACAGCAACTGGAGCAACAAGGGCAAGATTGAAAACACCGGCTTCGACATCGAGGTGCAGGGCAAGGTAATCAACACGCGCGACTGGCAGTGGCAGCTCGGCCTCAGTGTGGGCCACTACAAGAACGAGGTGACCGAACTGCCGAGCGGCGACTTCCTGACCGAAGCCTACGGCGGCAACATCGCCACCATGGTGGGCCATCCGGTGGGCCTCTTCTACGGCTACCAGACCGACGGCGTCTATAGCACCAGCGCCGAGGCTGCGGCAGACGGCAAATGCATCGTGCTCCGCACCGGCGAGAAGCAGTACTTCGAGGCTGGCGACATGCGCTTCATCGACCACGACGGCAACGACATCATCAACGATGCCGACCGCGTAGTCATCGGCAATCCGAACCCCGACATCTACGGCAACATCACGTCGCACCTCCAGTGGCGCAAGCTCGCGCTCGACGTCGTGTTCAACTACTCACTCGGCAACGATGTCTATAACTACCAGCGCTCGCTGCTCGAGGCCGGCTCACGCTTCCACAACCAGACCACGGCCATGCGTTCGCGCTGGTCGAGCGAGGGCCAGCAGACCGACATGCCGCGCATCGCATACGGCGACCCGATGGGCAACAGCCGCTTCAGCGACCGCTGGATTGAAGATGGCTCGTACCTACGTCTGAAGAACATCCGCCTGAGCTACACATGGGACTTCTATTCGCGCTACTTGCAGGGCATCACCGTGTGGGGCGGCGTCCAGAACCTCTTCACTCTGACCAAATACCTCGGCAGCGACCCCGAATTCTCGGCATCGAACAACGTGCTGCTGCAAGGCATCGACCGTGGCCTGCTCCCGATGAGCCGCAACTTCAGCGCTGGTGTGAAGATTAATCTGTAAGTATGAGGTCGTGAGGTTGTAAGGTTATCAGGTTGTAAGGTTTTATACCTCAGAACCTCAAGACCTAATGACTTCAGCAAAATAACCTTAAAACCTCAGAACCTCAAAACCTCAAAACCTTAAAAGAATATGAAAAAGATACTTTACGGCACGTTGCTCTCGACCGTTGCATTGGCCACAGCCCTGACCTCGACATCGTGCGAAGATATGCTCAAGCCGGAGTCGGACATCGTGCTCTATCCGGAAGACAACCAGCTCGACACGCCCTACGACACCGTCTATTCGGTCATAGGTCTGATTCACCTCATGCAGCCGATCCTCGACCGCACCAACCTGCTTGGCGAAGTGCGTGCCGACCTGTCAACCCTCACGGCGAGCGCATCGGAAGACCTGCAGGAACTTGCGGCCAACGACGTCAGCACCGACAACGTCTATAACAATCCGCAGGACTACTACGCGATTATCAACAACTGCAACTACTTCATCAACAATGCCGACTCAACGCTCAAGAAGAACGGCCGCCTCGTGTTCGAGCGCGAACTGGCCGCAATGCGCTGCTATCGCGCATGGGTCTATCTGCAGCTTGCACTCAACTACGGCGAAATCCCGTTCTATCTGGACTTCATCGACAACCAGCTTGCGGCCGATGAAATCATGAAGCAGCCAAAGCTCAACATCAGCCAGGTGTGCAGCCGACTCATCGACGACATCGAGCCGTCGGCCACCGTCAAGCCGATTCCGTGGCTGGACGAAGAAGTCCAGATTGCACCGAAACTGATGCTGGCCGAGCTTAACCTCTGGGCCGGAGAATACAACGAAGCCGCCTACTGGTATCATGAATACCTCACCGATGTCGATGCTCCGGTTCCCCTCTATCTGGGCCTCAACTACCGCAAGTATGTAAGTGGACTCTATGACTACAAGGTCTCCTATTCATCGAGAGCTCAGTTCAGTTTGGCCTACGAGAGCGATGCAATGTATGATGGCGTGGTGTCGCAGCTGCCCGACATATACGAATCGACCAGCGACAACAAGTACTACTACGAGATCACATATTCCGAGGCGCTGTTGCGTCAGAGCGAGTCAACGCGGTGCGTTGTGGTCGATGTTCAGCCCGACATGACGCGCGACACCATCGTCTGGCCGGAGCATCACTACAGCGAGCGCGAGCTCAACGGCGACTTGCGCATCCGTGCCCACGTGCGCCAGAGCTACACGTCCGACTACAAGGACAAGTGGAGCCGCTCGTACCAGACCGTGAACGGCAAGATCTACAGTTCTACGCTCGACATCTATCGCAGCCCATACATCTATTTGCACTATGCCGAGGCCCTGAACCGCGCCGGATTCCCGACCGCAGCCTTCGCCGTGCTGAAGTATGGCCTGTGTGAAGACAACACCACCAACCGCGCCGGCGGCAACCCGATTGCGGCCGATGAAGTGGAGCGCGCCGGCAGCCTCATCTATTTCGATCCGGCCATCTTCGTCGGTTCGGACTATACCACGCGGTGCGATGCAGCTTTGGGCGGAGGTTCTTCTTCGACAACGCTCGGCACCGTCATCGGCATCCATTGTGCAGCAGGCACCGCAGCCGATGCCGACACCGCCTACGCGATTCCTGTGCTTCCGACTGCTGCCGACACCATCCTCTGGGTTGAAGACCGCATCATCGAAGAGCAGGCCATGGAGACCTTCTTCGAGGGCCACCGCTTCTACGACCTGATGCGTGTTGCCCTGCGCCGCGACGATCCCGCCTATCTGGCCGACAAGGTTGCCGCACGCGACGGCGACATCGACCCCGCTATGCGCACCCGTCTGATGACGACGAGCAACTGGTATCTGCCGATGAAGTGATTGACGACAACTATCAACATATTCCGTAGAGACGTGCCATCGGCGCGTCTCTTTTTTTCGTTTTTCCGCGTAGTGGGTGCAGCGTTTCGTCGTCGTTGGGTAGAGACGTCACATTGTGGCGTCTCTACGGAATCCCGCCGGTATTGTCCAAATCACCGTTCCGCCCCGACTTTGGCCGAATTACGTTTTCGTAACACATGAAACATGCCGAAATGTTGCAAATTTAGGGTGCGGCAATCGTGGCGCGGCGGCTCTGAACCTCACATTTCAGCCATTTTTGGGCGGTGGGGGCGGGGCTTGCTTCCGAAAAATTGATTTGTATCGAAAAACGAAAGAACTTGTTACAAAATCGTAATTCTGTTGCAATATTTGAATCTATATTTGCGCCGTTCAAACCGACCTTCCAGAGCTCTTTCCGTTTTTACAACCTTATTTTTACAAACCTTCTTATAACCAACATAAATCTAATCACTAAAATCAAAAAGTCATGAAAAAAGTTCTACTTTCATTGGCTGCTGTTGGAACGGCAATGTCCGCCAACGCACAATTGCTGAACTACGGCTTCGAGACAGGTGACATTCTGCCAGGCTCCGTTGTGACCGAGAACTGGTATTCTGTCAACGCCGAAACCGGAGAGGTCAAGTATGAAAATTTCCAGAATTGCCAGTGCATCCTGCCATCGGCCGGCACGGGTATTGACGCAAGCAATTCACTTTGGGTTTCGACCGACGTGACCGGCAACACGTGGGAGCGCGTAGTCGCATTCACCAACACCGGCGTAGCTGAAAACAAGTCCTACCGCATCTCCCTCTGGGTGAAGGGCGAGGGCGCCTTCAACGTAGCTCTCTTGAAGGGCTGCTTCAATCACGATCTGGCACTGCAGGCCGGCAACGGCAACACCCTTACTGACCAGACCAAGACCTTCTCTGCCGCCAACAACGACGAGTTCGTCCGCTACTCTTACGTAGTGTGGTCGCCATCGCGCGACGTCATGAAGGCCAAGAAGGCCGACTTCGAGCAGGACGAATTCTGGAATCAGGACTTCCTGCGTCTGGCCTTCACCGGCGTTGGCAACTACTCTGTCGATAACGTAAAGATTGAGGAGTCGGCTGTTCAGGGCGTTTACTGCAACGGTACCGCCATCCGCGTCGATTTCGGCTATGCAACCAACGGTTCCGAGCTTGCTGCTGCAGCAGGCGGCACACTTGTGCTCGACCCATCGTGCGTGAGCGTAAAGATCGGTGGCGAACCTGCCGGCATCGAGTCGGTTGAAATCAAGTCCGACGGCCAGTTCTACATCTTCCTCGACGAGAATTCTTACATCGACGAGAGCTCGGAGGTCAGCGTCAGCTTCACCAACCCGGGCGACCTGAAGTATTCGACCAACGTAGCTCCTGAGTGCTTCGACAACCCGAACTGCGCTGTCTATAGCTTCACCGACGAGCAGGGCTACTTCGATGCCGATCTCGTCGCAACTTCTGTAGCTTGGGAGGAGGCCACTTTGGTCAAAGCCAATCCATCTGACGAATCGTTCGAGTGGCCCAATGACATCAAACAATTCTCGTTCACCTTCGACAAGGGCGTTTGGACCAACGATGACGAGAATGGTGCTCCTACAGCTGTCCTGACTGGTCCTGGATTGGGCACAGGCGAAAATCTGGCTGTTGTTGCCAATGAAAATGCCGACAACACCATCGTCTTCGAGCGTACCGGTTCTGAACCTTTGGCCGATGGTATGTACACCATATCGGTGGACAACGTGTCGAACACCAACCACGTGTCAACCACCACTCCATTCACTGTTACGTTTGAGGTAGGTGTCATTACTGTTGGTACTGTCATATATACAGACTATTCAAGCGTCTGGATGGAGGGTGAGTACAACACCGCTCAGCCGACCAACGGCTGGATTTCTTACTTCAACGGTGAAGAGAACTCATCCAATGCCAACCGTGTGGGCAACTTTACTACCGACGGAAAGGGTGTAGGCTTCTACTTCTGCCAGCGTGATGGTTCTGTAGCTGCCAAGCTGACCCTGGGCGAGAAGGAAGAGGTTCCATTCACATTGCCTGCAGGTAATGTTCAGATTACCTTCTTCAGCACCAAGTGGCAGGGCAAAGGCGGCACCTATTCATACAAGCTCGTCAAGAAGGACGCTCCTGAAGAGGTCGTAGCTTCTGGCGACATCGCGTCAGAAGGTAACGCCGGTAACTTCGGCGAGACTGTAACCTCTATCACAGGTGCCGCTGTCAAGATTCCTAATATGGTAGCTGGCAACTATATCCTCATCCTTGAGAATTCCGCAGGTTGGGATGGCACAATCTTCTTCGGCATCGATGTCAAGACATACGTAACGAAAGGTTTGGTTCCAGATCCAGTCATAGTTGTCGAAGAGTCATTCGCCAGCGTAACTAACGGCTTCGTTCCAGCTGCAGGTACAGGTTGGTCTGTATATGACAACAACAACCTCGCTGCAAAGGGTCAGTCTCAGAGCGGCCGCAACCGTATGATGAGTTCCGGCACATGCTCTAACCTCTCAATCGGTTTCTACAACCGTTGTCTCGGCGGTGATCCTACAACTTATTACATGACCTATGGCGAACCGGCTCCTGAAGGTCAGGAGGAGCCAGAGCCAGAGCTCATCCTGGAGAACGCCAAGTATTCATTCTCGTGGTATGCCGTCAACTGGAAGGGTGCCAAGCAGACCTACTACTTCCAGCTCATCAATGCCGAGACCAAAGAAGTTGAGTATGAGATGACGCCAGTTGAGGTCACTGCAGATGTTGAAGGTGGCACCCAGAATGCAGAGGCTGTCCAGATTCAGTTCAACTATATTCCACAGGGTGGCAAGTACATCATGAAGTGGTGGATGACCGGTGAGTCTATCATTGGCAAGATCCGCATCGAGAAGATGGGTTCACTTGCCGTATTCTGGAAGAACAAGCTCAACAACGACGGTCTGGAAATTGCCAAGGCCGAGCGTGAGAATGCAAATGCCGAAGAGTACGCAGGCAAAACACGTGACAACCTTGACGCTGTCATTGCCAAGAACACCGACCCAAACGCAGCCGGCTACCACTCTCCAGCCGATTATCAGGCTGGTATCGACGAGTGTCTCGCTGCCGTCAAGGCCATGGCTGCCCGTCGTGATGCTATCGCCAAGTTCAAGACCGACATCGAGAAACTGGCCGCTGCATTGGCCGACATTGATGCCAAGTATGATAAGCTCGAGATTATCCCAGAGTACAAGGAACTCGTAGCCAAGTATGCCGAGGTCAATCCTTCTACCCTCGAGGACGAGGAACTCCTCTCAGTTCAGGCTAAGATTACCGCTGGCGTATCGGCTGTCAAGAACGTCATTGACGCTGTCAACAACCTGATCACCAAGCAGATTCAGAACCTCCTCGCTGCAATCAGCGTTTATGGCGAAGAGCTTAGCGACGAATTCTCACTTGCATGGATCAGCGAGGGCGAACAGGCACTTACCGACAATCAGAAAGTCGCCGGCCAGCTCCAGAAGATTCTCACCGCATGCATCTACGACAGCATCGCCAACGGCTACAACTTCAGCTACTTTGACGAAGAGGCTCAGACATCGTTCCCAGACAGCATCGACATCACCGGCTACATCGCCAACAACATGTTCTACACTGTCAATCCTCAGAAGAACTACGAGGCATCTGCTGCCAACGCTGCATTCCCAGGCTGGAACATCACCGAAGGCACAGTCAGCAATGTATGGTGGTGGGAGAATCCTCTCGCAATCAATGCCGGCAATCCGGCAGTCAACGCATCTCTGCGCAACACCGGCAGCAACGCATTCAAGGTTGACCAGGCTCTCAATAACCTGCCAGCTGGCGTTTACACCATGTTCATGAAGACTGCCGACTGCTCTAACGTCGCTGATGTAAGCAAGACCTACACCAAGAAGGACGAGTCGCTCCCATGGTCAACATCTGAGGTTTATGCCAAGATCGGTGAGGCCGTTACTTCTGTAGAGGCCAACTATGGTTCAGGTCAGGTTTGGCGTAACGCTTCCGACACCTACTTGCCTAACATTCAGGGCACTGTGGCCGCAGGCGAGAACACCGTTGCAATGACCATCGGCGCCAACATGAACTGCACAAGCGATGCCGCTCAGGTCGATGACACACGTCTCTTCATGACTGGCAAGATTGAAGGCTTCGACTACCGTGCCGCTGCCGATGCTCTGCTCGCCAGCATCCCGTCAAGCCTGAAGGCTGTGGAGCGCACCGATGCTCCAGTTGCAGTCGAGTTCTTCAACCTCGCTGGCCAGAAGGGCGCAGCTCAGGGTGTCAACATCAAGGTTGAGCGCTACTCAGACGGCTACACCGTTGTCAAGAAGGTTATCGTCAAGTAATCAATTGACATCACTCTAAAATAAGGACCTGGCCAGCGCAGGCTGGTCGGGTCTTTTTCTTTTTTCGATAAAAACTCTCTTACTCTGCTTTTGTAAGCTCAAGTTGAACATCTATGTCACGTTTGCTCACATTTGTCATTATAGCACTTAACTGTATCGCCAGCCTTCATGCCGCCGATACATTTGTCTCATTCAAGTCCCAGGGCGGGAATATCATTGCACCGGAAGGCAAAGTGCAGGTCGATGCCGACGAATATCCCGGCGTGAAGCGTGCCGTCAACAACCTCGTCGCCGATATGCAGGCTGCCTGCGGTCGCGAACTGAAGGTCACCGTCGGCTCGTTGGACAGGAGCAAGTCCATCCAGCAGCTGGTCAAGAGCAAGACCATCGATGGCAAGGAATTGAAGGGAAAAACTGAAAAATACATCATCCGCGTGGACGGCGACGGCTCCATCATCATCGCCGGAAGCGACAAGCGCGGCACCATCTACGGCATCTACGAACTGAGCCGCCAGCTGGGCGTCAATGCCTGGTCGTGGTGGGCCGACATGCCGGTCGTCAAACATGACTCCATCTACCTCATTGCAGGTCAATATACCGACGGCGAACCCGTCGTCCGCTATCGTGGCATCTTCCTCAATGACGAGGCTCCGTGCCTCTCCAACTGGGTGAGGGAGAAGTTCCCCGACAGCGAATGTCCATCGGCCAACCCCCAACTGGCCCACGGCTTCAACAGCCACTTCTACGAGCGCGTCTTCGAGCTGCTCCAGCGTCTGAAGGCCAACTACATGTGGCCGGCCATGTGGGGCAATGCCTTCTATGCCGACGACAGCCAGAACTCCGCATTGGCCGACGAGATGGGCATCATCATGGGCACATCGCACCACGAACCGATGGCTCGCAACCACCAGGAATGGGCACGCCACCGCCGCGAGAACGGCCCGTGGGACTACGTGACCAACCAGA
>DFJU01000064.1:3811-13160 GCA_002373755.1 Bacteroidales bacterium UBA3663 | reverse complement strand
GGCGACTATGCCGACGGATTCTGGGAGCGTTCGATGAAGGATATGCCGGGCAGCTATCCCGACGCCTTCGTCTTCAAGCCAGGCCGCGTGTCGGAAAACATCGCCACCGAGACCTTCGCGAAATCCGAACTCGGCGCGGAAGGTGCATCGGCCACAAGCTACCCCTACCTCACCTGCGAGCTGGGCGGCGGCATGATGACGGCCTACCATCGTCGCGTGCGCATCTTCCCGAAGGATGCTTTGGCATTGGCCATCTGCAAGGTCGGTTCGGGCTCCAACCTGCCGGGCTACTACATGTACCACGGCGGCACCAATCCGGAGCCAGGCATGGCCGAAAAACAGGCCAGCGCCGTGACGAACTACAACGACCTGCCGCAGATGAGCTACGACTTCCAGTGTCCCGTGGGCGAGGTCGGCCAAGTGAACGAATCGTACCATTGGACACGCCGTTTCCACCTCTTCCTGCACGATTTTGGGCCGATGCTACGCGACATGCCGGCCGTCTTCCCCGCCACCAACGACGAGAACGGACGCCGCGACTCGACCCTGCGCTATGCCGTGCGCACCAACGGACGGAGCGGCTTCATCTTCGTCAACAACTACCGCCGTATGCAGCCGCTTTCGGCCAAGGAGGGCATCCAGTTCCGCTTCACATTGGCCGACAGCACCCAGCTCACCCTGCCCGCCATCGACATTGCGGCCGATGCCTGTTTCGTGCTCCCCTTCGGCTTGAAGTTGGCCAATGCCACCCTCGACTGGGCCACCGCTCAGCCCGTCTGCTGGTCGGCCGCGACGAAGACGCTCACCCTGGCCGAACTGCCCGGCATGGAGGCCGCCGTCAGCGTGGGCGGCATCACCAAGCTGCTCTCGGTTGACAAGCCATTGGCCATCGGCGGCATCACCATCCGCCTGCTCAGCGAGGCCCAGTCGCTTGCGGCCTATCTGGATAACGGCCAATGCACCATCGATCCCGACCGTTATGCGTTGGCCGAGACCGGTAAAACCATCGGCATCAAGCAGATACAGAAGGCTAAAGGCCTGCGTGAAGTGAAAAAAGGTTCGCAGAAGGTTGCCGAACAGCCATCGGACGATGACTACGCTCAGGCCGCCGTATGGCAGTTCTCGAAGCTCAAGGCATTGGCCGACAACGACATCGTGCAAATCAACTACGCGGGCGACGTGGCTCGTCTCTACGTGGACGGCCGCCTGGTGCAGGACAACCAGTGGAACGGCAACCCGATGCTGGTGCACGCCTCGCAACTACGCGGAAAAAAAGTGCTGCTCAAGGTGCTCCCACTGGGCAAGGACTATCCGATTTACCTCCAGCCCGAACAGCGGGAGACATTGGCCAATGCGACTGACGAAGGCTTGTGTGAACTGAACGAAGTCAAGATTTTAACTCCAACTCAAAAATAAAAATTCAGGGATTGGCGGATTTGGCAGAAACATCGACCATGAAAAATCCGGTCCGCCATTTCCTGGAACAATGAAAAACATTCATGAAAAAATTACTCCACCTCCTTTCCTTATCCATCGCTCTGATTTGCCCTACCATCGCATCGGCACAGACATCGGCCACAACGACTCCGAGCAAAGAGGAATTGCTCAAACGCCTTGTGATTCAGAACCAGAAAATGCCGCAGGAACGCGTCCACATCGTGACCGACCGCAACCATTACCTGACTGGCGACACCATCTGGATGCGCGCATTCCTGGTCGATGGACTCTACAAGAAACCTGTCCACTACAGCCGATTCCTCTACGTCGAACTGCGCAACGAGGCCGACAGCCTCATCAGCCGCGTCAAGCTGCACGAACGACCCGAAAAGAACGACACCGTGATGCGCGGCTACTTGTCAACGGCACCCGAACTGCCCACGGGCATCTACACGATTGCGGCCTACACCCAATGGATGCTGAACAGCGGCGAAGAACTATTTTTCAAACGCAACGTGCAGTTGGTCAATGCCGACGACATCAGCAAAGACATATTCACCGAGCCGCTGGCAAACACGACGGGCTGCGATGCCTATCACCGCGTGGACAGCGCATCGCTCGCTAAGGCCGACGACGCCGTCATCGTGGTTCATCCGCTGGTGCAGACCGAAAAGAACATCTATGGCAGCCGCGAAAAGGTCACGGTCAAAGTCCAGGCACCGCCATACAGCAGTCTGGCCATATCGGTGACCGACAATGCAGCAACCCAAATCGACCAACGAGCCATGATTCACTACAGCATCCTGGGCCAGCCATATTGGCACAACATCGACTCAATCTATGCCGGAAAATTCCGCGAACCGACCATCTTGAACGAGATTTCGCAAGAGATTCGCGGAACACTGCGTGGCACTCTGCGCCGACAGCCCAAGGCCAACACGATGATAACGCTCTTCTCCCCTTCTGCCAAGCTCTTCCGCATGACGCGCACCGACTCGCTGGGCAACTTCTGTTTCGAGAATTTCGACGCACCGGACACTTGTATGTTCAACCTGCGCTCGTTCTCCGACCGTGGCCGCGGCAAGGGTGAAATCATCATTGCGCCAAGCCCGTTGCCAGATGTCGTGCATCATCTGGAAGCGCCCATAAAGCCCGCTACGCGAACCATAACAAGCAGCAGCGACAGTGTTTTGGCCGACAAGATGAAGCAACGCGTGCGTTTCAGCAGCGGCCAATGGGAAATCACGCTCGATGAAGTCGGCGTAGCGGCTCAAAAGAAACTGCGCGGCGAAGACGGCATCAGCAAATTTGCCGACCGCAAACTCGGCTACAAGGACATCCAGGAAATGAACGTAGCATCGCTCGAAGACCTTCTGATGCAGCTGCCAGGCGTATTCATCACGACCGATACGGCCGGCAACCGCATCGCCAAATACCGCAACAAACCGTTGTACTTCTGGCTGAACGACGTCGAAGTCAGCCAATCAATCCGCGACGACGAGTCCGAATTTGAATACGTCAACAACTACTGCAACGTCAACTGCATTGAATACCTCGATTTGGTCGAAGTGACATACATCGGCTCATCGAACGCCAGAGACTTCAACTCATACGGAATACGAATCAAGGAAAATCCGACGCTGGCGAAAAGCTCGAACGACTTCAATTCCATCACTTTCAAGCCGTTGGGTCATCAGGTTCCACGCGAATTCGGCCAAACCGACTATTCGACACAGGAAAAGCGTTTCGCCAACCCACCCGGCACCGACCAGCGCGCGACACTCTATTGGAATCCGGCACTTGAGATTGACAGCACAGGCGTCGCATCGTTCACTTTCTGGACCAACGACAACTACAAGACGCTCTACACAATCCGCGTAGAGGGCGTGTCGGAAAGCGGCAAGCTCATCGACGGCATCAAGCGCATCAAGATGCAATAAAGGCAACAGGCAAGTTACATAAATCAAGAATTTGATAATCAGAAACTTCCTGAAAAAGTCCCAATAAAAATGGCGGCTTCATGTACAATGAGGCTGCCATTTGCCGTCTTGCGGCATTCAGGACATCGACAAACACGGCCGAACCACTGTCAGGAACCACCTCACGACATTGTTTTTTGAAATTGAAAGAATAAAAAGGGAATATTTTTGACCGACTATTCCGAAAAAAGCATACATTTGCAGCCGCAAGATTTTCTGCACAACCAATTAAAACCATAAACAAAAAAACAGACAAGAAAAGAAAGATATACTTCATACATATAGATGACATAGCATCCGCTTAAAACTTGCTTTCAGAAAATTCGCCAAAATTTAAAAAGCAACTAAGAGTAAACAGTCTGGATGCTCACGCTGTTAGGCGTGGGCTTTTACTCGTATATAGTTGCATGGTGTTTGGCGATACCTCTGAAAGCGTAGACGAATAAATTGTCCACGTTCTTTTTTTGTGCCTTTTTGACGACAATAACGACCTGTATCTTCTCATTACGACGCTGCCTCATCCGCAAGGACTGTGCAAGTCACACATATTATTAACTACTTAAAACCAAGAATTTATGAAAAGACCATTGATTCTATTCACAGCATTGGCCATCACCGCGACGAGGCTCTTGGCCGATGTCCCGGCCGACTCCATCTGGCGCGAGATGCTCATCGGCTATGCAAGCCACAACACCCTGCTGTCGCAGAAATCGTGCGCAGAAGACTTGACAGAGGCTATCAAGGGACTCCCGGAAATGTTCGGGCAGAAGGGAAAAAGCCCCTCACAGATTGCCTTCATCGGCCGACAACTTTCTAACCGCTACTTCAGCGAAGTCTTCCCCAGCGACTACGCCCGCATCTATCTGGCCTCGGCGAAAGACAGCATCACGGAAAGCGAAGCGCGCGAGCTGTTGGACTATGTTGCGGCCAATGACTCATCCCTGAAAGTGCTGTTGCTGTGGACGGCTACCATGAACGAAGAGCAGACGGCCATCCGTATGGGCTATGTCAGGTTGCCGGCATACGTCAAACTGCAGCGCATCTGGAGACGTGACGACAAGTTCGACGCGCGAATTTTGACATATCAGCAAGGCTGGGCAATATATCACGGAGCGCGCCATGCGGCCGATGACTATGACCTGCTGCTGTGTGAAGTGCTCAAACTGCACGGCGGCGATATGACCAACAGCCAGAACATGAAACCAGTGCTCACACAATTTGGAGAACAACTAATAACGCAGACAGGCCAAGAGGTGTTCCCCGTCAACAATGCCAAAGAAAAGGCGAAGCAATGGGCCGACGAATACTGCGACAGCCTCTTCATGAAAGACCTGGTACAAATGTTTTCTCCGCTCATGAGAGAAAACTTGAGCAAGGACGACCTTACAGCCGCAAGACAGGCATTGAACCGGCCACAAGTGCAATTGGCCAACCAACACGTGAACGAGGCCGTACAAAAGGAATCGTTCCTGTCCGGAACCGCATCGCTCATCGTGGGTTCGCTTGGCAGTATGCTTGGGAGCACTCCAGAGAACATCAAGGCCGTGAAGTGCCCCGAATCGTACAAAAAACTCTTCGACCAATATATGCAAACGAATGCTGGCAAACTGAACGAACTTCAAGGCTCTGTCGAGGCAGCCTTGCAAGAAAAAGGCATCGGCAATAATCCTGTAGCTCGTCAAATGATGAACGGCATGATTCAGTACATACAGAAAAACCTTCCTACGCTCATGCTGAACGCATATTACGGCACGGTGACCGAAGAAGACATGACCGCACTTATTGAGGTCGAGCAGGAACCAGCCGTGAAACGTCTGAGTGAGGCATCGGCCAAAACCATCAAGCCCATAGTTGCCAATGCCCAGGAACTTGGTAAGAAAATCTGCTACATCTACGCGGGCTACCTGATGTACTACAAAGCGGGAGAAAAGTAAAACGGATTGGGCAAACCCAGACTCATTAATCGATTAGGGACATGAACACCAAACAACAGAAAATCAACCTATTGAAGTGGAAAAAGGCATTGACCATCGCTTCCAGAGTCCTGCCAATCGTGGCACTGGCACTTATAATGTATTATCGTCTGTCAGGCGACAATGAAAAACTGCTGCCCGTAGTCATCATTGCGCTGATACTTATACCCGTGTGGGGCATTTGCACTGTCATGCTGTACTTTGTGCAGAAAAAGACGCAAGTTGACATCATGCAGGTTCTGGAGCCGCGCGACGACCTGCGAGGTGTTGATATGACCAATCGCGTTGCGGAAGCCATCGGCCAAGACAAATGCAAGATCAAGAATTTTGTCATCGCCGACAATTCGGAAGATGCACAAAGGGTCATCAGATTGTATCGGGAAAACATGGAATCATTGGCAAGCAATGAACAAATCATGGCCGTAATCAATCGCAAAACGGCTCTGCAATGGAATTGGGGCTGGTCGGGACTATGCTTCACCGACAAGCACCTGTATCTGCACCTGTTGAAGAACAATGCCTTTGTCGGCCTAACCTTCAGTTCCCACGAATTGAAACTGCCGCTGAACGCTATCAAGAGCATTTATATCGGAGATTCAGTCGAATACAAAGGCTATCTGGGGAGCGAAGTCCACATCAACGGTATTGAGGTCGGCCTGTTGCGCATGGGCTACGGTTTCGGCAATTCCGAAGATGAACACCTCAAGCAATTGCTCAATGAGCTGTTCAAGGAGATTTTCCGAAAGCAAGAAACAACTTAATAATATATTTATCAACCATTAAAAACAAAAAAAATTATGGGACTCATTACAAACTATTTCCGAAACTACGTGAATTTTTCAGGTCGCACGTCACGCAGCGACTATTGGCTCACGTCATTCTACCTGTTCCTGATTGCGTTGCCCATCTGCATATTCTTCGGTGTGGGCTGTTATTTGGGAATGAAGGCAATCGAAAATGCATCTTCGACCGAGGACTATACCGCATTTTTCGCCCATCCGATTACCGTTGCCGGCATATTAATCATGACGCTATTCGTGCTGGCTACCTTCCTTCCGACCATGTCGATGATGGTGCGCCGTCTGCGCGATGCAGGACAATCGCCTTGGTGGGCTGCGGTCTCCTATGGCATTACGTTGCTGAAAGGATTCCTACCTTTCGGCAAGCCCATCAACTTCATCGTAACGGTCTACATCCTGATTCTTCTGTGCAAGCCAAGCGTAAAAGACTTTGATTCCAACCACACAACCGATTCAGAAACCACTACAAAATAATTACACACAACTATGAAAAAGATTTCTTTGATTTTGCTTGCAGTCCTCTCACTGACGGCGTGCAAGAGGGATTCGTCCGTAGTCTATCTGAACGGCGACGACGACGACATCATCATCCGTGTAGATGACGGCATGAAGGTCAACCTGACGGTCAACTGGAGCGATCTCGCCACCGCTCCGGACGGCATGACGGTCTATCTCTACCCGACGGGCAACGACACCGTGGACAGCACCGTCCGCTCGTGGCACTTCGACAACGTGCAGTCGGCTTCGGTCACGGTACCCGAACAGGACTATTCCGTCATCTGTTTCAACCAGTCGGAGAACGAGCTTGCCGGCTACGTGTTCGATTTCCGCGACTACGCGACCGCAACGGTGACGGCCAAGGACCTGTCGAACCTTGCGCCATTGGCCATAGCCTCGATGAGCTCGCTGCAATCGACCCGAGCCCTGAACCTGATGGGCGTGCTCAAGCCGGTGAATGTGGTCAAGACGATGTCGCTCAAGATCCACGTAGCGGGCTTCAACGAGCGCGTCGAAGTGAAGGGTACGCTGTCCAACATGCCCGCCGGCGTGACCATGTGCGACCGCAAGCCGCTGCCCAAGCCCGTTGACCTGACACTGCCGACGAAGGACTGGACGGTCAAGGCGACATCCGACGACGAGATCGACCTGGACATCACGTTCAATTCCTTCGGCATATTCATGGACGATGAGACCCGCGCGGCAGGCAGCGGTGACGACGACTTTGTGGCCGAAACCAGAGTCGCGCTCGACGACAGCGACCTGCGCAACATCCTGCACCTCGAAATCACAGCCGAGGACGGCACCGTCACGAAGCTCGACTACGATGTCACCCAGGAGCTCATCCGTCAATATCGCATAGCGATCGAGAGCGAGGCGACAAGCTCCAACTCCACACCGCAGTTTGACAACCAGTTTTTCTTCTCGTACCATGCGGCCGACACCACAGCGACCCTGGTCAGCGGCGTGGCCATGGGCAAGGTGGAGATTCCGGAGTACGTCCAGCATGACGGCCTGTCGTACAAGGTGACGGAAATCGGGGCACAGGCTTTTCGTGGCTGCACATATATGACATCCGTTTCCATCCCCGAAAGCGTGACCCGAATACGAAGTTATGCATTTGCGGAATGCGCCGGCCTATCGTCCCTCTCATTGCCACAGTCGCTTAGGTTCATCGGAGTAAGAGCCTTTGACCAATGCCGAACTCTGACCGAAGTCACAATTCCGGAGCAGGTGGACAGTTTAGGAGGCTATGCATTCGGTAATTGCCAGATGCTTACGAAAGTCAATTACAACGCGCGGCATTGCAATTATGATTATGATGAAAGTGCATTCACACATATTAGTGAGGGTGACACAGGTCTGGGCGTCACGACATTGAACATCGGAAATCAGGTTGAACATATCCCTGCTTGGGTATTCTCGGAGCTCAGTAACCTGAAGACCATGACAATCCCGAATTCAGTGACAAGCATCGGCAGTAGTGCGTTCTCTCGTTGCACTGGCCTGACAAGCGTCACGATTCCGAGCAGCGTGACCAGCATCGGCAGCAGTGCGTTCTCTCGTTGCACTGGGCTGACAAGCATCACGATTCCGAGCAGCGTGACGAGCATCGGCGACGGTGCGTTCTATGATGTCGCGAATGTTGTTTACAACGGCTCAGCAGAGGGCGCGCCGTGGGGAGCATTCATCATAAACGGTATCGTTGAAGATGGTATTGTCTTTGACGCTGAAAAAACGCAACTTATAAAGTATTGCGGAAATGGTGGTGATGTCACTATCCCTGCGACGGTTACAAGCATCGGCGAAAGTGCGTTCTCTCGTTGCACTGGCCTGACAAGCGTCACGATTCCGAGCAGCGTGACAAGCATCGGCGACGATGCGTTCGATGGCTGCACTGGCCTGACAAGCGTCACGATTCCAAGCAGCGTGACGAGCATCGGCGACTATGCGTTCTCGGGCTGCACTGGCCTGACGAGCGTCACGATTCCGAGCAGCGTGACGAGCATCGGCGACTATGCGTTCCAGTATTGCTCTGGCCTGACAAGCGTCACGATTCCGAGCAGCGTGACGAGCATCGGCAGAAGTGCGTTCAATGACTGCACTGGACTGACAAGCGTCACGATTCCGAGCAGCGTGACAAGCATCGACAACTATGCGTTCTATGGCTGCACTGGCCTGACGAGCGTCACGATTCCGAGCAGCGTGACGAGCATCGGCTACAATGCGTTCTATGATGTCGCGAATGTTGTTTACAACGGCTCAGCAGATGGCGCGCCGTGGGGAGCAAACAAAATCATATCTGGAGTCGTTGATGGTGATTTTATCCTTGCTGACGAAGAAAAGACCAAACTTACAAAGTACATCGGCAAAGGTGGAAATGTCACTATCCCTGCGACGGTGACAAGCATCGGCGACAATGCGTTCCGAGGCTGCACTGGGCTGACAAGCGTCACGATTCCGAGCAGCGTGACAAGCATCGGCAGAAGTGCGTTCAATGACTGCACTGGACTGACAAGCGTCACGATTCCGAGCAGCGTGACAAGCATCGGCGACTTTGCGTTCGACGGCTGCACTGGCTTAACAAGCGTCACGATTCCGGACGGCGTGACCAGCATCGGCAACTTTGCGTTCTCAGGCTGCACTGGCCTGACAAGCGTCA
>DFJU01000064.1:0-3682 GCA_002373755.1 Bacteroidales bacterium UBA3663 | reverse complement strand
TCCGGACGGCGTGACAAGCATCGGCGACGGTGCATTCTATGGCTGCACTGGCCTGACAAGCGTCACGATTCCGAGCAGCGTGACAAGCATCGGCTACCGGGCGTTCTATGGCTGCACTGGCCTGACAAGCGTCACGATTCCGAGCAGCGTGACCAGCATCGACGACGATGCATTCTATGGGATTGACATCATTTACTACAATGGAAGTGCATCCGGTGAACCGTGGGGAGCAAACAAAATAGTTAGGCAGTAAAAAAAACTATCGGCCAAAGGAGAAATGACCTTTATGTAAATCCGTTAAGAGTTGGGGGCAAATTCCCTTTGGCCATTATTGTTGAAAAAAAAATATACCCAAAATGGAAGAAATGAAGATTTACCGCAAGCGCGGGATGGCAGTGTTCTCAATCATCTTTTTTTTGGTCGCAGCCTGTGCCTTGGGCTATTGCATAACCCTCCTCTCCCCGATGATCAGCTCCGAAGATGATCTCTTGATATCGGCCATACTGACGTTCAACGAGGTGTTGATATGCCTGATTATTGTGTTTATGCTATTGTATGCAATATCCCTATGCATGAAGGTGTTTTCAGACAAGCCCTATATCGTCGTGGGGAAAGATTCCGTGACGGAATTCCCTTCATTTGGCGATGAGCAGGTCTTTGCATACCAGGACATTGAGTCCGTCCGGCACAGATTCGTAAAATACAGATATAGAGGCAGAGCTGGTGCCTATGGAGTCTGGATGATACACATCGTCGAGAAGGAAAATGCCGAAGCAAGACGTGTCCGCGAAGCCTCCGGGCTGACACACTGGCGTCTGCGTTACCAAAAATTCATGTACGGAGAGCACTTCTTCCTCGAAAGTGAGAACATGACCATGAAGGGAGCCGACATTGCCAAGACAATCAACGAGCGTATTGCCGCCCACAACGAGCGGCATCGGCCAACAATCGAATAAAAAAATCTTTATAGTTAGGCAGTAAAAAAAACTATCGGCCAAGGGGAAAATGCCCTTTTTGGAAATCCGTTAAGAGTTGGAGGCAAATCCCCTTTGGCCATTACTATTCTTGTGCTACAAGACTGAAAAACGAAAAAATGAAAATATGAAAAGGAACAATTGTCTTTTTGCCATCCTGCTATTGTGTTTATGTGCAATGCCATTGGCTGCTCAAAACGAACCAGCAAGTCAGGAAACGGTGACGACAAATACTCCTCCCACCTATCCTGGTGGCGAGCAAGCCTACAAAAAGTTTGTCCAAAAGAATCTGAAATACCCCGACTATTGCAGACAGTTCGAGGCAGAAGGAGTCTGCACAATGGCATTCATCGTGAATGCAGATGGTACCATCGGTGAAATAGAAGCGAAGAATTGCAAGGTTACACATATAAACTACGCAAAACTCGAGAAATACACGGCTGAAGAACGAAAGAACATCAAGAAAGAATGTTCTCGACAAATGGCGAAAGAGGGGTTACGCATCATCCGCAAGATGAAGAATTGGAATCCCGCCCGATTGAACGGAAAAGCTATTCCATCGACTGTAACACAAGATTTGGATTTCAAAATCGATTATGTTGACGATTGACGAACAACACACAAAAATCCGACAACGAGCGATAAGGTTTGCTCGAAGGGGCTTATTCTTCTCCCTTCACCGCCTCGCAAATCCTGACAGCCTCAACAGCCTCGCGCACATCGTGTACGCGCAGGATGTGTGCGCCCGCCTCGACGGCCAATGTGTTGAGCACGGTCGTGCCATTGAGCGCGTGGTCCGGGTCATTACCCAAGAGTTTGAAGATCATGCTCTTGCGGCTGATGCCGACCAGCATCGGGTAGGCAGGGAAATCGGCGATGAGCTGCGGCAGGCGGCGTATCCAGAGGTAATTGTCGGCCAACGTCTTGGAAAAGCCGTAGCCCGGGTCGAGGATGACCGTGCCGCGCGTGCTACGCGGATTTTGGGCAAAGGCATCGGACAAGGCGGCCAGCCGCTCGCGGAAAAAGTCATCGACCTGCGCGCTGTCGGCCGTCAGGATGTAGGGGGCGCCGGTGCGTGCCACGACGTCGAACATGGACGCGTCGCGCGTGCCCGAATAGACATCGTTTATAATGTCGGCCCAAAGTCGGGTGACGGCGGCCTCGGCCACCTCCGCGCGGTAGGTATCGACCGAAACCGGAACATCGGCCGACGCAACCACCTCGCGCACGATGGGCAGACCCCACTCAAGGCGGCGCAGCTCCTCGGCGGCCGACGGCGGGGTGTAGCCGGGACGGGTGCTGCACGCGCCGACGTCAATCATCTGAGCACCGTCGGCCAGCATCCGGCCAACGCGCCTCCGCAGGGAATCGGCATCGGACGAAACCGGAAAATCGGTGTTCAGCGAGCGGGAACCTGCGAAAAAGGAATCTGGAGTGAGGTTGACTATGCCCATCACAATGGGGCGTTCATAATGGAGCTTGCGGCCATCGCGCAAAATGATATCGAAAAACATAGATTTGCTACTTTTTGTTTGCAAAAATACATCGTATTTCATTTTCTTGCAAAGTATCCGTCGCGATTTCGTTTCAAAAGGAAAACAAAAGTCAGAAATCTGGTTATCTTTACAGCGTAGTAAGCAAATGACAACATTCTGCGCCTCAAATCGCACAAAACAAGACACAACTTTAATACTTATACAACTATGATTGAAACTTTCAAATCCTTTGAATTTATGCAGCAGGTCTATTGGGTAATGGCCCTCGTTGCAAGTGTAGTTTTCGTGATTCAGGGCATCGCGACATTTATCGGTTTCGATGCCGATGCAGAGCCTGTCGATGGCGACACGGACTTCGACGACGACGGTTTCCACCTCGTGTCGTTCAAGACCATCGTATGCTTCATCCTGGGCTTCGGATGGACCGGCGCACTGCTCTGGAACTCGTTTGAAAACCGCGTAGTGCTTGGCCTGATTGCCACCGTGGTCGGCGTCGTCTTCATGTCACTCATCGCCTATCTGCTCTACCTCATCCTGAAGCTGGACAAGGACAACACCTTCAAGGTGCAGAGCATCGTCGGCACAAATGCAGACGTCTATCTCGCCATCCCTGCGCAGAAGGCCGAGACGGGCAAGATCATGGTGTCGTACGAAGGTTCGATGCACGAGCTTGAGGCTGTCACGGCCGATGAGGAGCGCATCCCGACCGGTGCAAAAGTGAAGATCGTCGGCATCGAGGCCGGAGAGGTCGTCGTCGTGACAAAAATCTGAGTACAGATACACCTTTAAATACTTAATCTCTAACACAAAAAAAAATTATGGAAACATTTCTTATTCCAGTCATTCTGATTGTGGTGGCCATGATTCTGGCATCCGCCCTCCTGAAGCGGTACCGCCGCTGCCCATCGGACAAAATCCTCGTCGTCTATGGCTCGACCGGCAAAGGCTCGGCCAAATGCGTACACGGCGGCGGCGTCTTCGTATGGCCTGTCATCCAGGACTATGCCTACCTCAACCTGACCCCCATCAGCATCGAGGCCAACCTGACCAACGCCCTGTCGCGCCAGAATATCCGCGTCGATGTGCCATGCCGGTTCACCGTCGGCATCTCGACCGAGAGCGATTCGATGAACAATGCCGCCGAACGCCTGCTCGGACTGTCGGCCAACGACATCCAGGACATGGCGCGAGACATCCTCTTCGGCCAGCTGC
>DFJU01000157.1 GCA_002373755.1 Bacteroidales bacterium UBA3663 | reverse complement strand
AGGGCATGAATGGCGGCCAGAACGGCGCTAATCCGACTTGGAACATCAGCGGCAACGTCTTCAACTTCGATGGTACTGACACCAGTGCCTCTGAGGATACCGGCGATACCACTGAGGGTGAGGGCGTTCAGAACAGCGTGGCTGGTGTTGTCACCTTCGCCGATGCAGCCAATGGCGACTTCAACGCAGAGTTGGGAGTTGCAACAGTTCCTGCCGAGCCTACAGTAGTTGTTGGCGACCCACGCTGGACCGTTACCGCTGCTCAGGTTCCTGTTGACATCGTGATTTCTCCTGCTGAGGGTGACATTGCAGCTGCTTTGGCAACAGCCTCTGAGGGCAAGCTGGTGAAGAACATCACCATTAACTTGACCAATGATGTGACCTACACCATCAGCGCATCAATCGTTGCTCCAGCAAGCTTGACCATCAACGGCAACGGCGCAACAGTCGATGCATCGGCATTGGCCGCCAACTTCATCGAGATGGCAGTGGTTGAGACCCCAACCGAGTGGACAGAAGCCAACGTAACCATCAAGGGCGTTACCGTGAAGGGTCTTACCAAGGCACTGTTCTATAGCGCTTGCAAGAACTACTTTGGTGATGTCATTGTTGACAAGTGTGTTGTTGAGCTGGCTGCCGATGCCACCACCTTCGACTACACGAAGGGCAGCACGGCTGTGAACTTCACCGTGACGAACTCTACGTTCTATGCTCCTACGGCTACAACGAAGTCACTCTACAGCTCACAGAGCGGACAGAAGACTACGGAGTACAAGGAGGATGCTACGCAGACCTTCACGTTCACCAACAACACCATGTACAACCTGGCTTCTGGCAAGAACTTCTTCACGCACCGTCAGTCAAACCAGACATGGCTTGCCTACACCGTTCAGAACAACATCTTCGTGAACTGCGGCAAGAGCGGACAGGTCATCAAGGGTATGAATGGCGGCCAGAACGGTGCTAATCCGACTTGGAACATCAGCGGCAACGTCTTCAACTTCGATGGTGCTGACACCAGTGCCTCTGAGGATACCGGCGATACCACTGAGGGTGAGGGCGTTCAGAACAGCATCGCAGGCATCGTCACCTTCGCCGATGCAGCTGCTGGCGACTTCAACGGCACGTTCGCCTATCCATTTGGCACAACTGCACCTGAAAGCGTCGGCGGCGACGCACGCTGGACAATCACAATTGCTGAGGGCGAAGACGTCAGCGGCATCGAGACGCTCAGCGTTGCAGGCGAGCAGGGCGACATCTTCAACCTCAATGGTGTGAAGGCTGTCAAGGCCGATGGCATGAGCATCGTGAACGGCAAGGTTGTCTTCATCAAGAAGTAACCTCCTGCCTGAATATATAAAAATTGACCTTCCAGTTTTGGCTGGGAGGTCTTTTTTTGTTTACGTTTTTGGTGTTCCGATGTCGTAGAGACGTCACAATGTGGCGTCTCTACAATTTTATTCGGTGATGGGAAATTACAGTTTCGAGGAGCGCACCTCAAGCAGGTTCCCGTCGGTAAAAAGTTCGCTGGCCACGCGCTGGATCTGTTCGGACGTGACGGCATCGATGCGGGCGCAGTTGTCGGCCAACGTCTCGACCCGACCGAGCCGCAAGTACGACTTGGCAAGCGTCAGAGCATTGTTCTCCAGATTGGCCGTGCCGATGCCCATCTGCCCCTTGAACTGCTTCTGCGCGGCCTTCAGCTGGCGCGGCGAGAGCGGTTGGTCGATGAGGCGTCGCAGCTCCTTGCGGCAGAGGTTCAGGCAGCGGTCGGCATCGTCGTGGTCGCAGCCAAAGTAGATGCTGAAATAGCCCGTGTCGGTGAAGCGTGTCAGTGTGCTCTCGACGGTATAGACCAGACCGCGTTTTTCGCGTAGCTGCTGGTTCAGACGGCTGTTCATGCCCGGTCCGCCGAGTATGTTGTTGATGAGCGACAGCGCAGCTGCATCCTTATGGCCGATGGAGTATGCCTTGCAGCCCAGCATGCAATGAGCCTGATGCTGTGCGCCGAATGTGGCATCGGCCGTGGCTGAAACATTGGCTGGAGTGGCATCGGCCGTGGCTACTACGTGACTTTTCATGTCCGATGCCGTAGCCGCGAGGTCGAAATGCTTCGTCAGGAGGCGCACGACGGAGGTCCAGGGCATCGGCCCGTAGGCGAAGAAGACCATGCGTTCGGGACGGTAGTTGCGGCCGATGAAGCTGATGCAGCGGTCGTGGTCGAAGGTGCGCACGGTTGCCTCCGAGCCGAGAATGTTGTGTCCGAGCGGCGTGCCGGCGAACAGGCGGTCTTCAAACACGTCGTAGATCAGGTCGGCCGGCGTGTCGCGGTAGCTGTCGATCTCGTCGAGCACGACTTCGCGTTCCTTTTCCAGTTCGTGCTGCGGGGCGGTCGGGTGGCAGATGAGGTCGCACAGCAGTTCGCAGGCGATGGAGAAATCCTGTGGCAGAAAAGCCGCATAGAAGGTCGTGTCCTCCTTCGTGGTGAAGGCGTTCAGTTCGCCGCCCACGCTTTCGAGCCGCTGGTTGATGTGCCACGCGTCGCGTTTGCGCGTGCCCTTGAAGAGGATATGTTCGACGAAATGTGCCATGCCGAAGTCGGCCGCAGTCTGCTCGTGGCGCGTGCCGCAATCGACCATGAATCCGCAGTAGGCGACGCCTGTCGAGGTGTTTTGGTGGACGATGCGGAGTCCGTTTGGCAGGGTTAGAGTCTGGAGTTCAGTCATGCTTTTCTGATTTTCGGCCGCGAAATTACTAAAAAATCCCCGTAAATCATTGGCCGGCGGTACAACTTCGCCGTTTTTTCGCTACTTTTGTCGCCACGAACTTGAATCAATTATCCCTAAAAACTTCACGTTATGAACATTTCATTCCTTTTTATCGGAACGACGGAAATCGTTGTAATTCTTGCGGTTGTACTGCTGCTGTTCGGCGGCAAGAAGATTCCCGAACTGATGAATGGCCTCGGCAAGGGCGTGAAGAGTTTCAAGGACGGCATGAACGGCAAGGATGAGCCGTCGGCCAATGCCACCCAAGCGAAAGACGAGGCTCCGGCATCGGACAAAAAGCAGGAGTGATGTTGCCGCTGATGTCGTTTGGGGACCATCTGGAGGTGTTGCGCAGGATGCTTTGGCGTCTTGCGCTTGTTTTGTGTGCGCTCACGGCCGGCATCTTCTGCCTGAAGGAGCCTGTTTTCGACATCCTGTTGGCCCCGAAGGAGTGCGATTTCGTCACGTTCCGCCTCATCGAGGAGCTGCTACGCGGATTTGGCAGCGATTTCCGTTTCGAGCCGTGGCACATTGCGCTGATCAACACCGAGCTTTCGGGGCAGTTCATGGCGCACGTCACCAGCTCGTTCTATCTGGCCGCGTTGGTCGCCTCGCCCTACATCATGCTGGAGTTTTTCGGGTTCGTCAGTCCAGCGCTCTACGACAATGAACGTCGCCTTGCGGTGCGTGTGGGCGGCATGATGTATGTCCTTTTCGCCCTTGGCGTGGCGATGAACTATTTCGTGCTTTTCCCCATCTCGTTCCGCTTTTTGGGCACTTATCAGGTTTCGGCCGATGTCACGAACGCCATCACCTTGGACAGCTACATCTCGACTTTCTCGACGCTGACGTTCATGATGGGCGTCGTGTTCCAGCTGCCGCTCGTGTGCTGGTTTCTGGGACGCATCGGTCTGCTTTCGGCCGATGTGATGCGCCGCTATCGCCGCCACGCGCTTGTCGGCATCATGGTGTTGGCCGCCATCATCACGCCGCCCGACATTTTCACGCTTCTGCTCGTCACCGTGCCGCTCTACCTGCTCTATGAGGTGAGCATCTGGGTGGTGCGGAAGAGATGAGACCTTGAAAATACGTACAAAAAAAAAGTCGCTACACGATAGCGACTTTTTGCGTTCATTCCCACAACTTCCTGTAACTTTCGGCCTTCTTTTCGATGGCCAACGGATATGCCCTTGACGACGAGGGCATACGCCACCAGCGCAGTTCGCGCCCATCGGCCGTGAATGTGATCGACGTGCCTACCGCAGGGGCATCGGCCAACGCAAATTGCTGCTGCACGAGCGTCGAAGCCTTGCCGCCGGTGGTGACGATGGTGTGGCACAGGGGCATCGGCCGTAGCAATTGGGCGATGTCGGTCGGCTCGATGACTTCGAGCAGGTCGTCGCTCGCATTGTCCTGAAGCCGGCGCACGCATTGCGCGGTGTCGTAGAAGGCCAGTCCCATCTCGATGGCGAACTGCACGATGCGCTCCTTGTCGAACCGCTTTGCATCGGCCACCTCAAAAAAGTGCCTGTCGCCCTTGTGGATGATGCCCATGATGCGCCAGAAGTCGTTGATCCAGTTGGGGTAGAAGAAATCCATGCTCCACTTGGCGCGCGGCGGCGGGAAGCTGCCCAGAAAAAGTCGCGTAGCGTGGGCTGGCAGGAATGGTTGCAGGGGGTGGCGTTCGATGGTCATTGTGGAAAGTCCGTTTTGGCCGATGGCTCAATCCTCCGAGAAGTCCTTGAGCAGCGAGCGGTAGTTCTTGAAGATGTGGCTCTTCGACAGCATTCCGATGTATTGGCCCGACTGGTCGATGAGCGGCAGGCTCCAGGCGTTGGTGTTGTCGAACAGGTTCATCACCTCGGCCATGTTCATGTCGGGGTGGATTTTGGCCAATGGACCGATCATGATGTCGGCCACCGTCATCCGCTCGTACAGGCGCGGCTGGAACATGATGTTGCGGATGTCGTCGAG
>DFJU01000037.1:7795-27499 GCA_002373755.1 Bacteroidales bacterium UBA3663 | reverse complement strand
ACCTCAACGATGAAGCGGACAGCCAGACGGGTAGCCTTGTTGGCACCGCAGAAAGCGTCAACGACGTAGAGCTTCTTGTTCGACAGCTCCTTCTTGGCGATTTCCTTTACGGTGTTCCAGACATCCTCGCTCATTGGGTGGTTGTCGTTCTTGTACTCCTCAGAGGTCCACCATACGTTGTTGTGGCTCTCGTCGTTGTCAACGATGTACTTATCCTTAGGTGAACGGCCGGTGAAGATACCAGTCATTACGTTTACAGCGCCTAATTCAGTAACCTGACCTTTCTCGTAACCTGTGAGAGAAGGGTCGGTTTCTGCCTTGAACAACTCCTCGTAAGAAGGGTTGTGAGCAATCACGGTAGAGCCGGTGATGCCATACTTGGTCAAATCCAAATTTGCCATAATTACTTAGATTTTTTTGGTTTATAATGGGTAAATGTAGTCTCTTGGTGTTTCAGACCGCGCAAAAATATGCAAAATTCGCGCTTCTTGCAACATTCTGCCACCTAATTGGCTTTATGCCAAGAAAAAGTCCCTTCTCTTGCCAAGTTCGGTTGACAAAGGAAGGACAAGGCGGTTAGAATGGAAGGTCTTCTGATGCGTTCGGTGCAGTGCCGGTTGCCATTGGGTCGTTTGCAGCATCCATTGCCGGTTGTGCGTATGGCTGTGCCGGGGCAGGTGCGGCAGGGAACTGCGGTACGCCAGTCGGCGCCGGCTGTCCGTATGGCATCTGAGCCTGAATCATTGATGGATCAATCTTTTCAGCCTTCCATGCCCGCACGTCGGTTGACCAACGTTCAACGCCGTCGCGACCAACATATGAGCGGCTTTCGAGGTCGAAGCTCAAGTTGATGTCGTCGCCGGCCTGAAGTGGGTATTGGTCGATGGCATCGCCGAAGAAGCCGAAATATATTTTGCGCGGGAAACGGTCGTATGTTTCCATTAGGTAGTCCTGCTTTCTCCAGGCGTTGCCTGTGCGTTGACTTGTGCCCGACTGAAGAGGCATGACTTGAATTACTTTGCCTTTGATTTCCATGTTGTGTTTGTGTGTTGAAAGTTTGTTTTTTTTTCGCTTTTCTGGCCTTTCTGTGGCGAAAAACGCGTGCAAATATAAACTTTTTACCAATATGAGCGCAGACATCGGACGAAAAAACATTTGCTTTTTCACTTTTTGAGAGCGATTTTCGCTTTTGTCGCTTTTTGTCACTATCTTCGCGCCTGATTTTTTTTAACAATAGACATTTATTACTTTGCAAGACGAACTGCTTACATCCATAGTCGCAGGGCTTCAGAATGGCAAAGCCCACGACATTCAGGTGATTGACATGCGAAAATTCGACGAAGCCGCATTCCAGTATTTCGTGGTGTGCGAAGGCTCGTCGTCAACACAGGTCTATGGCATCGCAAACACGCTGATGAAGTCTGTGCGCGATGAAATCGGCCAACAGAGCCTCGGCGTTGTCGGAATGGAAAACCGTATGTGGATCGCCATCGACTATGGCTACATCCTCGTGCATGTTTTCCTGCCAGAGACGCGGCAATTCTACAGCCTTGAATCGCTGTGGGAGGATGCCAAAATCACTTCAATAGAGGACGTCGATTGACGTGGAGTAAGGAAATTCGCGTAGTAACAAAACAATGACACATGGCTGCAGAAAAAGACATCAACAAGCAGGCGGAAGCCGCTGAAAAGGAGAAATTCATCAAGTTCGGTTCAAACAACGGAGATGGCGAAAAACGCGGTTTCCATTTCAACATATTCTACGTTTATCTGCTCATCGGCGGATTTTTGGTCTATATGTATATGAGTAGCGACGGCAACACGCAGCGCACCATCGACTATAGCCAATTCCAGCAGCTGACGAAGCAGGGCTTTTTCGACAAGGTTGTGGTCGATGCGCGCGAGGCCGAGGCAACTGCGACGTTGAGCAAGGACCCGGGAGAGGCATTCCCAGCATTGTCCGATGCCTTCAAACAGACGGCTGCCACCAACAATCGTGTCGTGTTGCAGTCGAATTTGCCGAGCTGCGACCGCTTTGCCGAGGAGGTCGAGATCTGGAAGTCGGCCGAAGGAAGCCAATGCAGCAATCTTGACGTGCGATATGAGCGCAATAGCACGCTACGCGACTTGCTGTACAACTTCGGCCCGCTCTTGCTGATGATTATCTTCTTCTGGTTCTTCTTCTTGCGCAACATTTCAAGTTCGATGGGGGAGCGCGGCGGTGGCCCGTTCGGAATTTTCAACGTCGGACGCAGCAAGGCGATGGTTTTCGACAAGGACAACAAGATGAAGGTCACCTTCCAGGATGTGGCTGGATTGAGCGAGGCCAAGCAGGAGGTCCAGGAGATTGTCGAATTTTTGAAAAATCCGGAGCGATACACCAACCTGGGCGGCAAGATTCCGAAGGGTGCCCTGCTCGTAGGCCCTCCAGGTACGGGCAAGACGTTGTTGGCCAAGGCAGTAGCTGGCGAGGCCGATGTTCCATTCTTCTCGATGTCTGGTTCTGATTTCGTCGAGATGTTTGTCGGCGTCGGTGCGAGCCGCGTGCGCGACCTGTTCCGCCAAGCAAAGGAGAAGTCGCCATGCATCATCTTCATCGACGAAATCGACGCCGTCGGCCGCGCACGCAGCACACGCAACTTCAGCGGTGGCAATGACGAGCGCGAGAACACGTTGAACCAGCTGCTCACCGAGATGGACGGCTTCGGAACGAACTCCGGCGTAATCATATTGGCCGCAACCAACCGTGCCGACATGCTCGACAAAGCATTGCTGCGCGCCGGACGCTTCGACCGCCAGATTGCGGTTGACCTGCCCGAATTGAACGACCGCGTGGAAATCTTCAAGGTGCACCTCAAGCCGTTGCACTTGGCCAAGAACATAGACATCAAGAAGTTGGCACGTCAGACTCCAGGATTCTCAGGCGCCGACATCGCCAATGTCTGCAATGAGGCAGCACTGATTGCTGCCCGTGCCAACAAGAAACGCGTCGAGGCAGCCGACTTCAACAACGCCGTTGACCGCATCATCGGTGGTCTGGAGAAGAAGTCGAAAATCATGACGCAGGAGGAGAAGCACAGCATCGCCATTCACGAGGCCGGACACGCCACGATTTCTTGGCATCTGCAATATGCCGCACCGTTGGTCAAAGTCACGATTGTGCCGCGCGGAAAGGCTTTGGGTGCCGCTTGGTATATGCCTGAAGAGCGTCAGATTTCGACAAAGGAGGCCATGTGCGACGAGCTTTGCTCGCTGTTGGGCGGACGCGCTGCTGAGGAACTTTTTATCGGCCACATTTCAAGTGGTGCGGCCAACGACCTCGAACGTGTCACCAAGCAGGCTTACGCAATGGTAGCATACTATGGTATGAGTTCGCGTTTGCCGAACATCTGTTATTACGACAGCACAGGACAGGATTACGGGTTCTCGAAACCATATAGTGATGAACGCGCGCGCGTGATTGACGAAGAGGTTTCGGCCTTGATTTCTGAGCAGTATGAACGCGCCAAGACGTTGCTGAAGACGTATGCCGACGGTCACGGACAGCTCACTCAGCGTCTGGAGGAGAAGGAAGTCATCTTCACAGAAGACGTCATCGAAATCTTCGGTGAGCGCCAATGGACATCGCGCACGGATGAGCTGATGAAAACAAAAAAATAATTCCACGCTATGAGCAAATTGTTCAATTACTCACTGTTGCAGCGCACTTTGACAGGTCTTGTCATTGTCGGTTCAATCATTGCGTGCGTTTTGGGTGGCGCGTACTCGTTCGCAGTTTTGTTTTCGGTCCTGATTTTCGGCGTGCTGATGGAGTTCTATAACATCATCAACATCTCGCGGGAGGTCAACATCACGCGCTGGATGCACAGTTTAGGCGGCGTCACCCTTTTCTGGTGCTTCTTCCTTGATGCATCGCACATTACGTCGTTGGGCAACAATGTTTTTGTGCTCTATCTGATTTACATGCTTGTGCTTTTCATCAGCCGTCTGTATTCGGCACAGCAGAATCCGATTCGCGAACTTGCCTACGTCATTTTGGGGCAAATCTACATCGCGCTTCCGTTGTCGATGCTCAATTCGATAGCATTCCATAGCATTGCAATTCCGCTTGGCAACATCGAAGACGATTATAATGGAATCATGTTGCTTGCCCTGTTCTTTTTCTTGTGGTGCAACGATTCCGGCGCATATCTGACCGGCATCACTCTTGGCCGACATAAGTTATTTGAGCGTGTGTCGCCAAAAAAGACGTGGGAAGGCTTTTGGGGAGGATGTTTGTTCAACGCGATGTTGGGACTTGCGCTCTATCAGGCTTCATTTTGGGGCTTTTTCGGACAGGATTTGCATGAGCTACAGCACTATAGCCGATTGGATTGGGTTGGCCTTGGCCTGACGGTCAGCGTGTTCGGTACTTTTGGCGATTTGGTGGAAAGTTTTGTGAAACGAGCCGTCGGAGTGAAGGATTCCGGCACGTTGTTGCCCGGTCATGGCGGCTTGTGGGATCGCTTCGATTCTTTGCTGTTGGCGGCTCCCGCAATGATGCTCTATTTGGTCGCCATTGCATTCATCAAAACGCTGTAATTCATTGCCGTAAAGCAAGATTTCTTTGTATTTTGCTTTGCGTATGTGACAAAAAATATAGTTTTGCGATGTCGAACGCTGTATGAAATAATCTAATTTAACGAAAGTTGTCTGTTATTTAAGATTTTTTTATATCTTCGCATTGTCAAAATTTGAGATACATAGATACATTTGGGCAATTAACAAGTAAAGTGGATTTTGAAATCTTTACTTAGAAACGGGGCATCTGTGAAGATCCCTCGTTTTTGATTTTAAATGTGGTGTTATTCACTGCGAAATTTCGATTAACAAACTTGATATATATGAATCCTAAGGATTTTTTGGACATTTTGCACGTAGCGGAACGCTTGAAGGACACTCCGAGGCATTGCACTACGTCGAAAGGTCGCGTAGAAAGCGTGGCCGAACACAGTTGGAGGGTATCGTTGATGGCATTCCTATTGAAACGTGAATTCCCAGAGGCCGACATCAGCAAGGTGGTGAACATGTGCCTGATTCACGACTTGGGCGAATGTTTTACGGGCGACATACCGACTTTCTTGAAGACCAATGCGGATCGGGATGTCGAGGATTCATTGCTCGATCGGTGGGTGCAAACTTTGCCGAACGGAGTTTCGGACGATATGCGTGCGCTCTACGCGGAAATGGCAGAGCAAAAGACGTTGGAGGCAAAACTCTACAAGGCGCTTGACAAGCTAGAAGCGGTCATCCAGCATAACGAATCGCCAATCGGCACTTGGGCCGACAACGAATATGAATTGAACAAGACTTATGCCTTCGATGTCGTTGCATTTTCGGCTTGGTTGACCGATTTGCGTAACCGGATTTTGGCCGACACGTTGGACAAGATTGCAACAGAAAAGCCTAAGGCCTCAGATGCAGACTGATGATCTTGCAGCAAAAAAAACGATGCGTTCCACATTTCAGTGAATGTAGAACGCATCGTTGATTTTTTTGATAAGGCTCAATTACTTCGAAGAAACTTGGCTCGACGCTTCGCCGAGGCCGCCCATTTGATTGGCGCATCGGATTGACCATTTGTCGCTCTTCTGAGTGTCGGTCGGCAGGGTGTACGAGTTTTCTATCGTGAAATCGACCACAGAACCATTGCGTAAAATCGCGTAGAGAAGCGCATCGTCGCAGTGTTTCCATGTGAGGATGCCTTTCTTGGCCTTCAGTTTCTTTACAGGCTCAACCTGGCGGGTGAAGTCGCGCGGCTCCCAACCATCGTCGGCACCCATCACAAGTTCAATGGTATATTTCGCGGCCTCTTCTTCGGTCAGGACTGGCTTGTTGCAGTTTTTCTTGTCGCCGAATGTCGTCTTGCGTCCAGACAGACTGATGGGTTTCTTGTCGGCGTCCATGCTGTTGAATTCGGCAAATCGCGTAGGCCAACCGCCCGACATTTCATCCCATCCGATTTGCGACGGCTTGATTTCCATTGTGGTGTTGAGGAAGACAGCGCTCGGAGTGCCTTTTCCCCAAGGACGTCCCAGCGTGTAGCTGTTGTCGCCATTGTTGCCATCGCTCACGATGCGGCATCTGTCGAACACGTAGCCGTATTTGAACGGGCGCGATGGAACGGCCAGAAAACCGCCGCCGGCGGTGCGTAGCGTCACTTGGTTGTACCAGACGTCGCCCTTGCCGCAGCAATAATCGACACAGCCGCGAATGACGCCGCCCTCAAAGTAGTAGCGCTGCTGAGCGTGCGACACGTAGGTGTCTTGGAAGCCCCACAGACAGCAGTCCTTGATGATGGTCTTGTTTGAGTTGTCGTTCAATGCAATGTTGCGGCCGTGCGCGTCAGCAATCGAACTCTTGATGGTGACACCTTGCAGATAGCAGTTGTCGGCCCCTTTGCAGATGTAGAGCACGTCGCTCTTGCTGATGCCCTCCAGGGGGTTGGCGGTTCCCCATTGGTTGCGCCATTCGACTTGTGGAGTCGAGTTGGTGAACGATGTCGTGTTGAAGTCTTCGCCGATGATGCTTGTGTTGCCCGTGCGCAGATATGTGATTGGGGTTGGATATTTTACGCTGTCGCCGCCCAGCACCATATTGGTGGAATCGGCTGGCAGACGGTATTCGCCGGGCATGATGAAGATTCGGTAACGTGCGTTGATGTCCTGACGGTTGTTGGCGGCTTGTATGGCATCGGCCAACGAACCGTCGCGCGGCACGACGAAATCATACAGCTGTTTGTCGGTTTGCGCAAAAGCGCTTGCGGCTGCGATAGATAGCAATCCGAGGAATAAATTTTTTTTCATGCGTATTACTAATTTGGGTTTTTTATAACAAAACGGGGCGAAGTTAATTGTTTTTGGCGACATGGGCAACTGGCTTGATTGTCAAAAACGTGGGAAGCAAAGTTTTCGTCGTTTTTCGTCGAAAAATAATTCCGATACCTGTCAGTCGGACTTGTCAGCCAATCTTGTGGTATCGGGATTTTGCGCAACAATGCACACGCACGTCAATGCTTGTCTATTTTGCTATTTTCGCCTGCAAGAACTGGATTTTTCCGGCAGCAGTCTTGCTGCGTTGCTTGTATTGCAATTGTGCGGCGAGCATTTTGCTGAGCTGGTAGGTGAGAGCGATGGCGTTGCGGTCGGCATCCGTCAGTTGGACGGCAAGGCTCTTCGTTCCGTCGGCATAGACGAGGACGGCCTTCAGGCGGCTGTCGTTGGCGTGCATATCCACATAGGCCAATGCCGAATCGTTCACATAAGTTACCGTCTCGTGGCACACGCCGCCGTGCTTGAAGTGGTAGTTAGCCCCCTCGTTCGATAGTGGGACATTGGCTGTCGTCATCTCGCTCTTGTCTTGGCCGATGAACCGTAACTGCGTGTGGTTGATGAAACTGCCGCCGCGATATTCGCTGATGAGTTGCACGATGCCGTATTCGTTGACGGTGGCATGCACGTAGTTGCGGCCGATGTTTTTTTCAGCCTCTGTGCCTCGTACGAAGAACCGGCCCAGCTCGTCATATTCGCCTTTCGCGTAGTCGAACTTGCCGCTCTCGACCAGCTCGTTTATGCACTTCGTGACAGCCAGCAACATCGTGTCGGCCGATGCCAATTCCTCGCGTTGTTGGGCTAATTGCACCTCGTAGGAGAACGTGTGGCCCCGTTTGCGCCATTCGATGGCCTTTTTACAGTCCGATTCGATGCTGTCGAGCAAAGAAATCGCGTAGTCGTAGCGTTCTTCGTGAAAAGCCTGCTCGGCAGAAGTGTAGAGCCGTTCGGCACGCTTCTCGTCTTCACTTGAGCAGGCGCATAGGCCACAACACAAAGCCAATGAAACAATGGTCAGCGTTTTTGTCATAAATATCTGATATTTAATATTTAGTATTTAATATTTGAAAACTCACCTTTCAACTTGTTTCACTCCCTTGATGGCCTTGATCTTCTTGATGAGCGAGTTGAGCGACGACAAGTCCTGCACCATGACCGTCAGATGGCCGCGGAACAGGCCTCCGTCGGTGTCGATGTTGATGGCGCGCAGCAGGGTGTCCTTCTCCTTGTTGATGACCGACGAGATGTTGGACACAATGCCGATTTCGTCTTGGCCGATGACCCGCAGCGTGATGCTGTACTGGCTGCCGCTCTTGCCGCTCCAGCGGGCACGGACGATTCGGTAAGGGTATTGCTCCTGCAGGTTGCGGATGTTCACGCAGTCGGCGCGGTGTATGCGTATGCCGCCGTTGATGCTCACGAAGCCGACCACATCGTCGCCGTAGATCGGGTGGCAGCAACCGGCCAGCGAATAGTCCAGCCCCTTCAGGTCCTTGTCGATGACGAGCACGTCGTCGCCCTGAGCCGAAATCCTGTCTTTAGCCGATGCACCAGACAGCCGCAGGTCGAAATCTTCGGCGCTGTGCGATTCGGGTTCGCCTTGAATCGTCGGCTGCAACATCCGGTCGTATGCCTTCAGCACGTCGTCCACGTCGATTTCCTGAATGGCCAGTGCGTGGAAGAACTGCGTCTGCGTCTTGAATCCCATGCGTAGCACCAGTTTCGAGAGTTCGCCTTCGTCGATGTCGATTTTGCGGTTCTTGAAGCGGCGTTGCAGCAGTTCCTTGCCCGATTCAGCCTCGCGGTTCTCGATTTCCTTCAGTCCTTGCTTGATGCGCAGTTTCGCCTTCGATGTGGCGACGATGTTGAGCCAGTCGATTTTCGGAGTCTGTTGCGGCGATGTCAGGATTTCCACTTGGTCGCCGCTGTGCAGCTGATAGTTGATCTTGACGTTGCGGTTGCCGACTTTCGCGCCGACGCACGACAAGCCGAGTTTCGAGTGAATCTGGAATGCAAGGTCGAGCACAGTGGCGCCCTTCGGCAACTTGAACACGTCGCCGCGTGGAGTGAAGACGAAGATTTCCTCGCGGTAGAGGCCGAGCGAGAGGTCTTTCATCACGTCGTCGGGCGATGCGTTGTGTTCCAGCACATCGCGTATTGATGCCATCACCTGATCGACCGCGCCCTGACTTTTTATGCCCTTGTAGAGCCAATGTGCGGCCAGACCGCGTTCGGCAATCTCGTCCATTCGCTTGGTGCGGATCTGCACCTCAACCCAGCGTTTGTCGGGGCCGGCCACCGTGATGTGGAGCGATTCGTAGCCGTTCGACTTCGGAATCGACAGCCAATCCTTCAGACGTTTTGGGTTGGGCTGGTACATGTCGGTCACGATGCTGTAGGCCTGCCAGCAGTCAGCCTTCTCCTTGCTCTGGTCGGGTTCGTCGATGATGATGCGGATGGCAAACAGGTCGTAGATCTTGTCGAGCGATGTCTGCTGCGTCTCCAGCTTGTGGTGGATGGAGCTGATGCTCTTGGTGCGTCCCTTGATGTGGAAATTCAGTCGCGTAGTGTCGCGCAAACGCTTCTCAAGCGGCTCGATGAAGGCCTGCATATAGGCTTCACGGCTCAATTTCGTCTGTTGGAGTTGGCGGGCGATGTCGTCGAACGTGGCCCGATCCTCATATTTCAGCGTCATGTCTTCCAGCTCGCGCTTGATGGAGTATAGGCCAAGACGATGAGCCATCGGCGTGTAGAGCAGCTGGCAGGTTTGCGTGATGCGGTGGCGATAGGTAGTGTCGGGATTGTGGTTCAGCAGCTGCATGAGCACGTAGCGCGTGGCAATCAGGCAGATGATGACGCGGATGTCTTCGGCCATCGAAAGCAGCAGTTTGCGGAAATTCTCGTCTTCGAGCACCGAGCCGGCATCGCTCTTGCGGTCGTGTTCGTGATACATCTCCATGACGCGCGTCATGCCCTCGATAAGTCGCGTAGCGTCGTCGCCGAAGCACCTGCGGATTTCGTCGATGGGCACGATTTTCCGCTCGGCCATCGGGTAGAGCATCACGCTGAGCATCGATGCCTGCCTCAGTCCGGCCAGTTCGAGCAGGGCGCGGCACGACAGCATCGAGAGCAGCAGCTGGCTCACTCCGTGTTCGTCTTTGCCATAGGCTCCGGAGCGGATGCCGAGATGCACGAGCCGACGCAGGTCAAGCCACTCTTTGCCAGTGAACAATGCCCGCACATCGCTGTGCATGTATCGCACAACGTCGCGTAGCCGTTGCAGTTCCTCGTTTGTGAAAGTCTCTTTGTATCCAGTCATCCTCTCAATCGTTTTTGTCAGAATGGTGCGTCTTTTTTATTTTCGGCGGGCGAAAAAACATCGCAAAAGTAGAAAAAAAATGTTGCTGCAAGGCCGTATATCGAAAAAAAACGTACTTTTGACCCCCGAATTTTTTTAAAGTGTAATATAATCCTTTTATTTCTTTATTTTAATATTTACTATGTTTACACAACAAGATCTTGAGGTGCTGGCCAAACGCGGAATCTCTGTCGAGAAGGCGCAGAGCCAGTTGGATTCGTTTGCCAACGGATTTCCTTTTCTAAAGTTGAAGTGTGCATCATCGCTCGAATACGGCATCATGGCCATCGACGACGATGCAGCCGTATATTATCAGGAGTTGTGGAACCGCTATCTGGCCAACAACCGCACAATTTTGAAGTTCGTGCCCGCATCGGGTGCCGCAAGCCGAATGTTCAAGAATCTTTTCGAATTCCTTTCGGCCGACTACGCGCGTCCGACAACCGATTTTGAAAAGAAATTCTTCGACGATATCGAGAAATTCGCCTTCTTCAACGAGCTGGACGAGGCTTGCAAGAAGAATGAGGGCCGAGGCGTGCGCGACCTCATCAAGAGTGCGCAGTTCAAGGCGGTAGTTGAAAACCTGTTGCTTGCCAAGGGATTGAACTACGGACAGTTGCCGAAGGGCCTGCTCACCTTCCATCGTGCAAAAGACAGCGTGCGCAAGGCATTCGAAGAGCATCTGGTCGAGGGAGCGCTCTACGCGGCCAATGGCGAAGGCAAGGTCAACCTGCATTTCACCGTCAGCCCCGAACATCTGCCATTATTTGAAAAACTGGTCGATGAAAAGAAGGCCGCCTATGAAAAGCAGTACGGTGTGACCTACAATATCTCATTCTCTGTCCAGAAGGCATCGACCGACACATTGGCCGCCAACATGGACAACACGCCATTCCGTGATGAAAACGGTCAGCTCGTGTTCCGCCCGGGTGGACATGGCGCGCTCATCGAAAACCTGAACGAGCAGGAGGCCGACGTCATCTTCATCAAGAACATCGACAACGTTGTGCCCGACTCGCTGAAGTCCGTCACCGTCAAATACAAGCAGATTCTTGGCGGTGTCCTGGTGAGCCTGCAGCAGAAAATCTACAGCTATCTGCAGTTGCTCGAATCGGGCAAGTATGGCCACGAGCAGCTCATCGACATGCTCTACTTCTTGCAGCAGAAGCTCTACATCAAGAATCCGGAGACGAAGCAGCTCGACGACACCGAATTGGCCATCTACATCAAGAACAAGCTGAACCGTCCGCTCCGCGTGTGTGGCATGGTGAAGAATGTGGGCGAGCCAGGCGGTGGTCCGTTCATCGCACAAAGCCCCGACGGAACCTATCAGGACCAGATTCTCGAGTCGTCGCAGATTGATATGAACGATGCCGATTCGGTAGCCATGTTCAAGCAGGGCAGCCACTTCAATCCGGTCGATCTGGTGTGCGCCACGCGCGACCGCAACGGCAAGAGCTACGACCTCTTGAAGCACGTTGACCCGCAGACTGGCTTCATCTCGCAGAAGTCGAAGAACGGCAAGGAGCTGAAGGCTCTCGAATTGCCCGGACTTTGGAACGGTGCGATGTCCGACTGGAACACCGTCTTCGTCGAGGTTCCGATCGAGACGTTCAATCCTGTCAAGACCGTCAACGACCTGCTTCGCTCGACACATCAGTAAAAACGAATCAGAACTTATCCCATTATGGCGTATTCCAGTGCCGTGATGGGATAAGTACGTGTTATTGGTTATTATCAATCTGTCCATGAATAACTAATAACTTATAGTAACTTTACATTACAGTAACAATGAACATGAAACTTCGTCTCATCGTGATGAACTTTTTGGAGTTCGCCGTGTGGGGAGCCTATCTCACCTCGATGGGAAATTATTTGGGTCGTGCCGGAATGGGCGACGAGATTTCGTGGTTCTATGCCATTCAGGGCATTGTTTCGATTTTTATGCCTACGCTGATGGGCATCGTTGCCGACAAATACGTGCAGCCCCAGCGTCTGTTGGGCATCTGTCACCTCGTCGCCGGTCTGATGATGATTGCGTTGGCCAACATCGGCATGAACAGCGTCGAACCAGACAAGTCGTTGTTCCTTGTAATCTATTCCGTCAGTGTGGCGTTCTATATGCCGACGTTGGCCTTGTCCAACACCGTGGCGTTCACCATCTTGAAGACCAACGGCATGGACACTGAGCGCGACTTCCCGCCAATCCGTGTGTTCGGCACCGTCGGCTTCATTGCCACGATGTGGTTCGTCAACTGCGCAGTGATTGGCGATGGCGGTTTCGGATTCACGTTGGGCGAGAATGCCGACAAGTTCCAGTACACCTATATGCAGTTTATGGTGTCTGGCGTGCTTGGCGTGCTTTTGTGTCTCTATTGCTTCACTCTGCCGGCCTGCAAGTTGGTTCGGAAGGAGTCGAAGTCGCTTGGTGAGCAGCTGGGCTTGAGCGCATTCAAGTTGTTCAAGACCAAGAAGATGGCTCTCTTCTTCATCTTTTCGGCCATGCTCGGAATGTCGTTGCAGGTTACAAACGGATTTGCTACGCCCTATCTGACTCATTTCAAGAGCGATCCGGCTATGGCCGACACCTTTGGCGCCAACAATGCCACGATGCTCGTCTCGCTTTCGCAGATTGCTGAGGCTCTTTGCATCCTGCTGATTCCGTTCTTCCTCAAGCGCTACGGCATCAAGGTCGTCATGCTGATTGCAATGTTGGCATGGGTTTTGCGGTTCGGATTCTTCGGAGCGGGCAATCCGGCCTTCCCGGGCGTGATTCTCATCGTGCTGTCGTGTGTGGTCTATGGCGTTGCGTTCGATTTCTTCAACGTCTCGGGCTGCATCTTCGTCGATAAGGAATGTGAACCGGACGTCAAGGCATCGGCCCAGGGTCTTTTCATGTTGATGACCAACGGTTTGGGTGCCACAATCGGAACATTGGCCGCAGGTGCTGTGATCAACAATCTGTGCCATTGGAACGAAGAGGGTTTCCTCGTCGGCAACACTCCAACTGGCTGGAGCACAGCGTGGTACATCTTTGCTGCATTCGCTCTCGTTGTGGCCGTAGCCTTCGCTTTCCTGTTCGAGTATAAGCACGAGCGCGAGGAGTGAGTTATGAAATAAGAAGTAGGAAATAAGAGTTGATGGCTTGGGCAAACGACCCCCATCAATGCACTCTACACTTTTTTACCCAATGATAATTTTCTATTGCGAAGACATCGAAACAAATCCGGTGCTGTCCGAAGAGGATTCTGCTCATGCCGTGCGCGTGTTGCGCCACGTTGAGGGCGATGAGGTCACCGTCGTCGATGGCAAAGGCCGTTACTTCCGATGTGCCATCACTGCGGCGCATCCGAAGCATTGCGGATTGCAGATTCTTGCTGCCGATGACGAACGGCATTGGCCATACAGCGTGCAGCTCGCCGTTGCGCCGACCAAGAATCTTGACCGCATGGAGTGGTGGCTGGAGAAGGCAACCGAGATGGGCCTTGACCGCTTCACGCCGTTGAAATGCCGTTTTTCGGAACGCAAGGAAATCAAGACCGAGCGGATGCGCAAGATTGCAATATCGGCCATGAAACAGAGCCTGAAGGCCACCCTGCCGCAGATTGACGAGATGACCGACATCAAGTCGTTCGTGCAGGAGCCGTTCGACGGACAGAAATTCATCGCCCACTGCATGAAGGACGAGCCGCGCAAACTGCTCACTCACGAGGTCCGTCCGGGTGTCGACGTGCGTGTGCTGATTGGTCCGGAGGGCGATTTCTCGGCCGATGAAGTTGCGTTGGCCATCCAGAACGGCTACGTGCCTGTCAGTTTGGGCGAGCAGCGTCTGCGCACCGAGACAGCTGCATTGGCCGCAGTGCATACGGTGCACGTAATCAATGAATTAAATCAAAAATAACTTAATAATTATGGCTTACGTAAAAGATTACACAGTAAGATCGGAATCTTCGGAGCAGCGATTTGCAGAGACTACGGCCTCGGTCTATCGCAACATGTATCTGTGGATGACGTGCGGACTTGCATTGACCGCAATGACGGCGTTCCTTGTGATGGATCGAATCGTGCACAATGGGGCATTTGCCGAGATGTTTTTGTCGAATGGCATGATGTGGGGACTCGCCATCGCATCGTTCATTCTGGTTTTGGCCTTGAGTGCGATGATTGAGCGCCTTTCATTCATTGTCGCTACGTTGTTTTTTGCGCTCTATTCGGTTGTGATGGGAGCGTGGATGGCGCCAGTGCTGCTGGTTTACACCGAGGCATCGGTCTTCAAGGTCTTCCTCATCACGGCGGGCACCTTCGGTGGAATGGCGGTCTATGGCCACGTGACGAAGAGCGATCTGACCACCGTCGGCCGCATTGCAGGTATGGCATTGTGGGGCGTGATTCTGGCATCGATCGTGAACTTTTTCATGCACAGCGCGATGATTGACTACGTGATTTCGTATGTCGCTGTCGCCATCTTCTGCGGTCTGACAATGTACGACGTGCAGAAGTTCAAGCAAATCATTTTGAACTACGGCAGCGAGGCCGACGACAATGTGCGCAAGATTGCCCTTTTGGGTGCTTTGTCTCTTTATCTCGATTTCCTGAACCTCTTCCTGCATCTGTTACGCATCCTTGGCAGCAGGCGCGATTAAGGGTCTCCAGACAATAAAAAACACCTCGCAACGGCAGAAATCAAGCGGTTGCGAGGTGTTTTTTGTGTGGGTGACGGTCATTTCCTCGTCACCTCGATTTTGCCGTCAGGCAAGCGTTTCCACGAGACGGAAACCGGCCCGTCGGCCGTTGGCAGGGTACACTCGCACCAATCGACATTTGGCAGGTCGGCCGGCTCGACAATCCATCGGCCATCGACCTTGCGGATGCCGCCCACGTAGCCGTAGAGCCATTCCATGATGTGTCCAAGCATGAGGTGGTTGTTCGACACGTTGTCGAGGGCCTGCCACGATTCGGTGAGCGACGTCGCACCCTTGGCCAGCTGCATGGCGTAGCCAGGAATGTCGGGACGTGTGCAGAGCTGCATCAGCAGGGCGTGCTGGCCCATGTCGGCCAATGTGCGCACCAGATAGACGTAGCCGATGTCGCCCGCCGTGAGCAGCGTGTTCCAGTGCTGGGTGCCGCGCGCATCGCTTGTGATGTGTGGCGCTGCAAGGTCGGCCAAAAGCAGTTCCTGAGCCTTTGCGCGTGCCGAGTCGGGCATGAGGCCGAGCGACAGTCCCATGGCCAATGCGGTCTGGCTGCGGCAGGTGTCGAATTGTGTGCGATAGGCCGTGCGGATGCTGTCGGCCAATGCCGTGAACCGTTGTTCATCGCTCTTGTTGCCAATCAGTTGAGCTATCTGAGCCATTGTCCGTACATCTTCAAAATAGGTTGCCGTGGCGGTCAGTCCGTTTGGTGTGAGTTGCGAGTAGCCGGGACCTTTGGGGCCGAGGTCGTACCAGTCGCCCAGACCGTAGGCGATGATGTGTTCGGGCTTGGTGACTTGGCCGAGGCTGTCGCGTTCCTCGCGTGCGCGTGAGTGCAGATAATCAACGTAGCGGCGCATCGGCTGGTAATATTTGCGGATCAGGCTGTCGTCGCCGTCGTATTGGTAGAGTATCCACGGCGCGAGGATGAAGGCCGAGCCCCACTCCGGAGTGTCGTCGAAGCCCCATCCGAACCACGTGTAGTAGGGCGCGATGGTAGGCACCATGCCGTCGGGCTGTTGTGCGATGGCAATCTCCTGCATCAGTCGCACGTAGATGTCCTTCATGTTGTAGCGGCACATCATCGACGGCAGCATCAGATAATCCTGTTCGAGCCAACCCAACTTTTCGCGCGTCGGGCAGTCGGTCGGCACACTGGCCAAGTTGCTGCGTATCGCGTTGTCAATCAGGTCGTGGATGCGGTTCAGCGTGTCGTTTGAGCAGCGGAATGATCCGATGGGCGATTGGCAGGTTCTGGCCGATGTGTGCAACATTCGCAGCTCGATGCTGTCGGGGTGGATGCCGCTCATTTCGACGTAGCGGAAGCCGTAGTATGAGAAGCGTGGCGACCATTTCTGCGCTGAGCCATTGGCCGTGAACTCGAACCAATAGGGTTGTGCAACGCGCTGGTTGAGCGTGCCGTCGGAACGGAGCAGTTCGGCCGGGCGCATACGTATAGTTCGGCCGCTTGCTACGCGGTTTTTCAGCGTCAGTTCGACGATGCCCGACAGGTTTTGGCCGAAGTCGTAAATCCACGCATCGCGCGTTGTGCCGTCTTTTTCTGTTACCTTCTGGCTGCGGATGTTATTGGCCGTAAGCGTGTCGAGCACAACGAGTTCCGTGCCTTTCTGCGGTTTGAGTCGTGCGTCGAAAGCTGGAGTTACGGCCAATGCCGGCTGCCAAGTGCTGTCGTCGAACTTTGGGTCGCTGTTCCATCCGGGCTGCTCCTTGCGTGCGTCGTAGTCTTCGCCGCCGTAGATGCTTGAAAACATGATCGGGCTGGCCGCCGTGCGCCAATCGGCATCGGACACAACCTCCTGCACCGAGCCATCCGCGTAGCGCACGGTGAGCGACAGTTTGAGTTTCGGTGCGCCGAACGAGCCGAGCAACTTGAAGTAGCGTTCGCGCGGAATGTTGTAGAATCCGTTGCCGAGCATCACGCCGAGCACATGTGTGGCATCTTTTTTCTTGATTTTTTTGTCCGATGGAGCAATGCTGGCAGTCACGTCGAACTCCACGAATTCGGCCTCATGCCGGTAGTCCGACCACCCCGGATCGAGGAAGTGGTCGCCGACTTTTGTGCCGTCCAGATAGCACTCGAAATGGCCCAGACCGCACACTTGGAGCTTGGCCGACTCGATTTTCTTGCGATGGTCGATGGCAAACACGCGGCGCATCATCGGCATCGCGTAGTGGCCGATGTCGCGTTGGCCGAAGGTCTTTTTGACGTATGGCGAGTGGACCAGCGGTGCGACGATGGTGTCGTCGGGCTGCATGGCAATCCAGGGCGCGGTGTTGATGTCGGCAAAACAAAAACTGGCCATCGCGAAGGTGACGGCCAGAATGGAAAGTGTTCGTTTCATAGAAATCTTAAATGGGTATTTAAGGGAAGTTAAAATGGAGTAAAAGGGGAGTGAAAAGGACGTTTGTCCCATTGGTAAAAAATAGAAACATCAAAAAGGACAGAATGCAGATTCTATTGTCCCTTTTACTCCCTTTTCAAGCCTTTCTCGGCCTTTAGATTAGTCCACGTCCTTCAGGTATGTGTAGGTCGTGCTCGATAGCTGTTCGCCAGTAGTCTGGTCAAGCTCGACGAGGGTGAGCTGGTTGACGTTGAGCAACGACATCTTCATTTTCGACACGCTGTAGATGTAGGTCATGCTCCAGTTGGCCAAGTCGCGGCCGGTCAGGTAGTTGTGCGCGCCGTTGTATTGCACCAGAGCCTGCTTGTAGCTGGGGTAGTAGAGGTAGCCGCCGGTTTGCAGCAGGTCGATGGTGTCTTTTGCGCTGACGTAGTGGCTCGTGACCGTCGAATCGCGGTAGAACCACAGCGTGTCGAAGACCGAAGCACCGTCGGTGTAGGTCCAGACGCCGGCCAGGAACGATGTGCTGTCGCCCGTGAATGCCGACAGACCGTCTTCGATGATTGTGGCGATGGCGGCTGCGCGTCCGCTCTTGCTGTCGAGGCCGAACTGCGAAAGGGCTGCGGTGCCGGCCGATGTGCCGCAACTGTGGAACGATGCAGCGACAAACATTAGTGCTGCTGCGGGAAGGAGAAAAAGCTTTTTCATTGGGTGTATGTTTTACATCATTTTACACAAAAATGCGGTTTGAGGGCAATGTCGGACAATAGAAGTCCGCTCGGAAAAAACGCAGCGAAGTTATGCAAATCCAGCTAATTATCCAAATTTGCCGTGCAAAAGAGAAATCGGGGAATCTGCTTTTGAATCCGAAATATGTTGTTCAACATAAATTGCCAATATTTTCATTTTGAAATGTTGCATTGAAGGAAAAAAGACATATTTTTGTCGCCGGAAATCAATACTACAAAAATAACCCTTAAATACTAATGTCTTATGAAAGTTTACGGTTCAAAAGAAATCAAGAACATCGCCCTGTTGGGCAGCGACAATTCTGGAAAAACAACTTTGACCGAGACGATGCTCTACGTCTCCGGACAGATTGACCGAAAGGGCCGCGTGTCGCAGCAGACTACGGTGAGCGACTATTTCCCTGTTGAAAAGAACTATGGTTATTCCATCTTTAGCACCGTGTTCCACACCGAATGGAACGGCAAGAAGCTGAATATCATCGACTGCCCTGGCTTGACCGATTTCGTGGGTCAGGCATTGGCCGCAATGACCGTCACCGACACCACAATCCTGCTCGTAAACGGCGGCGAGGGCGTTGAGGTCGGCACGAAAAACCATTTCCGCTACACCGAAGACCTGAAGAAGCCGGTCATCTTCCTCATCAACCAGCTGGACCGCCCCGAGTGCGACTACAACCATTTGGTCGAGGACTTGCAGTTCACCTTCGGCGACAAGGTCGTTCCGGTGCAATATCCTGTCGAGACGGGCGAGAATTTCCATCAGCTCATCGACATCATCCTGATGAAGCAGCTCACCTACAGCACCGACGGAAAACTGACAGTCGAGGAAATCCCATCGGCCGAAAAAGACCGCGCCCAGGCCATGCACCGCTATCTGATTGATGCGGCTGCCGAGAATGACGAGGCACTGATGGAGAAGTATTTCGAGTGCGACACGCTGACCGAAGATGAGTTGCGCGAGGGCATCCGCAAGGGCTTGGTGACGCGCAACATTTTCCCGGTGTTCTGCGTGTGCGCCGGCAAGAATATGGGCGTTGACCGACTGATGGAGTTCTTGGGCAATGTTGTCCCGTTTGTCGATGAAATGCCATCGGCCCACAACACGCGCGGCGAGGAGGTCAAGTTGGATCCATCGGCCGCAACCAGCCTCTATTTCTTCAAGACCGGCGTCGAACCGCACATCGGCGAAGTGCAGTATTTCAAGGTTATGAGCGGCACGGTCAAGGAGGGCGACGACCTGATCAATGCCGAACGTGGCACGAAGGAGCATCTGGCCGCGCTCTATGTCTGCTCGGGTGCCAACCGCGACAAGGTCGAGCAGCTGCAGGCGGGCGACATCGGCTGTTGCGTCAAGCTGAAGGATGTGCGCACGGGCAACACGCTGAATTCTGTCGATAATGACTGCAAGTTCAACCTCGTGAAATATCCGTCGTCGAAATATACGCGGGCAATATCGGCCGTAAACAAGGCGGACAACGAGAAGCTGATGCAGGCCCTGACGCGTATGCACCTGGAAGACCCGACGTGGGTCGTCGAGCAGTCGAAGGAGTTGCGCCAATTGCTTGTTCATGGCCAAGGCGAACTGCATTTCCACGTGCTCAACTGGCGTTTGCAGAACATCGACAAGCTGAATGTCACGTTCGATGCGCCGCGCATTCCGTACCGCGAGACCAT
>DFJU01000037.1:0-7695 GCA_002373755.1 Bacteroidales bacterium UBA3663 | reverse complement strand
CACAAGAAGCAGTCGGGCGGTGCCGGCCAGTTCGCCGAGGTGCATCTCATTATCGAGCCGTACCGCGAAGGTATGGAAGACCCCGTTTCGTACAACATCGGCGGCAAGGAATATCGCGTAACGATGAAGGGCAAGGAGGAAATCGACCTGCCTTGGGGCGGCAAGCTCGTGTTCATCAACTCGGTTGTGGGCGGCGCGATCGACACGCGCTTCATGCCGGCCATCCTGAAAGGCATCCAGCAGTGCATGGAGCAGGGGCCGCTCACCGGTTCGTATGCCCGCGATGTCCGCGTAGTGGTGAACGACGGCAAGATGCATCCGGTCGATTCCAACGAACTTTCGTTCATGTTGGCCGCACGCAGCGCATTCAACCAGGCCTTCCGCGAGGCCGGGCCGAAGTTGCTTGAGCCTATCTACGATGTCGTTGTGCAGACCCCCGACGAGTTTATGGGCGATGTGATGAGCGACCTGCAGAACCGGCGCGGCATCATCTTCGGCCTTGATGCCGAGAACCGCCGACAGCAGATCAGCGCCAAGGTTCCTTTGGCCGGATTGCTCGACTATGCACCGTCGCTCACGGCCTGCACAAAGTCGTCGTCGTCGTTTGAGATGGCGTTCTCGAGCTACGAGCTTTGTCCGGCCGACATCCAGCAGAAACTCATCGAGCAACATGCCAAGGAGGTGCAGGAGGAATGATGACACAGCGGAAAATGCATTCCCTCTGATGTGAGGGGATGCATTTCCGTTTAGATGACATTGAAGGAAAAATCGCGTAGTAAAACTGACAATCAATTGAAAACCATACTACTATTCTTATTTTTGTGAGACAATATTCTATTTGATAACCCCAAAAACTATTTCTTATGAGACGTTTGCTTTATTTGTTTGCGATGGCTGCGATGTTGGCGGCCTGCAAAGATTCCGGTAACGGCACGGTTGACAGCGATGACGGCGAAATGAACGTCACGTTCGATGTCAATTGGAGCAATATGCCAACCAAGCCGACCGGCCTGACGTTGTGTTTCTATCCGCTGGGAGGCATCGGCAACGACACGATTATGCACTTCGACGTGGTCGATAAAGTGTCTGTCACATTGCCCGAGCAGGACTACTCGGTTATCTGCTTCAACCAGTCGGAAACCGAATTTCCTGAATACAAGTTCGATTTGAGCAGCTACGAGACCGCATCGGTGAGCGGTGTCGAAAACTCGTCGCTCAAGGCTGGAACATTGGCCGTAGCGTCGATGAATTCGGTCAACAGTTCAACTACGCGAGCTTTGAACCTGATGGGCGTGCTGAAACCGACGAATGTTGTGCGTTCGATGTCGCTCAAGGTTCATGTTGAGGGTCTGCGCGAACGTGTCGAGGTGCATGGCTCGTTGTCCAACATGTGTACGGGTGTCACGATGTGCGACCGCAAGCCGACTGCCGAGGTTGCCGACCTGCCGATTCCATCCGATGCGTGGAAAATTTCGGTGCCAGACGATGTCGAAGTTCCAACCGAATTGACGGCCACCTTTGCCACCTTCGGTATTTTGTTCGAAGAAGAATTTGAAGTGACGACGCGTGCTGCATCGGACATTGACCTGCGCAACATCCTGCACATCGTGGTCAAGAGCGAAGAGACGGGCGAAATCGTTTATGAGGACAATCTCGATGTGACCGAAGAGGTCGTCGAACAATATCTCGCCGCAGTTGAGGCCGAGGCTCAGCAGGACATCACCGATGCCTTCTTCCCGATGGGCTACGAGACGAAAAATGTGGCCGCGTGGTATGCTTGCGAAAGTGTCGAAACAGAAAGCAAAATGCGTAAAGTGTTGGCAGTCTTTTTGTTCGACGATGGCACATTCATCACGACGAAGCGCAAATTCGAGGCCAATGGCTCCGAATCGCGCGAGATTGAGGCAAGTGGCCAATACAGTTTGACAAACGGCGACTATTCGAACGGAGAAGCCGTGATTCTGATGGATTCGATGGAGATGAACGCCACGATTGTCTCAAATTTAATGACCGTGTATGAATATGACAAGGCGATGGAAGACAGGTTCGTGCGCCAATTCGGCAATGTTCCGCAGGCGATGAGTCTGACAGGCGGCCAGACGGAAGGAGAGTCGGCCGATGCCTTCTTCCCATACGGCTTGGAGGATTATAAAGTCGCCGCATGGTATGCCTATAGCAGTTCATCGAACGGCAAAGAGAAGGTTACCGCCGTCTATCTGTTTGAAAACAACGTGTTTGTTACAACCCGCCGCACTGTCGATAATGGCGTTGAAACCCGCGAAATCGTAATGTCAGGAGCGTATCTCTTCGCCAGCGGAGACTACAACAGCGGCAATGTCAACATCTATTCCGAAGAAGGTGACAGCATCAATACCAGCGGCAACATGTCGGCCACAATCGAGAACGGAGTCATGACCGTATATCAGAACAAGCTCCCGATGGAAGAGCAGCTTGTTCGACAGACCGGTGCCGTCCCAGAACCGAAACTTCCCACAGACTATGAGAGCGAGTTGTTGTCCGATGCCTTCTTCCCCGAAGGCTACGAGCAGAAGACTGTCGCTGCCTGGTATGGCTGGAGCCAGTATGATGTCGTAAGCCATAACTTCAAGTTGCTTGCGGTCTATCTGTTCACCGACAACACCTTCGTCACTACCAAGCGCAAGTATGAAGATCGTGTTGAGACCCGCGAAATCGAGGCCAGCGGACGCTACGAAATCTTGCAGGGCGACTATTCGAACGGCCAAGCTGACATCTATTCGGCCGCAGGTTTGGATACGATGCGTATGTCTGTCACCATCCAGAACGATGTGATGACCGTCTATGAAAATGGTCAGGCGATGGAGGAGACGTTCACTCGACAGTACGGCGACGTGCCGTCGGCATTGCCCTTAAATGTAGGATATGAGGCTATATATGATGCTTTCTATCCGTCGGCATACGAAAAGAAGACGGTGAGTGCATGGTATGCGTGGGCCGGTGTTGAGAGCGAAAGTCAAAAATATAAGGTATTGGCCGTCTATCTGTTTGATGACAAAACTTTCATAACGACTAAGCGCAAGTGGGATGGCGACGGTACAGAATCTCGTGAGATTGAGGTGTCTGGCACCTACAGCATCCACACGGGCAACTATTCGGACGGCGGTGCATACATCATGGTATCGGCTGGCGACAATACAGTCATGATGACTGCCGACATTGTCAACGATGTGATGACCATCTATGATGAAAACGGCAACCCGATGCAGGAAACCTACAGGCGTCAGTATATTGATTTGCCGTCGGGAATGAGTGAAACTTTGCAGGAAATCATCGATAATCCATCGGACAGCATTGTTTCTGAAAACGACTTCTCCATCGAGGCCATCGATCTCGGTCTTTCTGTACGATGGGCATCGGCCAACGTCGGTGCAACGAGCGTCGAATCGTATGGCACATACTTCGCGTGGGGTGAGACTTCGGGCTACAATTCCGAGACGACCGAGGGCAAATACTCCTACACGTGGCAGAATTACGCTTGGAGTGACAGCTCGATGACGACATTGACCAAATATAATTCGTCAGAGAGATATGGAATGGTTGACACGCTCACCGTCCTGATGCCTGCCGACGATGCAGCTACCGTCAATATGGGCAGCGACTGGCGCACTCCAACCGTCGAAGAATGGAACGAGTTAGTGGAAAACTGTACGTGGACCTGGACAACACAGAACGACGAAAACGGTTTCCTCGTGACGGCTAAGAATGGCAACAGCATCTTCTTGCCAGCAGCCGGCTACTTCAACGAATATTACGAATTTGCACAGAATGCGTCAAGCTTCGGCTTCTATTGGACAAGCTCCCTTGATGCAACCTGCTATCGTGCGCATCAATTCAGCATGAGCTATTCGGGCAATCACGGGACCGATTATTCCGCTCGAAATTGTGGTATGACCATCCGAGCCGTTACGAAGTGATAATTTCTGAAATATAAAAAAGAGGGCATGTCAGTAGCTTTTGACGTGTCCTCTTTTCATTTCCATTTTTATGGCCAATGTTCCTCAGTAGTCGCGAATCCTCGTGTCGAAGTCCTTGGCGCCACCGTCGGCATTGAAGAGCCGTTTCAGCAGGCGGGTGCGTGTGTTCGTGATGGATTGCGGCGTGGCATTTATGAGCACGGCGATTTCCGTCGGCAGGAAATTGTGCCTGATGAGAAGAGTGATGTTCTGTTCGCGGATATTGAGCTGCGACAGGAGAATCTGTAGTTCAGGGTAGAGGGAAAAGGTGTGTTGCGCAAGACTGTTCATCGTTTCGTCGTCGGCCGGTTTCGCATGGTTGGCCAGTGAGTGCAGTTGTGCGACGATGTCCTTTATCAGCCGCGAGTTGTCTCGTTCTTCCCGCTCTTTTTCCTGCCTCATTTTGGCCAATTCGTCGCGCGTTACAGCATATTTTTGTTGGTTTTCAACGAATTGCGTGTTCAGCCGGTCTATGCGCCTGCGATTGTACCATACGATGGCAATGGCCAATGCCACAAGGACGATAATGGCAGAAAGCAGCATGATTGTGATGCGATACTGTCGTTTTTCAAGCAGTTGTTCATCATATTGCGACTGAATCTTGGACAGAGCATCGCGATCCTTGTCCGTATAAAGATAGTGCAGGAATTCGTTGAGCCTTTGGCTGTATTCCAACGCTCGTTTTGTGTCGTTTGTGCGTTTCAGATGGCCGATGAGCACCTGATGCGCCTCGATACGGACATCGGCCGAAAGCGAAGTTGTCAATTGATACCATTCGCGTATGGCGCGCAGTGTGTCGCCCTCGTTTCCGTAGATGTTGGCCAATAGCCTTGCAGCGTGGTCGGTGGGGTAGCGGTTGTTCGAGTTAAGCAGGAGCTGCTTTGCGGCTTCGACGTTGTTGTCGGCCAATTCGCAGATGGCGCGATTGACCAGATAGCTGGCCTGCGTCTCGTCTGCGGTCTGTAGGATGATTGGCTTGGCCAAAGTCACGTAGTGACGAACGCTGTCGGCTTCGTGCAGCTTGCTGAAAATCTGTGCGATGTTGTTGAGCGAACGAGCCTGCCATTCGACATTTCCACACCGGTTGGCCGCGTCGAGCGACTTGCGGTAGTAGTGCAGCGTCAGTTCGCTGTTGCCGATGTTGTCGTTCACATCGCCCAAGACGGAAAACAGATACCAGTCGAGCGTCGGTTCGGCGAGGTCGTCGGCCAATGACTCTACCTGTTTCAACTGTTGTACGGCGGTCTGGCTCTCTCCCTTCTGGTAGCGGATGATGGCGTGGTGCAGCGCAGTGCGCGCCATGCGTTGACGGTCGCCAACCCGTTCGAAGAAGTCGTGGCTGGCGGTGATGCGTGGTTCGTAGGTCGTGGAGAGTCCGCAGTGATGCAGAGCCTCGACATACAGCAGGTCGTAGAGCGCGCGGTCGGCTTCGGCCGTCATGCTGTCCCGTTCGGATTCGATGTGTTGCAGTGCCAGGAATATGGAATCCGGATGCTGGTATATTTGCGACTCGGCCTTCAGGAGAAAGTCGCTGTAGGATGGCCCTTGCGAGCATCCTACAACGAAAAGTGCGGTCAAGATGACGGTTGCGATTATCTGTGTCATTGGCCAAGAATCATTGCAAACGGAAAGTTACGGGAAGTACGTATCTGACGCGGACAACCTTTCCTTTGTGTTTGCCGGGGATCCATTGCGGCATCGAATTGACGACACGCAGGGCCTCGGTGTCCAAAGAAAGTGAGGCGGATTTCAGAATTTCGCAGTTGGAGATTGTACCATCTTTTTCAATGATGAATCGAAGTACGACACGCCCTTGCAGGCCTTGTTCGGCGGCATCCTTGGGGTAGGAGATGCTTGTTCGGATAAAGTCCATCAGAGCAACGTCTCCGCCCTTGAATTGCGGCATTTGATCGTAGACGTCGAGCACTGAATCCCGTTCAATCTGTTTCTTGACGGAACTGTTGTCTTTTGCAATCACGGTCTTTTGTGCGGACATTGGGACAAAGGAGGTAATGGCCAATGCCAATAATAAAGAAAACTTTTTCATTTGTGTGTTGTTTGTGTGGTTAGACATCGGGCTTCGTTCGCGAGACAAAGACCCGTTTCTGTCCGGACGCCGCAAAGGTGGCTATTTCCCAACAATGGCCAAAGAAAAACGTTACACTATATTACACATCGGCCAAAAATGTGCCTCAGATACGTTCCAAAGGGGCATCGGCCAAAAAAAAATCCTCGCTGCCGTATGTCCCGGACAACGAGGATTCTTTGTTCTTTGTGCGTTGCTGGCTTTATTTTACAACAACGGTGAGGGGCGATTCGATGCAGAATACATCTTGGCCGATGGCACGATGCCAGTCCTCGTCGGTCGCGTAATCGCGCTTGCTCCAAGCTCCGCCGAAGTAGTAGGTGAGGGTTTCGCCCACCTTGTATGGACGGGTTGCAGCCTCGGTGTCGCCGTACTTGGCGAACTCATCGACACCGGGTACATAGACGGCGCAATAGTTGCGGCCAAAGTCGAGCTGTGTGGCGTCGATGCCCTTCTGCTGGTGCACGTTGTAGATGCCCTTGTCGCTGTTGGCCGACTCGCAATAGGTGAAGAAGGCGTTGTGGGCATTGACTTCCAGATGCTGAACCGAGTCGTGCAGGAAGACGGCACCGCCCAACCTCAGGTCGTCGATGGCATCGCCGTTGAGCACCACTTCGGCCTTGTTCATGTTGGCACCGGCATTGACGGTGATGGTGATTTCTTCGGTCAGCTTCTTGTCGCCAATCTGGACGCTGTCGTACGACAACTTGAAGATGCACTGCAACGGACCCTCCTGAAGGATCTCGTAGCGGGCAAATGGTCCGCCTGGCCAAATTTCGCCGTTGGAGACAATGGCCAATCCGCCGCAACCGGCTGCATGACCCACTTTGTAGCTGTCGATGCCCAAGCCGTAGTCGATGTGATAGGGCTTGCCCTCCTTCTCCTCTTGCGTGTACATGGCATCGGCCGTCAAGTCGCTCGAATGCTTCAGCCACAAGTCAACGCCGCTCGACGGATTCTCTTTGAGCAGAGCCGGACCGTACATACGATAGGCAGCCTTGTCGTTCTCCCAGCAGAAATCGTCCTTGCGGCGGTTGCCGAGGAAGAAAGCTGAGGTGAGAGGCTTGACTTCGGCTGGAGTGCCTTCTGTCCAGGTGTAGGCAGCGATGCCGTTGGCTGGAACATCGGCCAAGAAGATGATACCATTATCCTTGACCTGATAGGCGACCTCGTTGCCCTGTGCGTCGCGCAGGATGTGTGGACGGTTGGTATCGATTTGAACTGCAACGAGTTCTGCATTGCGCTCTACGTTGAGCGTGTTGCTTACCTCGATGGTCTGGCCTTTAGGCGAACAAGCAGCGAGACCAAGTCCCGCTGCAAGATACAGAATGAAATTTTTCTTCATTTTCATTGGAGTTTATTTAGGCTGTTTGCCGATGTAGGCCAAGATGCCACCATCGACGTAGAGCACGTGGCCATTCACTGCGTCCGATGCGTGCGAAGCGAGGAAGACGGCTGGTCCGCCCAACTCCTCTGGCTGCAACCAGCGGCCTGCTGGGGTCTTGGCGCAGATGAAGCTGTCGAATGGGTGACGGCTTCCGTCTGGCTGACGTTCGCGGAGAGGTGCGGTCTGTGGCGTTGCGATGTAGCCAGGGCCGATGCCGTTGCACTGGATGT
>DFJU01000081.1 GCA_002373755.1 Bacteroidales bacterium UBA3663 | reverse complement strand
GTGTTCTCCACTAAGATGCCAGTGGTGTGCGGCGGACGCATCTTGAACCACGAGGTGTTCCAGAAGACGGGCAGATAGTGGTGCTTCACATCGTTGCCATAACGTATCTTACCGCCGGCCGTGAGCAGGACCTTGCCGCCGCTCTGGAGTGTGGCCAATGCCTTTTCGTCGAGGCTGTCGCAGACGTAGATGTCGTTGGCCGATGCCTCGTCGTACACCTCCGGATAGACCCAGAAGTCCCAATGGTTCGAGTGCGTGCCGGTGCGCAGCATGAAGGTGATCTTCTGCGCCTTGTCCTTGTCGCGGGGCACGAAGATGACGTCGTCGCCCGTCTTGACCATACCGTTCAGGAATTCAAGTCCATCGGCCATAAAGCTGTACATCAGCTCGTCGTTGACCGACTTGCGTTCATCGGCCGCATTGTAGAGCATGGTGCCGATGCGGATGGTGTCATCGGCCGAAAAGACGAATTTCGGGAATCTGGCCAATGGCACGACGTCGGAGCAGAATTCGGTCCAGTCATCGGCCGTGCAGTAGCCCTTTTCGCGCCAATGCACATTGAGCGGGCCGACGAGCGCCGTGCCCTGGCCGCTGTAGTCGTTCAGGCCCAGCAGGAGGAAACCCGCGTAGTCGGGCGTGCGCAGGTTGCGTTCGATGTCGTATTTGTAGGCCAATGTCTGTAACTTACCGCTCGCCATCAGGAACTTGCGGCTCATGGACGACATCCCGGCATCGGCCAACAAATCGCTGAAAATCTCGAAGTTGCGTGCCTTGTATGCGCCGGTGTATTGGTCGATTTCTGTCAGGTCGGGGAAGGCGCACCATTGGCCAGTCTCATGGCTCACGATGGGCGCGGTGTTGACGGGCTTGGCGGCCGTCGGCTTGAAGTTGCGCGGCAGGGCCATGCCATCGGCGAAATCGTCCATCGACTGCGGCAATGCCTTGTCCCACGGATCGAGACCGCGCGCACCGCCCTTGACGTGGAATTCTGCGCTGTCGGCCCATGCCCAACCTCCGCCCACCGAGGCATCGGCATAGATGCGGGTCGGGTCATAGCGGTGCATCTCGGGCACGAACTTGTTGCACCAGGCGACCCATCGGCCGGCCGGCTCATTGCCCGCAGCAAGCATGACGAACGACGGATGGCTGCCATATTGGTCGATGATGGCCTTGCACTCCTCCATCAGATATTTGTCGATGGCTTGTCCTTGGCCCAGACGCACGCCGTGATTCGGCCACGACGGACCTTCGGGCTGGAGATAGAAGCCAAGGCTATCGGCCGCAATGAAAGCAGCCTCGGGCGGACAATACGAGTGGAATCGCATCGTGTTCAGGCCATATTCCTTGCACTTGGCGAAGACGGCTTTCCACGCGGCGACGTCTGTCGGAGGATAGCCGGTCTCGGGGAAACAGCAGTTGCCCACCGTGCCGCGCACCTTCAGGACCTTGTCGTTGAGCATGATGTCGCGACCGCGCACGCCCACCTTCCGCATACCGAAAGTGACCGGAACCTGTTGGCCACGATAATCGACCGTCACGGTGTAGAGTTCGGGGTGGAACTCGTCCCACAGGCGCAGCGGCTGCTCCAGCTTGACCTCGACGACGGTATCGTTCAGGAAGATTTTGGCCAATGCATTGTCCACGTCCGGCTCGACGCGCTTGCGCCAGATGACAGGCTCGTTGCGCAGCTCAATCTGGCCGACGATGCCGTTCCAGTCGCCCTGCGTCTGATCGGTCACACTGTGGGAATCTTGGCCGACGCAGACGTTCTCGATGCCGTTGTAGATTTTCAGTTCGATGGTGTTCTCCTTTCCGAATTTCACGTGGTCCGTGATGTCATACTGGTGCGGCACGCTGAGCGACATCTGGTGGCCGATGCTGTCACCATTGACATAGAGCGTCGTCTCGATGTGCGGACGTTCCAGATAGAGCGTCACACGCTGTCCCTTCCAGTTCTTCGGCACGCGCACGGTGCGGCTGTACCACGCGTTGCCCACGTAATGCTTTTCGGGCGTAAGGAAGAAGGGGAACTTCATCCGGCCCGGCTCGCGGTAAGGCTTCATCTTCGGGTTAAAGAAGTACGACGAGTCGTACAGACTGCCCACCCAGCGGGTATCGACCGTCACGTCATCGCCCAGGCCATTGGTCAACATCGAACCCGGCAGCTCGATGGTCTGGTCGTAGTGCAGCGGACGCACACCCTCGGCCGAGCGGTCAATTGAAAACTGCCACGTTCCACTCAGATTGATGGAAAGCAGCGCAATGAATAATGCGTTCATATGTAAGGTATAAAATCATTTATGAATCCATTTTTCATGGCCGATGCCAATTCAGTTGGCAAAGATAGCGATTTTCCTCTACAATTGAAATGGAAAAATTGCATAAATAGATGGATTATATTGCGATGATGTTTTTTTCAGCCGCCATAGCTGCCTCCGACAATGCCATAAAAAATCCGGACAGCTCATTGTGAGCCATCCGGACATTTTTTCATTTCGATGTCAATGCTTATGCTTCAACTTTCTTGTACTTTGGAACAAGTGCCTTCATGATTACCCATGCAGTGATATAGGCCACACCGCAGAAGCAGAACATGATGAAGTAGCCGGCCGGCTTGCCTTCGAATCCGAGGAAGTGGAAGGCGGAACCCATCTGCTCGGCGTGGGTGAAGAGGTTACCCGCCACCTTCTGGATGATCATGGAGCCGACGCCGCCCGCCATGGCACCGATACCGGTGATGGTGGCGATGGTGCTCT
>DFJU01000090.1:3427-10700 GCA_002373755.1 Bacteroidales bacterium UBA3663 | reverse complement strand
TAGCGGGCGTCGATGGCATCGCGCGCAAACGAGGCTCCGGCGTAGAGCAAAGCCTTTTCGAATGCCATTTCGGCCGTGTGGGTGGTCACTTCGCCGGCATAGATCGGTTCATCGAGACGCAGGCGGACGTGGTCGGTGCCGTTGATGGCGGTGTAGGCCACCGTGTCGCCGTAGAAGTGGTTGGCATCGGGAATCCAGCGCTCGCCGCCCGAAGTGGTCAGTCCGCTGTCATAGACGACGCCCTTCCAGTCGTAGTTTTCGGCCGATGCACCAGCCGCCGTGACGTAGTTGCCCTCGATGAAGTAGCGCGAGGCGATGCCGGGGAAGGGGTTGTCGCCGCCATTGCCGGCATCGGAGACGGAACATTGCGTGACGCGCGTCTTGTTGGTCGTGCCGGGCCCCGCCTTGTAGTAGTTGTTCACCATATTCACGTAGCCGCCGCCGGGGCCGCCGTAGCATCCGCCCGTGCCCCAGTTGTACATGACGCAGTTGCGGAAATCGACGCGCTCGGCATCGATGGTGTTGACGAAGCGTGTGGCGTCGTATCCCTGCCAGTTGTAGCGTGCGCCGTTGAAGCGTGGTACGCGGTTCTGCATGTGGCAGAGGAAGTTGTGGTGGAACGATGCCTCCTTGCCGCCCCAGATGCCGCCGTAGCTGTGTTCGCCCTTCGAGTGGCCGGGATTGGCCAATGCTTCACCCAACGTACACCACTGCATCGTGAAGTTGCGGTTGTCGTAGAATGAGGCCAGCTCGTCGATGCTCCACGAGAAGGAGCAGTGGTCGAAGATGATGTCCTGCTTCTGTCGGCCCCAAGCGGCATCGGCACCGTCGTTGACGTCCTTGACCTGCGAGCGGCGGAATCGGATGAAACGGGTGATGATGTTGTTGCCAGCGTAGGTCACGGTGCGGTAGCGGATGGTGATGCCGTCGCCCGGTGCGGTCTGTCCGGCGATTGTGATGTTGCTCTTGCTGATCTTCAGGTCACTCTGGAGGTCAATGTAGCCGCTCACGTCGAAGACGACAATGCGGTTGTTGCCGCCCGTCACGGCCGCGCGGAATGAGCCGGTGCCGCTGTCGTTGAGGTTGGTGACGTGTACGACGGTGCCGCCTCGTCCGCCGGTGATGTAGCGTGCGTAGCCTTCTGCTCCGGGAAATGCGGGAGCTGTGGCTTCGGTGTCGGATGTGTCGGCCGATGCGCCAAACGGCAACAATGCGACCATTGCGATAAGGATGTAATTCTTCATAATATGATGAGAGTGTTTAGGTTAGTGCGTTGTAGGGAATTATCCCCACAACGCGATTTTTTTCATTGTTTTTTCTCCTTCTTGTCGGAGCGTGCCTCGACCACATTGACCACGTAGTCGCCGAGCTTTTCACATTCGTTGACGATGTCCATGTAGTAGATGCTTGTCTGATAGCTGTATTTGCCGGCGTCGATGTCCTCCAGATTGAGGTTCTTCAGACGGTCGCGGAAGGCGTTCAGCTCATTTTCCTTGTTGAACGATGCCATGAGGTCGCGCTCTGTGTTGGTCGCAAGCACCTGCATCATGCACGTGAGCGACTCGTCGGCCAGGTTCATGATTTGGTCCATGTGGCGGTACTGGTCGGCGGTGAAGTCCTCCTTCGGCTGGTTCTGGCGCTTGTGGTTGAGCGATGTCGCAATCTTGTAGCAGCTGTCGCCGATGCTCTCGATTTCGCTCACCTCGCGTAGCATGGCGCGGATTTTGAGTTTCGTATCCGAGCTCAACCGTCCGTCGGACACGCTGTTCAGATAGTTCGCGATTTCGACCTCCATGTTGTCGCTTATGCCCTCGTATTTCTCGATGCGGGCATAGAGTTTCGTGAAGTCCTTGATTCCGTCGGTGTGGAGCAGCTCCTGCACAAGTCCGAACATGCGCTGGGTACGCTCGGCATAGTGGTTCAGCTCCTTGCGGGCCTCCATGATTGAAAGCTCGGCCGTTGAGAGGATGCCGCCGGTGATGAACTTGAGGCGGAAGTCCTCGTCCTCGTCGCCATTCGACGAGAATACGCGCTTGACGAACGATTCAATTGGCTTGATGAACCAAATCAGGATCAGCACGTTGCATACGTTGAATGCGGTGTGGAACGTCGGAAGCACGTAGTTGAGCAGGTTGGCGTGGCTCTGTGCGTAGGCGATGTCGGTCGAGGCCAGTTCTGCATCGTAGCCGACAATGCCGCACACGAAGTTGACGAAAAATTTGAATATGCACAGCACCCAAATCACGCCAAACACGTTGAACACCAGGTGGGCCAATGCTGCGCTACGTGCCTGCGAGTTGCCTGTCATGGCGGCTATGTTCGATGTGACTGTCGTACCGATGTTTTCGCCCATGACGAGCGCGATGCCCTGATAGATTGGAAGCGCGCCGCTCGAACATAGAATCATCGTGATGGCCATAACTGCGGCCGAACTCTGTACGCACATGGTCAGGATGCCGCCCAGGAAGAGGAATAGCAGCGTTGACAGGAAGCCCCATTGGCCGGTTGTCTCGAAGAAGTTGAGCACTGCCTCGTTGTGGCCGAGGTCAAGGTCGGCGGCATTGCTTCGGAGCGTGGCCAAGCCGAGGAAGAGGAAGCAGAGGCCAAACACGAAGTCGCCTGCATTCTTGCGTCCGCTGCTCTTCGAGTATATCAGGATGATGCCCAGAATGAAGCATGGATAAACCACGTCGCCCATGTTGAAATTGAATCCGGCCGACATGATCCAGGCGGTCAGTGTGGTGCCGATGTTTGCGCCCATGATGACCGAGATGGCCTGTGCCAGCGATAGAAGTCCGGCGTTGACGAAACTGACGGTCATGACGGTTGTCGCCGTCGAACTCTGCACTGCTGCGGTGACGAAAGCGCCGGTGAGCAGGCCGGTGAAGCGGTTGGTGGTCATTGCGCCCAACACGTGGCGCAACTGTGGTCCGGCCATTTTCTGGAGTCCTTCCGACATTACCTTCATGCCGTACATCAACAGGGCAAGCGACCCTATCAGTTTGAGAATCATGTAGATTGACATAACTTTCTGCTTTTTATGGTTGTTGGGTTATTATGAGGCTTTACGCATTTTTCCGTGTGCGACGATTTTCACTTCGTCGATCAACTCGCCCGAATTGGCATCGAACCCTCGCATGAAGGTCGTGTCGGGCGTCACGGTGATGAGCTGATAATATCTGCTGTCATTGCGGATGGCGGAGAACCGTTCCGTCGGCCGAATCCTGTAGTTTTTGGGCGAACAATGGCTCACGGTGTAGAGCGGTGAATTGCGGCAGATGTCGCCCTCCATCGGCTTTTCCGATGCCGTGCAACGGGCATAGGCGTGCTCATGACCCTGCGTAACGAGTTCCGCGTGCGCATCTTCCACTACGTCGCTGAATATCCAGCGGATCAGAAGGTTGTTGTTCTTGCGCTTCACCGAATAGAATGGGTGATGTCCGATGACGATGTGGTGCCGTGCGGTGCTGTTAGCCAGCTGTTCTTTCAGCCAACGGCGTTGTCCCCACAAGAAGGGAAATTCGCGGTTGGTGTCCAACAGGAGGAAATCGGTGTCATGGTAGCGCAGGGCGTAGAGGTGGTTTTCGTCGTCGCGCTCCTCCATGCCCTTCAGGAAGTAGGGGAAAACAAGGCTGTTGCGGCGTTCGCACTTGCGTATCACGTATTTCAGATATTCGTGATTGCCCAACACCATGAGTATCGGCATTGCGGTGCAGATGCTGTCCATGCTGCTGAAGGTTTCTGCCCAGAACTTGTCCATCGGCCGCTCGGTCAGGTCGCCGCCGAACACGACCATCTCTGTTTCGGGATGATTTTCAATGGCTTTGCGCAACAACTGGTTGGCAATGCCGCCGATGGTGTCTTGCACGTCGCCCATAAAGAGGAATGTGAAGACCGAATCTTTCGGGTTGTGCATCGTGAATCGATACCACTCGGAACGTCGGCCACAACTCTCGACGGCATAGCTGTAGGTGTGCGACGGTTGCAGGTCGGTCATCTCGGCGCGATAGTAGGCTGCCTGACCGGCACGTGAACGGAACACTTCGCTCGTGGCCGCAATTGCAATGGTGTCGGTCGATGTCGTGTCGCACAACAGCAGTCGTGAGGTGTTGTCAACCGTCGTGTCGCACATCCAAGTCACGTAGCGCGATGTCTCGCCGTGGTCGCCGAAGGTGAGCAGCACCCTTTGAGGCTCGATGCCTACCGTGTATGGCGGCTCGTCAGGATTGTAAAACCATGCGTGCCAACGACTTTTGCACCATATTGCCAATGCAGCAACAATCAGTAGCGGGACGATTATCTTGACTATAGCTTTCATGCTATTTGGTTTTGAGCTGGTTGTGGTTCATCCTGTACATATACTGTTGTATGATGCTTTTTAGACGTGCGACGTACAATGCCGGTTCCTGGCCGCGCAGGTCATTCTTTAGGCAGATGTCCTCCTTGTAGCGGTAGGCGTGTACCGTCTGTGTGCCGTCGAACTGGATGAGCCAATCGCCCTGAATGAATTGGTACCAGCCGTTGCCCGGCAGGTAGTTCACCGCATATTGGTCGGCCAGATCGGTGTGGAGCGCGTCGTGGCCGAATGCGACGTATGGGCGGTCGTAGTTCAACAGAGTCAGCACGGTCGGCATGATGTCAATCTGGCTCATGATGTGGGTCGAGTCGATTCCAGCACCGCATACTTCTGGCATCGATGGCGAATAGATGACAATCGGCACTCTGTAAAGTCCAAGGTCGGTCTTGAATTCGGGTTCGACGATTGCGCTTGCATGGTCGGCCGTAATTACGAATATGGTGTTTTCAAACCACGGCTGCTGCTTCGCCTTGTTGAAGAATTGGCGGATGGCATTGTCGGAATACTGAATCGTGCCGAAAAGCGGCGGGTCGGTACGCGGAAAACGCTCCTTGTAGCGCTCGGGCAATGCAAACGGCGGGTGAGATGTCGCCGTGAATACCGATGTCATGAACGGTTGCTGCATCTCCGAAATCTTGTCGCAGAAGAATTGCAGGAACTCCTCGTCCCAGATTGCCCACGTGCCGTCGAAGTCTGCATCGCCGTTGTAGCGTGGGTCTTCATTGTACTCCGTGCGGCCGAAGTAGCGTTGGAAGCCTGTCGTGTTGGCGAAGGCCTGAAAACCCATCGAACCGTTTTCTGCGCCGTGGAAGAAGGCCGAATTGTAGCCCTTGTGGTCGGTAAGCTCTCCGGCCAGACCCGAAATGTCGTTCAATGCGGCAGTGGTGAGGAAAAATGGTTCGACGAACGATGGAATTGACGACAGCACTGAAGGCATACCGTCTATGCTCTTGCGTCCGTTTGAGAAACTGTATTGGAACGATTTGCCGACGTGTGCCAGCGAGTCGAGGAACGGCATATAGCCTAATTTATATGCTTGAGCGCCAAAACTTTCCATGATGAGCACGACGACGTTCTTGGCATCGAACTGCGCTGAGTCGGCCGGTATGTGCAACGGGGAGTAGAGGCTCTCGGCTTCGGCATCGTCCATGTAGTGGCAATCGACGAATGCTTTTTTGTTGATTGAGCGGAAGACGCAGAATGGCGTGTTGAGCACGATGCCGGCGTCGATGGCGTTGTCAACATATTGGTTGGCGTTGGACATCGTGATCGGACGGACAGCTTTGGTGAACCCTCCACGTATGCCGCCGATTGTCAATGCCACGCAAGCCAAAAGGCTGATTGTCTGCACGATGTAGTAGCGTAGCAATGCGCCGCGTGTATTTGCTACGGCTTGCGGTCGGCTGAAGAAATGCCACAAGATCCACGTCATCAGGGCTGCCACGATGAAAAGATACCAATAGGGCTTTGCCTCGTTCCAGATGATTGTGCCGATGTTTGCACCCTCGCCGCCGAATTCCTGAAGCACGCTCCATGTGGTGCGGCGTCCGGTGAATGGAAAGTATGCGCAATCGACCAGGTTCGCCCAGATTGCAACGCTGTTCACGATTGTGAAAATCCATTGCAATGTGCGATGGAATGTCCGGCTCGATTCCTTCCAGTGCAAGGGGAGGAGCAGAGCCAGAATCAGCCAGCAGTTGGTGTAGAGAATTGCCGTCGTGTCGAACCTCAGACCTGCTGTCATGAGTCTGAACAGGTAGGCCGCATTGATGTGCTCGGCGTATGTCTCTGCATTGCACCAAACGAACAGAAGTCGGCAGATGGAGTATAGTATATACACCACCAAGATGTTGACAATCAGTGCAATGATCGGGTATTTCTTCAACATTTACGTATTTTTTTTGTGGGAGTTAGCTGGAGTTACCGCTTCGCTTGGCAAGTTAATGGACATTACTCTTGTCCGTCAAAACAGTCGGAGCAGTTTCAACATTCGTCCGCTAACTCCTGTTATCTCCTGCTAACTCCCGTTAACTCCATTTAGGAGGGAGGGTCTATTTACGACTTCATAGCCCTCTTTGAGTCGTTGCCTTCGTAGAAGTTGATGTAGGCCAGATTGACCAGACGGTTGCCGCCGGCAGTCGGGTAGTCGCCGGTGAAGTACCAGTCGCCGGTGTGGTGCGGACATGCCTCGTGCAGGCCTTCGATGGTCTGGTAGATGATTTCTACCGGCACGGTGACGTTGCGCGGGGTGAGCATCTCGCTGATCTTCTTGCTAATCTGGTCGGCCGTGAATGGAGCATAGATTTCCTTCACGTAGTTGCAGATCTTCTCTTTCGGCAACTGCTCCTGAGCCTTGCATTTCTTGTAAACCTCCTCCAGTTTGCTCTCCATGCCGTTCTCTTTGAGCAGTTCGACGGCGGCACGGAAGGCGATGAATTCGCCCATTCGGCTCATGTCGATGCCATAGCAGTCGGGGTAGCGGACCTGTGGAGCTGAGCTTACAATTACGATTTTGCGGGGCTTCAATGTGTTCAGAATCTTGATGACCGATTGTTTCAACGTAGTGCCGCGCACAATTGAGTCGTCGATGGCCACCAGATTGTCAACACCGTTCTCGATGCAGCCGTAGGTCACATCATAGACGTGCGATGCAAGGTCGTTGCGCGATGTGCCTTCGGCAATGAACGTGCGGAGCTTGATGTCCTTGTTGGCAATCTTTTCGTTGCGGATGTGGAGCGACAGGATTTCCTTCAGCTTGTCGTCGGTCAAGTTGTCGCCCAATGCGCGTATCATCCTCATTTTCTGCTTGTTGAGCTGCTCGTTCAAGCCTTCGACCAAGCCCATGAAAGCCACTTCGGCGGTGTTCGGGATGAACGAGAAGACCGAGTGCTTCAGGTCGTTGTCGCACGACTGGCA
>DFJU01000090.1:0-3312 GCA_002373755.1 Bacteroidales bacterium UBA3663 | reverse complement strand
CGGCTGAAGTAGATGCGCTCGAACGAGCACTGCTTCACATTCTGCTTCGGATTGATTTGCGACAGGTGGACCTCGCCGGCCTGGTTGATGATGATTGCCTGGCCCGGCTGAAGTTCATGGACGGACTTGCGGCTCACGGTGAAGGCCGTTTGGATGACTGGGCGTTCGCTGGCTACAACCACGATTTCGTCGTCCTGATAGTAGAATGCGGGACGGATGCCCCACGGGTCGCGCACCACGAAACTCTCGCCCGAACCGGTCATGCCGCAGATGCAGTAGCCGCCGTCCCAACTTGGCGACGATGTTTTGAGTATGTTCTCTATAATGATATGCTTTTCAATCTCTTGTGTCACTTCGCGGCCGGTGCGGATGCCGTCGTTGAATTGGCCGTACAGACGTTCAACTTCGCGGTCAAGGCGGAAGCCGAGCTGCTCCAGAATCATGTATGTGTCGGAATAGCGACGCGGATGCTGGCCACTCTCCATCACCTCGTCGAAGATTTCATCAACATTGGTGAGGTTGAAGTTGCCGCACACGCAGAGGCTCTTGTCGCGGAAGTTGTTGCGGCGGATGAACGGATGCACGAAGTCCAATCCGGAACGTCCGGTGGTGCTATAGCGCAGGTGACCCATGTAGATTTCGCCGGCGTAGGGGATGTGCATCTTTGCAAATTCCGCATCGCGCAGCTGCTCGGGAGTATATTCCTCAAACTTGTGGTTGGCGGTGGTGAAGATTTCGCTGATTGCATTGCTGCCTTGGGCACGTTCGCGGAAGAAGAATTCGGCACCCGGGTGCGCCTCCATCTTCAATGCTGCAAATCCGGCACCTTCCTGACCACGGTTGTGCTGCTTCTCCATCAGCAGATAGAGCTTGTTAAAACCGTACATCCAGGTTCCGTACTTTTCCTGATAGTACTCCAATGGCTTGAGCAGACGAATCAGCGCAATGCCACATTCGTGTTTGATGGGTTCCATAAATACAATTGATTATCTTGGGGCTTTATATTTATAAAGATATATTGCGATGAGGATGAAAACCAGATTCGGTAGCCACACGGCAATGATGACGGGCATGTCGCCGCTCACGGCAAAGGTGGACGAAACCGTCTGGAAGAGGATGTAGAGGAAGGCCAGCACGAGGCCGATGCCGAGGTTGATGCCCATGCCTCCACGTATTTTTTTCGACGACAGACAAACCGCTATCAGCGTGAGAATGAACGACGTAGCGATGGCTGCAAAGCGTTTGTGATACTCGATTTCAAACTCCTGGATGTTGCCTGTGCCGCGCGACCGCTGTTTTTCGATGTACGCGCCAAGTTGCGGAGTTGTCATCTTCTCGAAGTCGTTTTTCTGGAAGATGATGTCTTCTGGGCCGATGGCTATCACCGTGTCCATTTTCGTGCCAGAGCGCAGTGTTTCGCCGTCGGGGTTGATGTCGCGGATGTTCCAGCGTGTCAGTTCCCAATGGTAGTCGCCCTTATATTCGGCTTTGTCGGCCGTGAGCCGCGACACCAGTTTCTTGCTGTCGTACCGCTCCAGAGCGAAGCGTGTGCCGATGTTGGTCTTCGTTTCAAATCTGTACATAAAGACCACAACGCCGGGTTCGACCATAAACTGGTTGTTGAGCGACGACTTGATTTTCTTGTCCTTATAGTATGTGTTCAGGAATTCGATGCGGTCGATGCTCGTCACCGGAATCACGTAGCTGTTCAACAGGAATGTGAGCGTGCCAAGAAATGCGGCCGAAATGAGATATGGCCTTAAAAGCCGCATGAAACTGACGCCCGATGCCAGCATGGCTATGATTTCGCTGTCGCCCGCAATTTTCGAGGTGAAGAAGATGCAGGCTACAAACACGAATAGCGGGCTGAAAAGGTTGGCAAAATATGGTATGTAGTTCAAGTAGTATTTGCAGATTTCCCACACGGGAGCTTCGTGGTCATTGAATTTCTCCATCTTCGCGTTGTAGTCCAACACGATAGCTATGGCAAGAATCAGGACAATCGTAAAGAAATACGTGCCCAAGAATTTCTTGATTATGTACCAGTCTAATATCTTCATGCTCTTTTATTTTTCGGAGCCTTTTAACTGATAACTTTGGTTATAAGATTATTTTTGTTCAAGTTCAAGAATTAGAGAATTTGTAAAATTTTATGTTTGAATTTATAAGAATTGGAGTAATCGCAATTTAATACAAGCGAATAATTCTCTCATTCTCAGTAATTCATAATCTCTGATTCTCAAAATCTTGATAATACGATAAGGGGGTGTTCTAAAATTTGAATTGAAACGGCTCTCAAATTCAAAGCAATTCTCATCCTCAATAAGTTAGGAATCATGGAATTCTCTAATTCTTGAAATTCAGAACTTCCCTAAACTGTTTTCGGCTCAGCAAAGCACTTGTTTTGAGCGCTTTGCTGAACCGAAAAGTCTTATTCATCTTCGTCTTCGATGCCGGCGGCGCGGTGTATGCGCTTGCGTTCCTGCTCGTCAAGCACAATCTTGCGCATGCGCAGGTAGTGAGGCGTAACCTCAACATACTCGTCCTCCTTGATGTATTCCAGAGCCTCTTCGAGCGAGAATACCTTTGGTGGAATGAGCGATGCCTTTTCGTCGCTCGACTTCGAACGCATGTTGGTGAGTTTCTTCGACTTGGTTACGTTCACGGTCAAATCCTTGTCCTTGGCATGTTCGCCGACCACCTGACCGGCATAGACCTCATCCTGAGGGAAGATGAAGAACTTGCCGCGATCCTGCAACTTGTCCAATGCATAGGCGAACGCGGTGCCGCCCTCCATTGCGATGATGGAACCGTTGCTGCGACGAACGATTTCGCCCTTCCAAGGCTCGTAGCCGAGGAACTGGTGCGCCATGATGGCTTCACCGGCCGATGCAGTCAACACATTGGTACGCAGGCCGATAATGCCGCGCGATGGAATCTTGAATTCCATGTGGATGCGGTCGCCCTGCGAGTCCATGCTGACCATTTCGCCCTTGCGGCGTGTCACCATGTCAATCATCTTTGATGAATAATCCTCCGGGCAGTTGATGGTCATCTGCTCGATTGGCTCGCACTTCTGTCCGTCAATCTCCTTGACGATGACCTGCGGCTGGCCTACCTGCAGTTCGTAGCCCTCGCGGCGCATTGTCTCGACCAGAATAGAGAGGTGCAGCACGCCACGGCCGAACACAAGCCACTTGCCGTCGCTCGTCTCATCTTTAACCACGCGCAAGGCAACGTCTTTCTCCAATTCCTTGGTCAGTCGGTCCTGAATCTGGCGGCTGGTGACGAACTTGCCGTCCTTGCCGAAGA
>DFJU01000143.1:23993-24325 GCA_002373755.1 Bacteroidales bacterium UBA3663 | reverse complement strand
TCGGGCACATGATGGTCGCAGATGATGAAGTCGATGCCTTTCTGCTTGGCATAATCGACCATGCTGTTGGCCTTGATGCCGCAATCGAGTGCGATGATGAGCTTCACGCCCGTAGTTGAAGCGTAGTCAACACCTTTTTCCGAGATGCCATATCCGTCGTCGTAGCGGTCGGGGATATAGTAGTCGAGTGCAGAATAGAAACTGCGCAAGAAACGATAAACCAAGGCAACGCTCGATGTGCCGTCCACGTCGTAGTCTCCGTAAATCAGGATTCGTTCCCTGCCGCCGATGGCCTCGTTGAGCCGTGCCACCGCCTTGTCCATGTCCTTCAT
>DFJU01000143.1:21454-23949 GCA_002373755.1 Bacteroidales bacterium UBA3663 | reverse complement strand
GTCCATGTCCTTCATCAGGAACGGGTCGTGCAAACCTTGGTTGCGGTTCGGCCGGAAGAAGGAATGTACCTCTTCCGCTGTCGTCACTCCACGCTGCACCAGCAGTTGGGCGACGATGGGATTAAGATTCAATTCATTGACTATCTCATCCTTGATCTCTTTCTGCTGATTTGTTAAGGTGCGACAATTCCATTGGTAATTTGTCATTATCTTTATTTTTTATAATATGCAAGGATGAAATGGTGTGTTTTTCAGGACGGACGGCCAACAACCAAGCGTCGGTGAAAGGTGATGTTGCACGCAGTTCGTAGAGGTAATCAATGGCCTCCTTCTTTTGTGTGAACTGGTTGATATACACGCGGTAGCGGCCCTCGCGCTCGAAGATTTCCAGATCGTCGTAGCCCTTGCGCTTCAATCGGCGCACAAGACGTTCGGCCTCCTTCAGGCTCTGGCAGCTGCCCACCACAACGATATATGTCTTTCCGTTCACCGCAATCTGCGATGCCGAAAGCGTCTGAATCGGGTCATTTTTCTTGTCCGATGCGGTTGCCGTGCGGTTTTCAACGACGTTCGATGCGGCCTTCTGGGCTACAGATGCCTCTGGAACGTCCGCTACGCGACTTTCTGCCTGTTTCGCGTTGTCGGCAACCGTTGTCGAAGTCGTTGCGGCCGATGCATCGAGCGTGGCCTTGACCTCCTTGCGAGGGTTGAAGAAGCTGTCCGTATCGACCAGATTCGCGTAGTTGGTCTTGTTGTCCGACGAATCGCCCCACGGCATGAACTTTACGAGCAGGAAGGTGATGACCAATGCGACGACGGCCGCACGGAGCAACCAGCGGAATGGCAGTTCGACGATGCCTTCGCCGCGCTTGATGACGGGTTTCTTGCCGCCTTTTGCGACATTTGCATCGGCCGTAATGCCCTTGCGCTGACGTTCTTCATCGCGCCAAGTGCGCACATTGAGCTGCGCCATGCCGTAATAGACGGGATCTTGATCGACCTGATCGGCCGCACGGAATGCGATGTGACACTCTTCGTCGAAGAATACGAATCCGAGCCGGCCCAATGCGCATCGGCCTTCATGCTGCACGCGGTTGAGCAGGTCGTTGACCGACAGGCGGATTGACTGGTTGGCCTCGTCGTACGACAAATGTTCGGCACGCATGACAATGTTTGCCAGCATGCCGTCGTCGTGATCCATGAAACGGTTGTATTTGAGCATTCGGAGCGGGGGCATCAGTCGGCCGCCCAGCATCAGTCGTGCAGGCTCTTCCTGGAACATGAAGCCCCCAAGTCCCGGCACGAATGCATAGTGTCGGGTCATAAGCAGGAATTCAATGTAAGTTGAAAGTGGCTTCATGTTAGTTGTTTACGGTTAAAAATCCTCGGAAGAATCGTGCAAATGTATGTTTTTTTTCGCCTTTGTCCAAATTATTGCGCAACTTTTTGTCGATTTATCTGTATTTCTCAATCAGCCGCGATACGACTTCTTGCGGAACACCTTTTTCGATGGCCGTGTTCAGGTCGCGTCGGGCAAATTCGCGGTCGCCGCGAGCATAGCGAATTTGCGCTCTGAGCACGTAGGACATTGGGTCGTTCGGATTTTTGCGTATCGAATTGTCGATGTCTTCCAGTGCTGCGCCGATGCGGTTGCCCATGTAATAGACCTCGGCCCTGTCGCGCAACAGACTCCAGCTGTTCGGGTTGGCCTCGATGAGCGCGTTGTAGAGGTCTTCGGCCATCGAAAGTTCGCCTTTCGCCTTATAGACGACAGCCATGCCGAGGCGCGATTTTGCGCTGTTCGGATTGAACGTGTCGATGAACTCGAGGTCTTCCTGTGCGCCGATGGTGTCGCCCGCCATCAGCCGGCAGAGGGCGCGTTCGTAGAGCCATGTCTCGTTTTGTGGTTCGCGTTGCAGGATGACGGTATAGTCTTCGATTGCATCCGCGTAGCGCGACATTTCGGCGTAGAGTTGCGCACGGTTTGCGCGTACGCTTGGCATTTCGTCAGACAGAAGTGCTACGGCGCAGCTGTAGCTCATTTCGGCCTCGCCCAACTTGCCGAGCTGGCGTTGCAGGGTGCCCAAGTTCTGGAAAAGCAGCCCGTTACGAGGGTTGGCAGGTTCGAGGCGCATGGCCTGTTTGAGGCATTCTTCGGCCTGTGCAATGCTGTCGGTTTCGACAAAATCGCAGCTTTTGGCCACCAGTTCGTCATAGGTCTGCGCGACAATGAGGTCGGACAGGGAAGCCAAGCCCAGCGCAACCACGAATGTGATTTTCTTCAACATATATCCAAAATTTGGCGGCAAAGATACCCCAAATCTGCCGAAAGTTTCTATCTTTGCGGCAACTTTTAGGCTTTTTTATCACTCATGCGGGCGAGAGCCCAATTTTTATAAAAATGAAACAACTTACGGAGGAGCAGAAACAGCAATTTGCGGCACTGCCCGCGCTTTATGCCGACTGGAACGCCAAGATCAACGTCATCTCGCGCA
>DFJU01000143.1:0-21405 GCA_002373755.1 Bacteroidales bacterium UBA3663 | reverse complement strand
AACGTCATCTCGCGCAAAGACATCGACCAAATCGAGCTTCATCACGTGCAACATTCGTTGGCCATAGCCCATTTCGTGGACGATGAGCTGGGCGGATGGTCGGCCGGAACCCGCGTAGTGGACGTCGGCTGCGGAGGCGGTTTCCCAGGTATCCCGCTGGCGATAATGTACCCCGAAGTGCAGTTCCTGCTCGTTGACCGCATCGGCAAGAAAGTCAAGGTGGCGCAGGCTGTGGCCGATGCCATCGGACTCAAGAATGTCACTACGCGACACGCTGGCATTGAGGAAGTTAAGGAGCGTTTCGACTACGCAGTCTCGCGTGCCGTGATGAACTTGCCCGACCTCTTGAAACTGGTTCGCCGATGCACCGACCGCGGCTTGATTTGTCTGAAGGGCGGCGACTTGGCCGATGAGCTGAAGCCTGCCATCTGTCGCGGCACACGGCTGGAACCTGTCACGCGCTGGTTGGCCGATGCCTATTTCGAAGAAAAATTTGTTGTCTATACACCGTTCAAATGAAAGTAAAGCAATTCATTTTCAATGCGTTTCAAGAAAATTGCTACATCTTGTCCGACGAGATGACGCGCCGTTGTGTCATCATCGATCCGGGCATCAGCAACGCATTTGAATTGAAGTCTGTGACGGACTATATCGACCACGAAAAGATGACTTTGGAGCGCGTCCTGCTCACACATTGCCACATTGACCATGTGATGGGAACCGGCTTCTTGGCCGATGCCTATGCCGTGCCGATTTGCGGACCGGTTGACGATGCTGAACGCCTGCCCGACGCGGAGCAGCAAAGCCGACTGTTCGGAGTGCCGATTCCGTCGAAAATCGCGCCAATCACGCACAATCTGAACGAGGGCGACCGTCTGAAAATCGGCGATTCAGACATCTGTGTGTACGATATTCCCGGACACAGCAATCACGGCCTCTGCTTCTATCTGCCCAACGAGAAAATGCTCTTTTCGGGCGATGTGCTCTTCTATGGCAGCATCGGCCGCTCGGATTTCGGCCCATCATTCGGGTGCGACGGCGAAGCTCTGGTCGATGGCATACGTTGCAAATTGATGTCGTTGCCGCCCGACACGACTGTCTATCCCGGACATGGCCCATTGACCACCATCGGACAGGAAATCCAAATAAATCCGTACTTTTGAGCCGTCCGAATGGCCGGAAAATTTCTTTTCAACTCGCTAAATTTTACGAAATTATGATAAAAGACCCATTTATGCTTCTCAGCATGGTGAACATGAAGCTACGCGACCAATATGATTCGTTGGACGAACTTTGCGCGGGCGAAGACCTTGACAAAGAGGAACTTGTGAGCCGTCTGCATGATGCAGGATTTGATTACGTAACCGAAAATAACCAATTCAAATGATAGAGAATGAACTGAAAAATGCTCGTCAGGCAAGTTATGCGCTGCTTGACTTGAGCGAAGAGCAAATCAATGCAGTGTTGCGCCAGTTGGCCGATGCATTGGAAGCAAACAGCGAACAGATTGTGTCGGCTAACGCATTGGATTTGAGTAAGATGAATCCGGAAGATTCACGCTATGACCGACTGCTGCTGAACAGCGAACGCATTGCCGGAATTGCCTCCGACACGCGCAATGTGGCAGCCTTGCCATCGCCCCTTAACCGCACGTTGAGCGAATCGGTTCGTCCGAATGGCATGAAAATCCGCAAGGTGAGCGTTCCTTTCGGCGTGATCGGCGTAATCTACGAGGCACGTCCAAACGTCACCATCGACGTCTTTTCGCTCTGTTTCAAGGCCGGCAGTGCCGTGTTGCTGAAAGGCGGAAAAGAGGCTGCCGAGAGCAATGCCACGTTGGTCAATACAATCCATAATGTTTTGTCGGCCAATGGTTTGCCAACGTCACTCTGCACGCTTTTGCCAAACGACCATGAGGCCACGACCGAGATGCTTTGCGCCGTCGGCCAGGTCGATCTGGTCATCCCGCGCGGCAGCCGTCGCCTCATCGACTATGTGCGCAACAATGCACGCGTGCCTGTCATCGAGACGGGAGCCGGCATCTGCCACACCTACATCGACCGCGACGCCGACGTGGCAATGGCATCGGCCATCGTGAACAATGGAAAAACTCGCCGCATTTCGGTCTGCAATGCGTTGGATTGCGTTGTAATTCATCGAGATAGATTGTCTGATCTGCCCGAAATCTGCAAGCCTATGGCATCGGCCGACGACCCTGCCAAACGCGTCATAATTTATGCCGACGAACGTGCCTACGCGGCTTTGGATGGAAAATACCCTGCAAATTTGTTGGAACACGCTCAGCCAGAGCACTTTGGCATGGAATTTCAGGCATATAAACTGGCCATCCGCACCGTCGATACGTTCGACGAGGCTGTCGAGTATGTCCAGACGCACACCAGCCATCACAGCGAGAGCATCGTGAGCCGCGACGAAAAGGCTTGCCAGCGTTTCCTGCGCCTTATTGATGCCGCCTGCGTCTATCAGAATCTGCCGACGTCGTGGACCGATGGCGCACAATTCGGTTTCGGTGCGGAAATCGGCATCTCGACGCAGAAGTTGCACGCACGCGGACCGATGGCTTTGCCCGAAATCACGACCTACAAGTATCAGGTCATCGGCGAAGGTCAGATTCGTAAATAATTTATAATCAATCGTTAAAATTATGAAAGTCTATATTCTGCTTGCCTCAGGTTTCGAGATTTCCGAGGCAATTGTACCATTGGACATCTTGCGCCGTGCTCGTGTTGAGGTCAACACAGTTGCCATTGAGGACGAACGCATTGTAACGGCCAGCAACGGAACGCCTGTCGTAGCTGATAAACTGCTGAAAGATAGCGATTTGACCGACGGCGATATGCTGTTCCTGCCGGGCGGAATGCCAGGTTCGATCAATCTGCGCGACAGTAAGGTCGTGGCCGACGTCATCCGTGCGTACCACGAATCGGGAAAGTGGCTTGCAGCTGTCTGTGCCGCTCCGATGGTATTCGGCCTGATGGGCATACTGAAAGGGGAGGAGGCGACCTGCTTCCCTGGCTTCGAGAAGGATCTGCTCGGCGCAACGCCTGTCAAAAAGACCTGCGTTCGTTCGGGACACTTCATCACGGGATGCGGCGCCGGTGCCGGATTCGACCTTGGCCGCGAGATGGCCGCTGTGCTCGTCGGTGAGGATACGGCCGATGCCGTCCTGCGCCAGATGATGTTCCAAGTGTATGAATGACAATGTTATAGTCAAAAAAATCTAAGCTAAATCCCGATGAACCAGCTGTTTGCCGATTTACAGGAACTCATTGAGTGGCAACTGCCGATTCGGAGCAGATATGAAGGGCTATACCGCATTTTGGTGGCCGCATTGAACCAAAGTACCCGAGAACTCACCATTGAGTTTTCGGGTACTTTTGCTCGTCTTGATTTTCTTTGCAGAGAGTTGAGTTTCAAGGAGTTGCATCCGACTGCATATCGGCAAATCTGTTCTTTCCGAAGTCGTTGCTCACATTTGTCGCAGCTCACCGACGACGAATTGTCCGCCAATTGCGACCTCGACGTACGCGCATTGTGCGAATTCCTGGCCAAACTGATCAACGAACCATTGCCCGATTTCTTTGTCCCATATTTGAAGTTCGATTATCCGAAGTTGACAAAGAAATCGCTTATTACCAATTCGTTGCGATGCTTTATTTCCGGCATTTCCGACAATGGGATTTCTCTCACTGGGCCATTGGGCGAAGACTTTTTGCTGCCGTGGCACTATGCTGTCAACGAGCATCAGACAAGGGATTTGGATTATCTGCGGCCAATGATTCGGGTCGGCACACAACTGAATCTGGTACGTCCGTGGGAGGATGACGGTCTGTTGCTCGCCGAACAGGTAATTTTCGAGCCAGACATCTTGATCGACATCACGTCGATTGTGAGCGGATTCGGCAAAAATGGCAAGTCAGTTTATAACTATTTGCTTAATCTACTTGAAATTAGATCGCAAACGAGTGCAATGTTGCTCGGTAATCTGGCAGGCCAAATGCTTGACGAAGAGGTGCGCGCATTCGGAAGCGGACATCTGCCTACCTACGTCGAAAGTCTGAAGCGCTTTTTTGCCGACAATGCGCTCGCCATCGTTGCATGTAGCGATTTCGCCGATGCCGACAAGAGGGAAAATTTCCACGAAAATGCCCGCCGGCAGCAGCAGAACATCCGCAACATCGTTCACACCGTCTTTGCGCAAGACCGTACAATCAAGCTTCAGAAAGTAATCCTGGAACCGTCGTTTTATTGCGAAATGCTTGGCATTCAAGGTCGTATAGACTTGCTGCAATCGGACAAACACGTGCTGATGGAGCAAAAATCGGGCAAGATGGACGAGTATCGCCACACGCACGAAAAGCAACATTACATCCAGATGCTGCTCTATCAGGCGATGCTGCACTATGCCTATCACGACGATTTGGGACGCGAACTGCGCAACGACGACATCGCCAGCTACCTGCTCTATTCGCTCTATCCGGAAGGCGGTTTGCTCAAAGAGGCTCCAGCGCCATTGGTGCTCGACGAGGCGTTGGAAATGCGCAATCAAATAGCCTATTTGCAGCTTCAGCTCAGCAGGGGAGAGGCAAAGGAAATTCTGGAAGGTCTCACACCGGAAATGCTTAAGACAGAGAAGATTTCGGATAAATTTTGGGAGCAATATATCAAACCTCGCATCGCTGGAATCCTGAACCGCGTGCAAAAGGCATCGGCCATCGAAAAAGACTATTTCTATCGGATGTTGACATTTGAGGCACGCGAGCACATTCTGGCAAAAGTCGGCACTTCGCAACGTGAGGCAAGCGGATTCGCAGCACTTTGGAACTGCACATCGGCCGAAAAGCGCGAAGCCGGCAACTTGATGGACCATCTGCAAATTGCTGGCATTGAGGACGATATGCGTACTATTTCGCTCGTTTCATGCGCTCCGGATGTGGACGATGCGGTTTCGTTGGATGACAATAAAACAGTGCTGCCGAACTTCCGCAAAGGCGACATTGTGGTGCTCTACGCCTATGCCGCAGGAGGTGACCCGGATGCCCGCCGCGATATGGTTTTCCGAGCCAACATCGCCGCCATCCGTTCCGACGGCCTTATGGTCAGATTGCGTGCTCCACAACGTGAAATCGCTCTCCTAAAACCGCGTAGCGACATCTATTGGGCTGTGGAACACGACTTTATGGAGTCTTCGTTTACCGACACATATCGCAGTTTGTCCAGTTTTCTCGAAGCAACGCCCGACCGCCGCGCCCTTTTGCTTGGCCAACGAGATCCCCGCATCGACCGCTCATTGAAGTTGCAGGGTGACTATGGCACGTTCAACGAATTGGTACTCAAGGCGAAACAGGCGCAAGACTACTTCCTGCTGATTGGTCCGCCAGGCACAGGTAAGACATCGTGTGGATTGGTCAATATTTTGCGCGAGACGTTGATTTCCAGCAAAAAAGGTGCGTCCGACGACTCGGCATCGGGCAACATCCTGCTAGTGTCGTACACCAACCGCGCCGTCGATGAAATCTGCTCAAAACTGCAGAAAATGGAGATCCCATACCTGCGCATTGGTTCGCATCTGTCGTGCGCGGAGGAGTATCGGAGCCGACTTTTGGTCGAACGTTGCCAACAATGCCGCAACGAGCAAGAGATTCGTCAGATGATTGAAAGCTGCCGGATTGTGGTTGGAACGACCGCCGCAGTGACTGGCGGAAGTTGCCTTTTCAACCTCAAACAGTTCGAACTCTGCATCGTCGATGAGGCTTCGCAGATACTTGAACCGCAGCTTTTGGCCATTTTGAGTGCAAAAGTTGACGGCCGCGACGCAATTCGCAAGTTCGTCATGATTGGCGACCACAAACAGCTTCCTGCAGTGGTGACGCAGACCGAACGCGAATCGGAAGTACATGAACCGCTGCTACGCGAAATCGGGCTGCAAAATTGTCGGCAATCGCTGTTTGAACGGCTTATACGCACGAATTGCGGCAATTCAGACATCACATCGGCCGCTTCGCCGTTGATCTACACGCTGTCGGCACAAGGACGGATGCACCACGATGTGGCCGCCTTCGCCAATCATGCATTCTACAGCGATATGCTACGCGAAATTCCGTTAGCACACCAGCAACGCGCAATCCCATATCGCACAAAACGGCAAGACAAATGGTCGCGCTTGCTTACTACGCGACGTATTTCCTTTATAAATGTCAAAAAAGAGCGGGAACTCGGTGTGGCAACATCGGACAAAGTGAATCAACAGGAAGCGACACAGATTGCCCAACTGGTTCATGCCGTCTGGCTGTTGTTCGACGAGAATCACCTGACGTTCAATCCGGCAGAAACAGTCGGTGTAATAGTGCCGTACAGACATCAGATTTCAACCATCCGCAAAGAACTTGAACAATTCAATATCAGCGAGTTGCCACAAATTTCCATCGATACCGTCGAACGGTTCCAAGGCAGCCAACGAGACATCATCATCTTCGGATTCACGGTGAGTCGGCCGTATCAGTTGGATTTCCTGACGAACAACCGTTTCGTTGAGAATGACCGAATCATCGACCGCAAATTGAATGTTGCGCTGACCCGTGCCAGAGAACTTCAGATTTTGATGGGCGATGCAGATTTGCTCCGTAAAGATGCCATTTTTGCCGCTCTCATTGACAATGTCGGCGATTGCATATAATTGGGATTATGTAAAGTTGCTATATTTGAGAATCCATCCAATCCAATAAAATAAGCAAAATGAAACAACGCACCTTCTATCTTGACAATTTATGCGGTTTAATGCTGCTCTATATGATCTTCATTGTTCACATTGCTGGACAATATAATCCATGTTGGGTGCAGATAACCAAGGCTATTTTTTCGTGTTTCATGTCGTGGTTTTTCTTCAAAGGCGGCATGATGCATCGGTTGCAAAGCATGTCAGAAATCACGTTGAAATCAGTGAAACGGTTGTTTGTGCCCTACGTCATTTTTCTTGTGATCGGATTTGTGCTCGACGTTGTTCGATACCACTACGAAGGCATTGATGTAACTCGGCCTGTTTTCTATAAATATGAAATACATACGTTTCTGACTACGAGCATTTTCTGGTCAACTGGAGCATCGTGGTTTTTGTTGACACTTTTTGTAGTTCGATTGATTTTCAACGCTTTATGCCCGAAGGTGAAGCCATATGTAATCACCATTGTGTTTGCTGTTTTGTCGTGCATGCTGTGGTGGTTGGAAAAGATGCGCATTGAACAGCAGACATCATTTTACATCCCATTTTATATTGGTACAATGTGTCACGGCTTGGCTGTTTACAGTTTGGGATTTTCTATTAAAGAAAAGCAATTCAGCAAGTTATGGATTTTTTTTGCAATTGCGGTCGAGATGTTGCGTTTTATAGTCGATTCAAGAATTGATTTCCGAACCAACAATGCTGGTAGCAATTTTTTTCCATTGGGCATTGTGTATGGCATGGCCGGCTGTGTCGTTTTTAATTGCATTTTCAAGCGATGGCTCGACCGTCCGATTCCCCTCGTCACCTACATCGGCCGCAATTCAATGGTTTACTACCTCATGCACTACCCCATCTTGATAATGACGATCAGCATGTTCCGCGACGAGCTGTCGGGCATCGGCCCTATTCACTACCTTTGCATCGTTTCTGGCGTGGTTGTGACGGGCTTGATATTGTCCGACCTGCTGTTCCGCATCAAGAAGTTGAGGTTCATTGTTGGTGGGTGAATTTGATGAATAAGAATTAAGGACAACGACGGCATTTCCCAATTTGCGAGAAATGCCGTCGTCTTTTTGTCATGTAATCTTAGCCCATCGGGGCTTTTACTTCACTGCCTTGAAGCTCAGGTCAAGGCCCTTCACGCTGTGGGTCAATGCGCCGAACGAGATGAAATCGACGCCTGCCTGAGCGTATGGCAGCATTGTGTCGTAGGTGATGCCGCCTGATGATTCGGTTTCGCAACGTCCGCCAACGATTTCGACTGCCTTGCGGGTATCTTCGGGCGTGAAGTTGTCGAACATGATGCGGTCAACGCCCTCGGCCAAAGCCTGATTGAGTTCATCGAAGTTGCGCACCTCGACCTCAATCTTCAGGTTCTTGCCCTTGGCCTTGCAATAGTCCTTAGCGCGCTTGATGGCGTTGTGGATGCCACCGGCGAAATCAACGTGGTTGTCCTTGAGCAAGACCATGTCGAAGAGGCCGATGCGATGGTTGCAGCCGCCGCCAATCTTGACTGCCATCTTCTCGAGAATGCGCATACCTGGTGTGGTCTTGCGGGTGTCCAATACGCGGGTCTTCGTGCCCTCCAATGCCTTGACGTACTTGGCCGTCATGGTGGCGATGCCCGACATACGCTGCATGATGTTGAGCATGAGGCGCTCGGTTTGTAAGAGGCTCTGCTCCTTGCCGGTCACGATGAAGGCGATGTCGCCGGGCTTGACGTGTGCGCCGTCCTCGATGAAGACCTCCATCTGGAGTTCGGGGTCGAATGCCTTGAACACGCGACGGGCGATGTCAACGCCGGCCAGGATTCCCTCCTCCTTGACCAGAAGTTTCTGTTTGCCGATGGCATCGGCCGGAATGCACGACAGTGTGGTATGATCGCCGTCGCCAATATCTTCGGCGAATGAGAGCTTGATAAGCTCGTCAATCAGTTGGTTTACAATTTTTTCGTCCATAATCTTTTAGGTTATGAGGTTGTGAGGTTATAAGGTTTTGAGGTCGTTTGGCTTCGGCAATTCAAGTGTCCTTGTGGATCTGCATAGGTTATCAACCTTACAACCTAACTAGCGTAGCGACCTTATAACCTCAAAACCTTATATTAAAATTTCACATTCTCGTAGTTGACCACCGGATTGCTGTACATCGTGAGGAGGCAGTTCCAGAGGAAATCCTCGTCGCGGTTCGGAATCTGGATTTTGGCCAATTGGCCGTTCAGATACGACAGCACTTTATCCTCCTCGTCCTTCGAATAGCGGTCGGCATACTTGTCAGTGCCGAAACGGAGGTTGTAGGCCACGTAGTTGACCGGATAGAGCACCATGTGCGAATGCAGCGCGTGGTCGATGGTCTCGCACACGCAGTTCACCTGGGCGTTGCGGTCGTCAATCCACGGATAGGTATCGAACGTTCCGTTGATTTCCGGGCAGATGGTGAACACTACGCGACCTTTGTAGCCTTGGATGCCGGTCACCATGCTCAGAACATCGTCCTCCTTCGACTTTTTCCAATCCGGATTGTCGCGTTTCAGCTGGAATTCCTGCGCCTTGAGGTAGTCGCACGGATCGTATTCGTAGCTCAAGGCCACCGGCTGCACGTTCAGCGAGCGGATGTTCTGGATGAGGTCACGGCTTTCGCCGCCCATGGCGAGCATCTTGATGACCGATGCCTGTGTCTTGTCGCTGCTGTCCTTGCTCCTGCCCTCTCGCTGGGCAATCCATACCGAGACCTTCTTCTCCTGAATCGTGTAGTGGATATAGCTGGAGAGGCGTTTCGACACTTCAAGCATCTGACGCACAGGCACGCTGCGCATCACTATGAACGAGCGGTTCAGGCGCACTAAATCCTTGATCCACGGATAGGCAAAAAGATTGTCGCCAATGGCAATCTCGGCCGTTTCCTTGCCGTTGACACTCAACAGCGAGTTGAGGAATGCCGAATCGAGTACGATGTCGCGGTGGTTGGTGACGAACAATGACGCACGTCCGGGCGTCAGGTTGTCCAAGCCCTTAAGTTCCAGACGGTCGGTCGTCTTTTGGGCGATGCCGAGCACCATCTTGGCCACAACCTGCGACTGGAATTCCTTGATTGTATGCAACGACTTGATCTGCTTGCGGAACTGTTCCATGTTCAGATCGGGCATGGCAGCCTTTACGAAGGGTTCGATGGCTGGCTCATCGACCAACGGCCAGAGTTTTTCCGGCACGTCCTCGTCGTAGAAGGCTCTGATCTCTTCAAATTCTGGATGGTTGTTTTCCATAATGAATCAAATTTTAGAACGCTGATGACGCGGATTCAACGGATTTTCACGGATTCTTTGTGTCGTGTCCAACCCACCTGCCATCGCGTAATTTGTAATTCGTAATTCGTAATTTGAATCAACGCATTGATGCGTTGATTACGTCATCCATCACATCGGCGATGTCCAATCCGGCGGCGCGGACCTCCTGCGGGATGAACGAGGTGGCAGTCATGCCCGGCGTGGTGTTCACTTCGAGCAGGTGCGGAACGCCGTCGATGATGATGTAATCGACACGGATGATGCCCTTCGCACCCACGTAGCGGTAGATGCGCTTCGTGGTCTCCTGCACCTGAGCCGTGAGTTCGGCCGAGATGCGCGCCGGAGTGATTTCCTCGACCGCGCCGTTGTATTTGGCATCGAGGTCGAAAAACTCGTCCTTCGGGCAGACCTCAGTGATGGGCAGGGCGCGCAGGCCGTCGCGTGAAGTGTAGCATCCGCAGGTGATTTCGGTGCCCTGCATGAAGCTCTCGATGATGACCTCGCCGGTCGATTCGGCCTTTGCATCGGCGATGGCCTTCTGCAACTGGTTGGCCGTCTTGACCTTCGTCGTGGCATAGCTTGAACCGCCGGAATTGGGCTTGACGAACATCGGCAATCCGAGTTGCTCCACCGCTACGCGAGTTTCGATCTCTTCGTCCTTTTGCAGCAGGATGCTCTTGGCCACGGGTATTCCCATCGTGCTCAGATACTTGTTGCAGAAATACTTCGAGCAGGTCAGGGCTGCGGCCAATACACCACAACAGCTGTATGGCATACCGATGAGGTCGAAATAGCCCTGCACGAGGCCGTTCTCGCCGGGCGTGCCGTGGATGATGATATAGGCGAAGTCGAACGTGAGGCGTTGGCCGTCCTTATCGACCGAAAAATCGTTCAGGTTGACCGGCCAGGTGCGGTCCGTGTGGTAGTTTGTGCCGTCGTAATCGACCATGTGCCAGTCGCGGCCTTTCATTACGATGATTGCGACGTCATATTTGTCGTGGTTCAGAAAGCTCCAGATACCCTGGGCGCTGCGCAGCGAAACGACGTGTTCCGACGAATCGCCGCCTGCCACAATTGCAATTTTCTTTTTCATTCTCTGTGTGAAATATAATCGTTCCAAAGTTCAACCAATTGGGTCATGTCGGGCGGCAGCGGAGCCTCAAAGTCCATCTCCTCGCCCGTGCGCGGATGGCGGAAACCGAGTGTCCGTGCGTGCAGTGCCTGTCGCGGACAGACCTCGAAGCACCGCTTGACGAACTGCGTGTAGCGGCTGAAGGTCGTACCCTTCAGAATCTGATCGCCGCCGTAGGTCTTGTCGTTGAAGAGCGTGTGGCCGATGTGCTTCATGTGGACGCGGATCTGATGCGTGCGTCCCGTCTCCAGCCGACACTCCACCAGAGTCACGTAGCCCAGGCGCTGCAGCACGCGGTAGTGCGTCACGGCCGGCTTGCCCTCGTCGCTTCCGGCGGGATAGAAATCCATCAGGATGCGGTCGCGCTTATTACGGCCAATGTTGCCCTCGATGACCCCTTCATCGGCCTCGACGTGCCCCCAGACGAGTGCGGTGTAGAGGCGGCGCGTCGTCTTGTGGAAGAACTGGCGGCTCAGGCTTGTGCCGGCTTCCTCATTCTTGGCGATGACGAGCAGGCCCGACGTCTCCTTGTCAATTCGGTGCACGAGGCCGCAGCGTTGTTGGAACGAGGGTGTGTCCGATGCCTCTTCCCCATCGTCGTCCGTGTCGTTGGCCGATGCGCCGAGGTCCATTTCTATGCCTTCGCTCAAGAGGTGGTGCGCCAGGGCATTGACCAGCGTGCCGGTGTAGTTGCCGTGACCCGGATGGACGACCATTCCGGCCGGTTTGTTGACCACGAGCAGGTCATCGTCTTCGTAGATTATGTCCAATGGGATATCTTCGGGCACGATTTCGGTCGAATGGCGCGGACGGTCCATCATCACCTGCACGACGTCGAGTGGCTTCACCTTGTAGCTGACCTTCTCCGGCCGGCCGTTCACCAGAATGAAACCGCCCTCGGCTGCACGCTGGATGCGGTTGCGCGACGTGCCGACGATGCGGTCCACCAGAAACTTGTCCACACGGACGAGGCCCTGCCCCTTATCGGCCACAAAACGGAAATGTTCAAAAAGTTCGTCGGCCATAAATCACTTGAAGAGGTTTTCGGCATCGTCGTGCTGCGCGTTGACGTCGATGGTCGTGCTGCCCACATGGAGCACTACGCGAGTCTGTATGGGATATGCCTCGCCCACAACCAGTTTCTTGCGGCTGGAAAGCGTTGTCACATCGAGCACAAGGTCGTCGAATTCGTACGATTCGTAGATGACGCTGTCGGCCACAAATCCGAGCTGGCGCAACTGCGACTGTGCCTGGCGTGTGGAGCACTGGATGACGTCGGGGAACACCACTTTCTGCACGTCGAAGGCATTGATGGTGAGATAGACGATGCGGTTCGGCTTGACCGGCAGATTGCCCTCGGGCAGCTGGTCGATGACTTCTCCCGGCTGGCGGCCGTCGTTGCTGTAGATGGTGTCGATGACCATCGGCCGCACACCGGCACTGTCGAGTTTGGCAATGGCATCGGCCGCAGTGAGCCCTACAACGTCGGGCACGACAACGCTTTGGCCGTGGCCGGTTTGGTCATTCAACCAGTTGGGCAACCACCAAAGAGTGACGCCCAACACGATAAGCAACATGATCAGGAGGTTCAGCGCAATGAACAATGTTTTTTTCAGCATAAAACCAGTAGTCTTTTTCATCGGCAAAGGTACTGAGATTTATAGTTATCTCCAAACAAAAAAAATCATAAATTAAGGAATGGCCAAATTATATATTCTGTTTTGTGTCATTCTCCCATTTTTTATGTATCTTCGCGGCCAATTATTGGACTATATTTATAATATGAACAAAAGGACAACTATCGTTTTAAGCACCGTGGGCGGCGTTTTGGTGGCCGCAGTCATCGGTTTGGGCATCGCCCTGTGGCACCAGACAGACACCGTCAATTTCCTATCCGAACAATACGCTCTGGAGAAAGAGCAATTGGCCGACGAATACACCCAACTGGCCATCCAATATGAGGGCTACAGGCTCGAAATCAACAACGACTCGCTGGAACAGAAACTCGAAGACCAGCGCATCAAGATCCAGCGTCTGGTCGAGGAACTGAAGCAGACCAAGGCCGAGGATGCCCGCAAGATTGCATCGCTCAAGAAGGAACTGGCCACCGTGCGCAGCGTGTTGCGCTACTACGTGGCTCAGGTGGACAGCCTCAACACCATCAACGAGCAGCTGATGGCCGAAAACAAGGAGGTGCGCCAACAGATGACCAAGGTGAACAATGCCAACGCCAACCTCAAGCAGGAGAACAAGCAATTGGCTGAAAAAGTGGACATTGCATCGCACCTGTCGGCCACAAACCTCAAGGCCGAGGCTCACAACAAACGCGGGAAAAAGACCTCATCGCTCAAATCGACGACGCAGTTTGTGGTCGATTTCATTGTCGGAGCCAATGTCACGGCCGAAACCGGCGAAAAGACAATCTACGTGCGCATCCTGAAGCCGAACGAGGAGCTTCTGACCAATGCCAAGTCGGGCACATTCGACTACGACGGTGCGCAAATCGGCTTCTCGATGCGCAAGAACATCGAATATACCGGCGACGAACATTCCGTAACGATGTTCTGGACGCGCAACGAGACGCTCGACCCTGGCAAATACACTTTTGAAGTCTATGCCGACGGCAAACTCATCGGCCAGACAAGAATCGAGATGGAAAAGTAAAAAGATATTTGAAATAGTGGAACAATGTCGAAGCAATCTCGAGACAAACAGTAATGGGAATGTCTAAAATCTATAATTTGAGAATCGAGAAAATTATAATCTCTTGATATTCAGAATTTCTTGGAATCAGAGAGAAAATAGATTTGATAATTTCCGAATTGTCTTGTCCGACAGTATAAAATAAACATGACAGAATATAGTAACTACATAGACCAACTGCTTACTCCTGAGATTCGGGAAGAGGCTGTCGTGCTTGACCTATTCGCTGGTTGTGGCGGCCTGTCTCTCGGCTTTGAGGCTGTAGGCTTCAGAACCATTGGCTATGAAATGGTTGAAGCTGCGTCAAATTCCTATAACCGCAACCTCATAGGAGAATGTCATAACCAAATCCTGACTATCGGTTTTGACTATCCAGATGCCGAAAAGATTGACATCGTAATTGGAGGCCCACCTTGTCAGCCGTTCAGCAGATTCGGAAACCAGATGGGAATGAAGGATGCCAGAGATGGATTCCCTATTTTCATCGATGCTGTCAAAAGGCTTCAGCCGAGAGTCTTTCTTTTCGAAAATGTGGCCAATATCCTAGGACGTCACAAGTGGTATCTCGACTTGATTGTAGGAGAATTGCAGAAACTCGGATACATTGTTGAGTATCGTGTCCTTAACGCAGTGAATTACGGTGTACCTCAAAATCGCGAACGTTTGATTTGTGTTGGACATAGAGCTATTTTCCGTTATCCTGCTGTGGAGCGACGCAAGACGACAGTAGAAGAAGCGATTGGAGATACGATGCTTAGTCCGAATCCAGAGGACAAAATACTGACTCGCCGACAAGATGAGTATATCGCGATATATGAACAAAAGTCACATTGTGTGAATCCCAGAGACTTGTATCCAAACAAGCCCGCGAGAACAATAACATGCCGCAATCTGGCAGGTGCAACCAGCGACATGCAGAGAGTTCGTTTGGCAGACGGTCGTAGAAGGAGGATTACTGACCGGGAGGCCGCACGACTACAGAGTTTTCCAGATTGGTTCGATTTCGCTGGCAATGAAACAAAGCGTTTCTATCAGATTGGCAATGCCGTTCCTCCGTTATTGGCCTATAAGTTGGCTCTTCAAGTACAGCAGACTTACCATATGGAGCAGATGCCTCCGCAGGAAATTATTAACAATATGATATCACAAGATTTGTTTGCATATGCAGATTAAATTATTGAAAACCACACCGAAATCAGTTGAAAAACTGGTATTCGCTATGCTTGACATTCTAAAGGCAGTCGGCGTTCCCGTTGACAATTCAGACCGAAAACTGGAACGAATGGCAAAAGCATGTATGGCTGTAGGCAAGATAAAGCATTCTTTTCAAGAGGCTGTATCCTCCGAGATTGGTGACTTTTCTCGTTCAAGGGATATTATTGCATTTGAAAATGCCAATTATGGAGAAAAGATTGCAGACGCATCGTATGATGACATTCGCAGGCAGGATTTAAAACTGCCTGTTGAAGCTGGAATCGTCCTAAATTCATCATCTCAAGAAGAACAGGCAACTAATAATCCATCAAGAGGTTATGCGTTGAGTCCGGCATTTGCCAATCTCATTCACCAATATAAAACAGCAAATTGGACAAATGCCTTGGAGTGTTACATTCAAAAGACCATTTCCTTGAAGGAAGAACTGGAAAGGATACGAGATTTAATAAAGGTGCCTGTAACCTTACCTGACGGGAAAAAAATAAACCTTTCGTTCGGAGAACATAATGAATTGCAGAAAGCAATAATTGAAGTGTTCTTGCCAATCTTTGGCTTTGGTGCAGAAGTCCTATATGTTGGAGATACAAAAGATAAATATCTTCATCTTGAAAAAGAAGCTCTCGAATCATTGTGTTTCTTCCCTCTTGAACATGAAGAACTTCCAGATGTTGTTGCATATAGCAGAGAGAAGAATTTGTTATATCTTATCGAGGCATATCATTCAACTGGAGAATGGAGTGAAATTAGAGTACGAAAAGTGAAACGAAAGTTGGAAAAGTCCAAATGTACTGCAAATATTGTTTTCTTCACAGCATTTGAAAACAAGAATGTCTTCAGGCAAAAAGCGAAAGACATTGCTTGGGAAACAGAAGTCTGGATAGCCGATGCACCTGAACACCTTGTCCATTTCAATGGATATAAATTTCTGGAAATGCACAAATAGTATAATTGATTTCTGAAAATTTCACTTATGGCACGAAATCCCATTACCTTATTCAAACTGGCTGTCCGCTTCCTCACCTACGACGTGTGGCGGATGACGGCCGACAACGTGTCGGGCACACTGCGCTACCTCATCAGCGTGGTGAAGGCGCTGTTCCTGAGCGTGCGCTTCTTCGTGAGCGACCGCATGATGGAAAAGGCATCGGCCCTGACCTACTACACCCTGCTCTCCATCGTGCCGCTCTTTGCGCTGATTCTGGGCATAGCCAAGGGCTTCAACGTGCAGGACACGCTTGAACAGACATTGGCCAATGGCACAGCCGCAACGAGCGATGGGACGATACACTACATCTTCTCGTTCGCCAACAGCTATCTGGAGCACTCCAAGACGGGTGTCATCATGGGCATCGGTATTGTGATGCTGCTCTGGGTCATCTACAGCCTGATTGGCAACATCGAGGCTGTCTTCAACCAGATTTGGCAGCAGAAGGAGGGGCGCAGCACGGTGCGCAAGGTGACCGACTATCTGAGCATCATGATTGTCATCCCTATCCTGATTTTTCTGGTGTGCGGCCTACAGATTGCGTCCCACACGATTGTGAACAGCGAATATCTGGAGGGATTCCTGTCCGACACGCTGCGATGGGTCTTCAAGTGGATTCCTATCCTGTTGATTATCATAGTATTTACATTCATCTACATCGTCATCCCGAACGCTAAGGTGAAGTTCACCAATGCGCTGATTGCGGGCGCGGTGGCCGGTGTGGGCTTCATCATCTTCCAGAACATCTACCTGAACGGACAGATCTGGGTGTCGAAATACAGCGCCATCTACGGTTCGTTCGCCGCGCTGCCGTTGCTGCTCCTGTGGTTGCAGATGTCGTGGGTGATTTGTCTGTACGGAGCTGAACTGTCGTTCGCGGCGCAGAATATGCGCAACTTCGAGTTCGAGAAGGACACGCAGAACATCTCGCGGCGCTACTACGACTTCCTTTGCGTGGTGGTGAGCGGTCTGATTTACAGCGAGTTCCCCAACCGCAAGTTCACGGCCGAGGAGATTTCGGTCATCCTGCATCTGCCGTCGAAGCTGTCGGCCAACATCATCAGCCACCTGCGCGACGTGGAGGTCATCAACGAGACGATTGACAGCAACGGCATCGGCCAAGAACACATCTGGACGCCGGGCAAGCCTGTGGGCGAATATACCATCGGACAGCTGTTTGAGGATGCCGACCTGCACGGCAGCAGCGATTTCCGCTTCGACTACACTAAAATCTTCGACCGCGAGTGGCAGGCCATCGTCGAGATGCGCACCGCAGGCAAAGAGGCCGGACAGCACATCCTCGTGCGCGACCTGAAACTTGATTATGACAAACTTGAAAAGCTATGCAATACTTCCAGATCGCGGAAGCAGATCTTCAAAAAGTTCTCAATGAAGGCATGAGCCTCGGGGCCGACTACGTGGATATCTACCTCGAACACAGCTCGGCCACCCAAGTCACCCTCATTCCGACGGGCGAAAACCGCGCTTCGCAGAACATCGACTTCGGCGCAGGCGTGCGCGTCATCGTGGGCGAAAAGACCGGCTATGCCTACACCGAGCAGATTACGCCCGAGAGCCTCATGCAGGCCGTCCGTCAGGCAGCGAAAATCGGCCAAAGTGCCCAAAACGTATCCGTCGCAGGGGCTTTCCGCCAGTTTTCGGGGCCAATGCCATCGGCCATATACACAAATCACGGCCTCGCCTTCCAGCCCGACGGCAGCAGCATCGCCCACATCGTCCAATACCTGCACGGGATGCGCGAAATGTTGCTTTCGGCCGATGCCCGTATCGTAAACGTGAGTGCCGTGGCGCGCAACCGCGTGAAGCGCGTGGCCATCGTGAACAGTCTGGGGACGGTGTGTGAGGAGGAACGGCCAATGACCGACGTGACAGTCAACGCCGTCATCCGCCACGAGGGACAGACCGAAAGTGCCGGCAGCAGCCGATGCTACCGCCGTGGCCTGGAAATGCTCGACGAAAAACTATGCAAGGAGCTCATCAACAGCGCGTTGCAGAAACTGCACTTCGCTCTTGAAGCCACACAGCCCAAGGGCGGCGAGATGCCCGTCGTGATGGGTGCCGGAGCGAGCGGAATCCTGCTGCACGAAGCCATCGGACACGCTTTTGAGGCCGATTTCATCCGTCGCGGCGAGTCAATTTTCACCGACAGTCTGGGCAAGAAAATCTGTGATTCAGCCATCACGGTGGTCGATGACGGCCTTCTGCCCGACTCGCGCGGCTCCATCCACTTCGATGACGAGGGCGTTCCCGGCCAATGCACCGAAATCGTCACCGACGGCGTGCTCACCTCGTTCCTGCACGACCGCATTTCGGCGCGTCACTTCAACATCGAGCCGACAGGCAACGGCCGACGCGAAAATTTCCGTTCGATGCCCCTGCCCCGTATGCGCAGCACCTATATGCGTGGCGGCCAATGCACCGAAGCCGACATCATCGCCGAGGTCAAGAGCGGCATCTTCGTGACCGACTTCACCAACGGACAGGTGCAGATCGGCGCGGGCGACTACTCGTTCTTCGTCAAGGCCGGCTACCTCATCGAAAATGGACATCTGACGCAGCCCGTCAAGGACGTGAACATCATCGGCAACGGTCCGCAGACATTGGCCGACATCCGCGCTGTGGCCAACAATCCGCGCCTCGAACCGCTCTCGTGGGTGTGCGGCAAGGAGGGACAGAGCTGCCCCGTCTCGTGCGGAATGCCGAGCGTTCTGGTCGAGAAGTTGACCGTAGGATAAAAAAGAGCCCCACCTCGACCCTCCCGAGGGCGTGAGACGAATACACTTTTGAGTGAAGAAATATGAAGTAAGAATTAAGAGTTGTCAGCCGGAGCAAACGTCTTTTTTACTCCCTTTTTATTACTCTTTAACCACCTTTTTAGAGTGAAGAAATAAGATGTAGGATTTAAGAGTTGGCAGCCGGAGCAAACGTTTTTTTTACTCCCTTTTTATTACTCTTTTACTCCCTTTTAACTCCCCTTTAAAAGAAGTATGTTTTACAGCGAAGATAAAATTGAAATCGCCGATTGGGCGCTACGCGAGTCCTTGCGTCTGGGTGCGCAGAATGCCCGCGTCGAACTTTCGTGCATAGACAATCTGACCGTCCAGTGTGAGGATACCGACGTATCGACCCTGCAACAGAGCAGCAGCTGCGGGCTCGTCTTCCGCCTTTTTGTCGATGGCCGATACGGCACGTGCAGCACCAACCGGCTGGAAAAGGGCGAGCTGACCAACCTAATCCGCAACGGCATTGCCTGCACACGTCTGCTCACGCCCGATGCCGACCGCACCCTGCCCGACCCTTCGCGCTACTATCGCGCTGAAAATCTGGCGCAGAATGAACGCGAAATACTTGATTTGCAGAGCTATAAGCCAAATAATCCTGACATCGATGCCGTGCAGATGGCCTGTCAGGTGGCGCGACCGATTATCGGACAAGACAGCCGTCTCATCCACCTTTCGACCTATCTGGCCAGTCGCGGCGGATGGCAGTACATCGTTGACAGTCAGGACTTTCGCGGACTTTTGTTGGCGAGCAATTCGGTGGCCTACAGCACGGCCAGTATGCGCGACAAGGGCGACAGCCGTCCGTCCGACAGCTGGATGCAATATGCCGTCAGTCTTGAAGACCTGCAACCGCTCATCGGCGACCTCGGCCAAAAGGCATTGAACGCAGCCCAACAGCGCATCGGAGCCACCTCGGTCAAGGCTGGACGATATGACATCGCCATCGAACCGACCTGTCTGATGAAGTTGCTCAACCCGATGCTGTCGGCCATGCAGGACGGTGCGCTCCATGCCCACCGCTCCTTCCTCGAACGGTTCCATCTGGGCGAAAAAATCACCTCTCCCCTGCTCACAATCAACGACGAACCGCAGCGCAAAGGCTCGTTTTCGGCCTGTCTGTTCGACTTCGAGGGCGTGGCTACGCGATTTACGCCAATCATCCGTCAGGGTCACCTCTGCGAATGGTTCATCGGCACCTATCTCGGCAACAAGATGCACATGACGCCGCACATCTCCGGCCCGAACGTGCTCTGCATCGAACCCGGCACACAATCGCGCCAGCAAGTGCTTGATTCATTGGCCGATGTCATTCTCATCACGGGCTTCCTGGGCGGCAACAGCAACGACGTGACGGGCGATTTCTCGTTCGGCATCGAGGGACAGCTCTACCGTAACGGCGAACATGTGCGCGGTGTGGCCGGAGTGAATCTGACGGGCAATATGCTCGACTTCTGGAACAGCCTGTCGCACGTCTGCAACGATGTTGAAAATCTGCCTGACGGACGCTTCCCGACGCTGTTCTTCCACGACATCCAGATTGCGTAAACATATCATCTAATACTTTATAATTATGAAACACATCAAACTACAACTGATTGCCGCCGCGCTGACCATCGGCAGCATGTGCGTTTCGTGCGGGAGCAGAGACAGCAACGCCGAACCGGCTCCCACCCTGGACACCCGCGAGTTTGTCAACCTGACCGATGTCGTGCCCGATGCCATCCTGGAAATCCGCTATTTCGGCACCTACAATTTCGTAGGCACGCGCATCGACGGCTACGAACAGCCCACCGCACTGCTCACCCGTCGGGCAGCCGACAGCCTGCGTGCTGTGAGCGACGACGTGATGGCCTTGGGCTATCGGCTGAAGGTTTACGATGCCTATCGGCCACAGACGGCAGTGAACCATTTCGTGCGTTGGGCGGCCGATGTCTCCGACACCGCGATGAAGGCCTACTTCTACCCCGATCTCGACAAGAGCGTCCTCTTCGAACAGGAATACATCTACGAACGCAGCGGACACACACGCGGCTCGACCATCGACCTGACGCTCTTCGACATGGCGACCGAGAAGGAACTCGACATGGGCGGCACGTTCGACTGGTTCGGCCCCGAGAGCCATCCCGACTTCTGCGGCGACCCATTGACGGGCGGATTCTCATTGGCCAATGCCTCAATCAGCCCCGCCGGACGCTCCATCACGCCGCAGCAGTTCGCCAACCGTATGACATTGCGCCAGGCCATGCTGCGCCACGGATTCAAGCCACTCGACAGCGAGTGGTGGCACTTCACATTGGCCGACGAACCCTTCCCGGACACCTACTTCGACTTCCCCGTCAAGGAGCTGGAGTGACCGGAGTGCATTGGCCAACAGGACAAATTTTATTCAAACAAAAATATGAAAGTAGCTCTCATACAACAGGCCAAGACGGCCGACGTTGCAAAAAACATGCAGGATTTGGCCGATGACATCCGTCGCGCTGCCCGACAAGGTGCGGAACTCGTCGTCCTCCAGGAGTTGCACAACTCGCTCTATTTCTGTCA
>DFJU01000005.1 GCA_002373755.1 Bacteroidales bacterium UBA3663 | reverse complement strand
TTGGGCGACATCACACGCGAGAAGGTGCGCATCTTGCAGGATGCCGACGATATCTACATCCGTGGCCTGCGCGACTATAAGGTCAAGCTGTCGGGCGAAGAGGCTCGTCGCGTGCTTGCTGCCGGCGTCCCTGCCGACATGAAGGACGGCGAAATCGAGGTGTCGCTCTACGATCAGATCTGGCAGGCCGGCACCGTGCTGCTCTCAACCGTGCGCAGTGTCGGTGTGATGGGCGACGAGCGTACCTATGAACATCCTGTGGCTTTGCGTGCCGTGACATCGACCGACGCAATGACGGCCGACTGGGCGCACCTGCCATACGACTTCATGGCCAAGGTGTCGAACGAAATCATCAACAAGGTGCGTGGTGTGAACCGCGTATGCTACGATATTTCGTCAAAACCGCCCTCGACAATCGAGTGGGAATAAAGCCTTAAAAATCATTAAAATTTTTGTTTGTGTACGCATAAATGCCTATTTTTGCACGTTTTATTTGCACGAAAAACAAGAAAATGACAAAAATAAAGAGCCTCGTGTGGTCTGTTTTGGTCGTCGTGTCGGCCGCGTCAGCGTCGTCGGCCGTCGCCCAAGACAGTAATCCGAGCAATCTGACCTCTTCGCCTTATACACGTTATGGTTTCGGCAAGTTGGGTTCGGTGGGAAATGCCAGCACTCGCGCCATGGGAGACGTCGGCATTGCACTGCGCACCAACATGTACACCAATTTATACAATCCGGCATCGCTGACTGCCATCGACACTCTGACAATGCTTTTCGACACGGCATTGGATGCCGAGTGGTTTACGATGTCGGAGAATGGTGTGCGCGAGAATGACTGGAATGCAGGCTTCAGCTACCTGTCATTCCATTTCCCGTTGTGGAACCGGTTTGCAGGTGCCATCGCCTACAATCCTTATTCGATGGTGGGCTATGAATATGGCAACGAGGTGTCGATGCCAATCGAAAATGCGTTGGTCAACAACGATACGCTCGACTATTCCAACTCCTATTCGGGCAGCGGCGGCTTGCAGCACTTCCAGTTGTCGCTGGCGTGGAATCCGGTCAAGACGCGCACCATGCAGCTAAATTTGGGTGCGACGGCAGGCTACATCTGTGGCGCGGTCGATCACGGCAGCTCGATTTATGTGAGCAGCGGACAGAGCAACAGCACCTACAGCACGCGCAGTTATTCCTGCATCGGCTGGGACTTGCTTTTCGGTGCGCAATATACGCAGCAGATTGTGCCTGGCCAGCACGTGACGTTGGGTGCAACCTTCGCGCCGCGCACTCACATCGGATGTGAAACGCAGGTCGTGAAGTATTGTGGCACCACAGATTCCATCGGCGAGTCGATTACAAATTCGGCAAGTCTGTCGGCTCCGATGAAGTTCGGCGCAGGTTTGAGCTATCAGATTGACCGCAAACTGACCGCAACGGCCGAATATTCGTTCGAGAACTGGGCAAAAGTGGCTGGCCTCGATGCCAATATGAAGCGTTCGGAAGGTCTGTATCAGGACATCCATCGCGTAGCGGCCGGATTTGAGTATCGCCCGAAGCTGTATGCGCAGAGCTATTTCCAGACCTGCATCTATCGCGTAGGTGCATCGGTCAAGAACACATACGTCAAGACGTTCGGCAACCAAAGCGAATTTACGGCCTCGTGCGGTATCGGTATGCCTTGCGGCCGTCGCAGCATGTTCAACTTTTCGGCCGCCTACACGCACTCGCAGTCGGTGAAAAATGGCGCATTGAAGGAGAATTTCCTGCACTTGACATTGGGCATCACGTTCAACGAGATGATGTTCTACCGCAGTCGTTTGCAGTGATTGGGTTTTAAACTTTTCACTCTGCAAGCAGCCTTAACCTTGTACATTTTATTATTAACCTCATAATTACATCTATGAAAACCTCTGTAAAACTTATGTTCGGTGCCTTGCTCGCAATGGGCGCATCGACCGTGATGGCACAGACTCCGAATCCAAATGATGACAAGCAGTGCCCGAATGGTAATACCGTTTTGGAGAATAACTCCTTGTATTTCGAGTATTCCAAGCAAAAAAATTATAAGGAAGCCTATGAATTCTGGCTTTCGCTCTATGAGACCGCTCCTGATTACAACAAGAACCTCTACATTGAGGGCGAGAAGATCCTGATTTCGCAGATCAACGGTGCAATCAAGGAGAAGAATGTCGAGGCCCGCAAGCAGTATGTCGAAATGCTGATGGGCTTGTACGACAACCGAATCAAGTATTTCGGTGAGGACGAGAAGATGCCAGCTGCCAAGATTCTGGGCACCAAGGCTCACTATTATCTTGGCTTCAATGGTGCCGCCGCTGACCTCGATACGGCCTATAATTGGCTTTCAACCAGCGTCAATGCTTTGAAAGACAACGCCGATGCCAAGGCTCTCGTTCAGTGGGTGCTCGTTTCGCAGAAGAAGTTCGCAAAAGACCCTTCGTTCAAGGCTGAATACATCTCGAACTATATGAAGGGCTCTGAATACATTGATGGTTCGTTGGACAACTATTACAAGCGCCTTGAGAACGATTTGAAGGTTCTCGAGGGCGATGCAAACAATGCCAAGGCTGTCAAGGACACCGTGACTTGCCACAAGTTCATCGACTTTATACGCAATCAGAAAGTCGCTTTGACCGGTAACTTCGCATCTTCTGGTGCAGCCGATGTCCAGACGCTTGTCGAAGTCTTCGAGCCACAGGTTGAGAGCAAGAAGGACGATGCCGCATTCCTGAACAACGTGTCGAAGCTGCTTGGCCGCAGCAAGGCAGGTAAGGAGACTGACCTCTATTTCAAGGTTTCGGAATATTCGTATGCGCTTGCTCCATCGCTCGCATCGGCCAAGGGTATGTCGCAGCTCGCAATGAAGAATCAGGACTGGGACAATGCCATCAAGTATCTTGAAGAGGCACTCACCTTCGCTTTCCAGCCTGAAGACAAGGCCGACATCCTGTTGCTCGAGGCCAACGTCTATTACAAGTACAAGAAGAACTTCCCTAAGGGTCGTGAGCTTTGCCGCCAGAGCCTCGCGCTCGACCGTACCAATGCCGATCCATACATCTTCATCGCCGACATGTACCGTCAGTCGAGCGAGCAGGTGTTCCCGAACGAGGATGCCGTTGTCCGTTCAACCTGCTACATGGCCGCCGTCGAGGAGCTTCAGAAGGGCAAGGCTGCAGAGCCTTCACGCGCCGCTGAAATCAACTCGATGATTCAGGCCTACAAGAAGGCTTATCCGGAGAAGTCGCAGCTCTTCATGAAGGGTATGCAGGCCGGTACAAAATATCACATTCCTGGTTGGATCAACATCGACATCACCATTCCAGATTGATGAATGTCGGACAAAATAAAAAAGTGCGCAGAGATTTTCTGTGCACTTTTTTCGTTTCGGTCGATGCCGATTGCCGGACGCCGCTCAATTCTGCTTCATACAAAGTTCGATGGCGTTCGACAGCTGGTCAGGACACGACGTCGGCCGAATTCCGCAACGGATGCCGCGCACGCGGCCGATTACATCGCTGGCCTTCTGTCCCTTTACCAGGGCACTGATGCCTTGCGTGTTGCCGTTGCATCCGCCGACGAAGCGTACCTCTTGCACGATGTCGTTGTCGTCAAGTTCGACGTGAATCAGTCGTGAGCAAGTACCTTGGGTCACGTAGTCAAATTCTTTCATTTTTTTTGAAGTAGTTTATGACGGAAAAACTCCGTCGGTTATGATTGTCGGAACGCGAATTTCTGTTCCGATTTTGGCACGGCAAATGTATGAAAAAAGGAATCTAATTTTTGGCACTTTCGGCCGAAATGAGTAACTTCGCGGCAAATTTTGCAAAAAATGTTTTTTCAGACTACAAAAATAGCCTTTTTTTTGTTTTTATCTGTTCCGACGATGTTGTTGGCCGACAGTCTGACCGACGTTCACCGCAGGCGTCATTTGCAGGTGATGCGGGAGCAGCCCGATGCGGTGGCCATCCAGAACTTGGCCGATTCGCTCGCGCATAGGGACGATTTCGCAGAGGAAGAGTACGACCCTTACGCTAACCTTGACATCTATGCCGACTGGGATGACGTGTCCGTCGATCCTTTGCGCGGCAAGACCGGCTGGGTGATTCCTGACTCGCAGATGATCAGTTTCCGTGGCTATGTGATGCCTATCCGTGGTAAGGTCAATTCGCCTTATGGCTGGCGTCGCGTGCGTATGCACAAGGGCGTGGACCTGAAACTGGTCACGGGCGATTCCGTCCGCGCCGCGTGGGACGGCTGCGTGAGAATTCGCAAGAACCAGGGTCGCCGAAAGGGGTATGGCCTATATCTCGTGGTTCGCCATCCTAACGGCTTGGAGACGGGATATGGACACTTGTCCAAGCAATTGGTCAACAAAAACGACTCCGTAAAGGCTGGTCAGGTCATCGGTTTGGGTGGAAATACGGGACGTAGTTCGGGTCCTCACCTACACTTGGAGTTCCGCTTTATGGGCATCGCGCTCGATCCGGCCGAATTGATAGATTTCAATACGTTCGAGCCGAAACAGACACATTATCTCTTCCGCCGCAAACATGCCGAACTCGTGCAGGAGGGGCTTGCCGGCGATGGTGAGGCTGCCTATCATCGTGTGCGGAAAGGCGATACGCTGGGAGCCATCGCACGTAAATATCACACATCGGTCGAGCGACTTTGCCGACTGAACAAGATCAGCGCAAGGAAGACACTCCGCATCGGACAACGCATCCGGTACAAGTGATTGACAAAACAAGCCCAGAACGAAGTTTTTGGGCTTTTCTTTTGGCCAATCTGTGAAAAAAGTGTAAATTTGCGCGCATTTAAAAAGAATCAAAAAAAACTCCTAAATCTCAATAATGGAAGAGAACATTCAGAACAGTGATCGCATCATCAATGTGAACATTGAGCAGGAAATGCGAAAGTCCTACATCGACTATTCAATGTCCGTCATCGTGGCCCGCGCCTTGCCTGATGTGCGCGATGGCTTCAAGCCCGTGCATCGCCGTGTGCTCTACGGTATGGACCAGATTGGCAATACTTACGATAAGCCGACCAAGAAGTGCGCCCGTATCGTGGGCGAGGTGCTCGGTAAGTATCACCCACACGGCGACAGCTCGGTCTATGGCGCATTGGCCCGTATGGCACAGCCATGGAACTTGCGCTACCTTCAGGTCGATGGCCAGGGTAACTTTGGTTCGGTCGATGGCGATAGCCCGGCTGCAATGCGATACACCGAGGCGCGTCTGAGCAAGATTTCGGAAGAGATGCTGCGCGACATCGAGAAGGACACCGTCGATATGATGGACAACTTCGATGCCACATTGAAGGAGCCGAAAGTGCTTCCTACGCGAATCCCGACTTTGCTGGTGAATGGCGCGAACGGCATCGCCGTAGGTATGGCGACCAATATGCCGACGCACAATTTGACTGAATGTATCGACGGCATCTGCGCCTACATCGATAATCCGGAAATCACTGTCGAGGGTCTGATGCAGTACGTCAAGGCTCCTGATTTCCCGACCGGCGGCATTATTTACGGCTACGATGGCGTCAAGGAAGCCTACGAGACCGGTCGCGGCCGCATCGTGGTGCGTGCCAAGGCTGAAATCGAAGAGGAGGGCCAGCACTGCAACATCATTGTCACCGAAATTCCTTACGGCGTCAACAAGGCCGAGCTGATCAAGCACATCGCAACATTGGCCGATGAAAAGAAGATCGAGGGTATAGCCAATGTCAATGACGAGTCCGACCGTCAGGGCATGCGCATCGTCATCGAGTTGAAGCGTGATGTAAATGCCAATGTCATCTTGAACAAGCTCTACAAGATGACCGAGTTGCAGAGCAACTTCAGCGTCAACAACATCGCCCTTGTGCCGATTCCGGAGGCTCCAAACGCACTCGGTATGCCGAAGTTGCTGAACTTGAAGGATTTGGTCCGCTACTTCGTCGATCACCGCCACAATGTTGTCATCCGTCGCACGAAGTTCGATTTGGCCGAGGCCGAGAAGAAGGCCCACATCCTGGAAGGTTTGATCATCGCCTGTGACAATGTCGATGAGGTGGTCCGTATCATTCGCGCCAGCCGCACTCCAGCCGATGCCCAGGCCGCTCTCGAACAGCGTTTCAACATCGACGAACTTCAGTCGAAGGCCATCGTCGATATGCGTCTTGGCCAATTGACCGGCCTCCGCATCGAGGAGTTGAAGCAGCAGTACGAAGACCTGATGAAACTCATCGACTACTATAAGCAGATTTTGGCCGACGATGCTCTCTGCATGAAGGTCGTCAAGGACGAGCTGATTGAAATCAAGGAGAAGTATGGCGACGAGCGCCGCACCGAGATCGACTTCAGCGGCGCCCAGCTCAATGCCGAGGACTTCATTCCGAACGATGATGTCGTCATCACAATCAGCCACATGGGCTACATCAAGCGCACGAAGTTGTCCGACTTCAAGGCGCAGGCCCGCGGCGGTGTCGGCTCGAAGGGCGCAGGCACACGCGACAGCGACTTCATCGAATATATGTATGCTGCCAAGAACCACAACTGGCTCATGTTCTTCACCGAGCAGGGTCAGGCATTCTGGATGAAGGTGTACGAGATTCCAGAATTTGCCAAGAACCAGAAGGGTCGTGCCATCCAGAACATGCTCAACACGAGCGAAACGAACAAGGTGACGGCATTCCTGAAGGTCGAGTCGTTTGCCGATGCAGACTTCAACGAAAACCACTACCTTGTGTTCGTCACCGAGCGGGGTCTTGTCAAGAAGACGAAGCTTGCCGCCTACAGCCATCCGCGTGCAAACGGCATCAACGCCATCAATTTGCAGGAGGGCGACCGCGTTGTCCGCGTAGTGATGACCGATGGCAAGCAGCACATCGTCTTGGCCAATCGCAACGGCCGTGCAATCACTTTCCCCGAAACGAACATTCGCACGATGGGCCGCGTAGCAACTGGTGTGCGTGGTATGCGCCTGGACGACGATGGCCTCGACAAGATTATCGGCATGGTCGCACTGCCTTATCCTGGTGTCACAGTCGGCGAAGAGAACGACAGCGACAACGACAATGAACAGGAGACCGAAATCACGTTGGACAACCTGTTCGACATGCCGGAAGAGACTGCCGACGAAACCGCATCTGAGGCCGATGAAGTTGTCGAGAACGACATGGACAACCCGCTTAACAACTCGATTCTGGTTGTCAGCGAAAACGGCTACGGCAAGCGTAGCTACATCACCGGATATCGCATCACACGTCGTGGCGGCAAGGGCGTAAAGACGTTGAATATCAACGAAAAGACCGGCCCTGTAATCGCACTGAAGAAGGTCAATGACGAAGACGACATCATGATTATCAACAAGTCGGGCATCGCCATCCGTATGCACTGCCAGTACGATCCGGAGACGGGTCAGGGTCTGCGCATCATGGGTCGTGCCGCACAGGGCGTCAAACTCATCGATTTGGCCAAGAAGAACGATGTCATCGCCAGCGTCTGCCGCGTAATCAGCGAGCAGGAGGAGGACAACGTCGAAGCCGCCGAGGACACTCTGCCATCGGACGAAGGCGTAAACCTTGAGGCCGGCGAGCAGTCGAATGAGTAATTTGCTATGTAAAATATACTAATCCATCAAAAAATCACTATGAAAAAGATTGTTCTTTCTGCCATTGCACTCGCCTTGTTGGGTGCGGGCTGTATCACTGCCAATGCGCAGGAGAAGACCAAAGAGCAGCTTAAGGCCGAGGCCGCTGCACAGAAGGCTCTTAAAAAGGAATTTGCCGGCTACATGAAGGTCGCCAAGAAGAATTCGCAGTCGGATCCGGCCACGGGCGTAAAACCGAACGTGCCGGTTGCACTCGATGCTATCAAGAAGGCCGAGGCAATGTCTTTGTCGAAAGATAATGCCGAGTTCTATCTGTTGGCCGGTCAGGTTGAAACTGTCGCTTTCCAGGAGGCTGCTCAGGCATCCGACTATCCTGGTTATGCTGCTGCTGCACAGGCAGGTTTCAATTATTTCAGCAAGGCATACGATTTGTCGTTGAACGACAAGAAGCTCAACAAGTTCACTGCTCCAGCACAGAAGGGTGCGCTCGACATCTATTCGCAGACTTCGGGCCTTGCAATGATTGGCAACGTGTTCTATCAGACCAAGGAGTATGACAAGTGTCTGGCAGCATTCCGCACCGCCAAGACCGCGTTCAACATTCCGGTCATCGCAAGCCAGCGTTCAAATCCGATTTCAGAGACTACCATCATCGCCCAGTATGCGGCCGATTCGACCATCAACAACTTGAGCCTCAACTGCTTCTCTGTTGCTCAGTATATGTTGAACGACACCACTGAAGCCATCAAGGAGCTCATCTTCCTGAAGGATCGTGTGACCGACGAGACCACAACTAATCAGGTTTTGCAGGCTTTGGCTCTCGACTACTACGCATTGGATGACACAGTCAAGTTTGAAGCCACTTTGAAGGAGGGCGTGAAGCGTCTGCCAAGCGAGCCTTGGTACATCACCAACCTGATCAACCTCTACATCGGCCGCAACGACCTGAACGCTGCCAGCGAGTTCCTCGACAAGGCTATTGCATCTGATCCGAACAATGCCGATCTGATCCGCACCAAGGGTCTGTTGCTCGAGCAGCAGGAGAAGATTGAAGAGGCTTTGACATTCTACGAGAAGGCTCTTGCGCTCGATCCGTCGTCGGCTACCGTCAATTCGGCTATGGGACGCTATTACTACAACCGCGCCCAGAACATCGAAGACGAGTACTACAACAAGAAGAAGTTTGAAGAGGGCGACCGTCAGGCAACCGTCATGTACGAAAAGGCTTTGCCATACTATGAGGCTGCATTCTCGTTCGATTCAGAGCGCAAGGACAAGGGCATCGGCATCGCATTGCGTCAGCTTTATGGCCGTCGCATCGCCAAGGTCGGCAAGACATCGGCCGAAGGCAAGGAGTTGACTGCCAAGCGTCAGGAAGTTTGCGCTGCATACGAACTTGAGCAGTAATTCGGATGACGATTCTCCGGATTGGAGAACTCTTTCATAAATAAATGGAAAGCACAGGATGCACGGTTTAGATGCTGTGCGGCTGTGCTTTCTTTTTTTGTATTTTACGATGCTGTGGAGTTGCATCGGACAGAAAAATCGCGTAGCGCACAGAAAAAAGATTATGAACAAAATTTTGACCCTATTTTTCTCCGTCAGTCTTTCAGTTGCAGCATCGGTTGCTGTGGCGCAGACATCGACCGCGAAATTGACTCCAAAGGAGCAGAAGGCTTTGCGCGACTCGTTGAAGCGCGATATGCGGGAGGCGCGTCTTTACACCAACGACAAGTCGAGTCCGAATTTCACCAGTGCGCGCAAGCACATCGAAAGCGCCTTCAAAAACCCGTATGGAAAAGACAATGCCGACGTGACGTTGCAGGCAGCCAATACCGAATTCCAATGTTTCCGCGTTGAGCGCAACAAGCCTGCGACGGGCGGCAATATGGACGAGAAGGTGATTTATGCCTCGACGGCAGCCGGATTCAAGTACTATTGCGATGCCTATCGGATGTATCGTCACCCGTCGGTGGGCAAGGCCGTGAGTGTACCGAATGCCAAGGCATACCGTCAGATGCAGAGCAATGCCTACGAACTTTATCGATGCACGCAGGGATTCCGTGCGACGGCTGGCTACTACGCGAAACAGAAGGACTGGAAATCGGCTCACGATTATTTCACGATGGCGCTTGAGGCTATGGACAGCGAAATCCTGCTCGACTACGCGCGCAACGAACCTGCCGTGAAGGCCGATTTCGCCAAGTTCCGTTCCGATTCAATCCGTCAGCGGTTGCTCTATTCCTGTGCGGTGTCGGCCGTCCAGATGCAGGACCATGCACTGGCAATCAAGGAGTTGGAGGCTGCAAAATACAGTGGCATCGAACCCAACCGAATCCGCCAGCAGCTGTGCAAGGAATATCTGATTCTGAAAGATACGGCTGGCTACGAACGGGCATTGCGCGACGGTGCGAACCTGTTGCCCAACGAGCCATGGTATGCCGAGAATCTGCTCAATCTGGCGCTCGCACGCAACGACCACAAGCAGGCATTGGCGTTCATCGACAAGGTCATCGAATTCAATCCGGGCAATGCCAAGACGCTTGAGCTGAAAGGCCAGTTGCAGGACGAGGCGGGCGATCTGGACGGTGCAATCGCGTCGTTCATGCAGGCCATTTCGATCGACACCACACTCGTCGTCAGCTATTCGTCGATGGGCCGCATCTACTACAACCGCGCGCTTGTGGTTGAAGAGTCAATGGTCGAGGCACGCCAGTTCGATGCCATCTACGATACCGTCGTCCCGATGTACGAAGTCGCTTTGCCGTACTACAACAAGGCTTTTGCCAACGACACCGAGCGGAAGGACAGCAGCATTGCCACTGCCATCCGAACCATCCTCTACAAGCGGTTCCAGAACCCGAAATGCAGAAATCCGCGACAGCTCATCCGCCGCTACAACGAGGTAAGCAAGGCCTACGGAATGAGTCCGCTATAAATACTTAGCTGAAAAATCTTAATTCTATGAAGCAAATTGCACACATTGTTACCGACTTCGACGACAAGTTCGGCATACCGCGTCAAAGTGGACTTGCTCCGGCCTTGGAGGGACGCATCATTTTCGAACCGGAATATCGCGTAGCAGAAGCTCTGCGCGGTCTTGAAGGTTTCAGCCACATTTGGCTCATCTGGGATTTCAGCGAGGCGCATCGGCCACAATGGAGCCCGACGGTACGTCCCCCGAGGTTGGGCGGCAATGTGCGTATGGGAGTCTTTGCCACGCGGTCGCCGTTCCGGCCAAATCCGATAGGCCTGTCGTGCGTCGAGATTGCAGGCATCGATTTACATACGGCCGACGGACCTGTCATCTACGTTAAGGGTGCCGACTTGAAGAACGGGACACCGATTTTCGACATCAAGCCGTATGTGCCAGTGGCAGACTGCCATATAGAGGCGCGCGGCGGTTTTTCAGAGCAGACACGCAATGCCCCGGAGCTTGAAGTCGAGTTCGACGAGGCCATTGCGAAGCAGTTCCCGGACGACAAGCTCGATGCCCTTCGTCAGGTTTTGGCGCAAGATCCGCGTCCGCACTATCACCAAGACAGCGGCCGGTTGTACGGCATGACATTCGCTGGCGTGAATTTACATTTTTTTGCAAATGACGGCAAACTAAAAGTCATTCCTTGAATTTTTTATACCTACATTAAATTTTTTTTAATTTTTTTTGGGCAATATAATCGTTTTATTCTTAATTTTGCAGCGATGAAACTGAAACACTGCACCCTAATAACAACCTTAATCCTGTCTTTTTCGATGTCTCTTTCAGCCCAGTCGGTGTCTGAGGGTACGGCTGTAACTACGCAGCGTAACCAAGACGCGGTTGCGACACCAGGCACGAACAAGAAGAGTTTGGTGAGAGCCAATCCAGATCTCTTCCGATCTGAGAATGACACTCGCTGGGGTGTTCGTACAAACTTCATTGCCGATGCCTCTGCATTTGTCAATCTGGGACTTGAACGGAGCGTCGGCGACCATTTGGCAGTGACGTGCGACGTCTTTTTCCCGTGGTGGAACAAGTGGGACAATTCACGCACTACGCAGGTGCTCGCAGGTTCGATTGAAGGCCGCTACTATTGGCGGCCGTGGACAACGGGGCTCCGCGTGCTCAGCGGGCCGTTCGTCGGACTGCACGCAGCGGGCGGCGTTTACGACATCGCCCGACAGAACAAGGGTAGCCAAGGCAAATATTTTGCAGCAGGCGGTGCCGTGTTGGGCTACAGCGCCTTCCTCGACAAATGGTGGCGTCTTGACCTCTCGTTCGGCGTCGGGTATATGAACACGAAATATGACCACTACCACGTCAAGGACCAGAAATACCTCCTTCACCACTATTCCGGCAAATACAACTATGTGGGCCCGACAAAGGCCGAACTCAGCGTAGTTTGGCTGTTCAGCCAATGTTGGCAGGACAAGCGATGATACAGGCAGTCCGGCATCGGACAAAAAATGACCCTTCTTTCGTGCCTTGAATTAGGACAACACGACAACAACAGATAATCCAGATGATGAAGAAAAGCCTCATACTTGTTTCATGTGCAGTGCTGATGGCCTCCTGCAATTTCCGACACATCGTGCCGGAGGATGAGTTTGATGTCGTTGACAAGCTGATTGTGGATTTCGATGTCGATTGGAGCGAATTGGATGAAAAGCCGACCGGATTGACGCTCTGTTTTTATCCGACGGGCGATGCGGTGACCGACACAAAAAACTACATCTTTCATTATAACACCGTTGACCACGTGCAGGTCAAGTTGCCCGAGCAAGACTATTCGCTCATCTGCTTCAACCAGTCGGAAACGGAATTTGCCAACTACGAATTCGACCTGAGCAGCTACGAGACGGCCTGCGTGCGTGTCAAGACGGATGCTGAAGCAACGCAGACGCATGTGCGCTACACAAGTGCTACGCGGGCCGACACAACATCGGCCGTGCTTACACCGAATGGATTGGCCGTGGCTTCGATGAATTCCGTTGTGAAAGGAAGCAAGACGCGAGCCCTTAACCTTATGGGCGTGCTGAAACCGACCAACGTGGTGAAGAGCATGACGCTGAAAATTTACGTCTTCGGCCTCAACGAGCGCGTCGAGGTGAGCGGTTCAATCTCCAATTTGTGCGATGGCGTGACGATGTGTACCCGCGAACCGTTGCCGGAACCGGTGGAGCAGAAACTTGATCCGGAACTGTGGGATATGGTTGCCCCGCCTCTCGAAGATTTGCCTGGTTCCATCAATGCCACAATCGGCATATTTGGCCCGTTTGAAGGCTTCGATGAAGAGTTTTCGCCAACGCCATTCGATGCCACGCGAGCAGGAGCCCCCAGTGTGCGACAGATTTTGAACCTCTTGTTCAAGATGCCCGACATAACAGAGTATCGGTGTGCTATAGATATTACCGACTTGATTCGGGGTCAATATCTGAATGGCATTAATGATATAGTCATCGAGATCGGTTCGGCCGGCGATAAAGGAGGGTCGAACAATTCCGATGAAGACGGTGAAACCGAGTTGGGAAGCATCGTGCTCCATTCGACGGACGCTGTTTCTGGCTATTCGGTCAGTGTGGCCGGATGGGACAGCACCCGTTATGAATATGTAACTTTCTGATATAGTATTTAATACACTCAATATTAACCACTTAATTCATTACATCTATGAAAAAGTATTTCTTTTTGGCCTCTGTGGCCGTCGTCGCTTTGAGCAGCTGCTCGAACGAAGAGATCAGTGAAGTCAGTGTTTTGCCAGGCACTGGTGCGACCCCAATCGAATTTACAGCCTACACTGGCAGAGCAACCCGTATTTATTCTGCAAGCGAGGCGGGCATCGGAAACCTCGCCTACAATGAAGATAATAAAAGTGGCGGCTTTTCATTGACTGGTGTATATACTGTCGATAACGAATTGGCATATATCGAAAATCTGAACAATGCCGTTTATACAGCAGATGCTGAAGCAGAAACTCATTCATGCAGTTCGGTTAATGGAAAGCTTGCAATGTGGCCTAGTGGAGTTTCTAGTGACATGGAGTATTCTTTCTATGCATATTATCCAGCAGGTTCGCAATATACAGTTCTTGACGCGGAACAAGGTAAATTGAACATCACAGTTGTTGACCCTGAGACCGATGTAATGGCTGCATATGAGTCGGCTACAGCCGGCGATGCTGTTGCTCTTGAATTCCAGCATCTGTTGGCACAGGTCGAAATTAATGTGCAGTATGATGAAAGTTATTATGCATCAATAGGGGCGACTGATGCCCAATTGACAAGTTTGTCTTTGAGAGCACCTCAGTACTCTACTTATGACTTTGCTGAAAGTTCAATTGTCGCAAATGCAGAAACCCTCTCTGTTTACACATTTGTTGCAGAGTCTGTTTCAGCTAATCCTTCACTTACAGGATATGGCACAGCGATGATTCCTGCTAACAGTGGAGATGGAACATCATGTGAGCTCTCTATCAGTTATTATTTCGCATTGCCAAGCGATCAAACGCTGGTATACGAAAATAAGAAGGCAAATGTGACAATCGTTGCTGGTTGTAAGAACGTCATAAACGTTACGGTAAAGGGTGACACTCCGATTTCAATCACTGCATCAGTTGCTCCTTGGGAGTCAAAAGATGCGCAGCCTGTTAATCTGTAATAATCTAACCTGATTTTTAGGTAAATACATGCGGAAGCCGAACACAAAAGTGTCGGCTTTCGTTTTTTTGCTGAGAGGCAAATCTGTTTCCATTAAAGTAGGTGTTTTGAATTGTTCCATGCGTCAGATATTTACATCTTTTTTACTGGCCCTATCGGCCGCAACCATAGTGCAGGCACGGCAGGTCATCGACTTGCAGGGCTTCCGTCTGTCTCCGCACGCGCAAGCACCATCGGCCACGACCGAATGGACATACGAGAACTACAGCAAGGAGTTTTTCGACAACCCGCAGTTTGCGCCGTGGCGTGCCGACTCGTCGTTCCAGATGCCCTATTTCCTCACGCCGAAAACCTATTTCGTGGGCGAAGAGGTCTATGAACAGACGGTCGCCGTGCCGCAGGATTGGGCGAATCTGATGGCGACGCTCGTGCTCGAACGTGTCCACATCGTGAGCCATGTGTTCGTGAACGGTGTGGAGGCAACGGCATTGTTCAAGACCCCGCAGGTGGGCAAGGGATGCCGCACATTGGCCGCACCGCACCGCTACGACCTGACGGGACTGCTGCGCGCGGGGCAGACCGACACGCTGCGCATCGTGGTTGACAACAGGTTGGCCGATGTGCCTGTCGGCCACAACAGCTACAGCGTGAGCGACGACGACCAGGGGAACTGGAACGGCTTCATCGGCGAGGCAAGAATCATCGGCCAAAAAGCCACGCGGCTGATTTATGGCGCTACGCGGATTTTCCCCTCGGTCGGCAATTCATCGGCCACGGTGCAGATGCAGTTAGGCTGGGGCGGCGGCAAGAAACCGGAAAAGATGCGCCTGCGTCTGCAAAGCGAGGCCGGCACGGTGGAGCAGCCTGTGGTGTTGGCCAATGACAGCCAGCGGGTCGAGGTGCGCCTGTCGGGACTGACGCAGACGTGGGATGAACATCGGCCACAACTCTACCATCTGAGGGTCGAACTATTGGACAAGAAGGGTCGAGCCGTTGACCAACAGCAACTTACGTTCGGAATGCGTGAGGTCACGGCCGATGAGCATTTCGTGCGCATCAATGGCCGACGCGTCCTGCTGCGCGGCACGGTGGACGGAGCGCAGTTCCCGATGACGGGTTATCCGCCGATGGATGAGGCGTTCTGGCTGGAATATTTCCGTCGATTGAAGCGGTGGGGCACGAATCTGGTGCGATTCCACAGCTGGTGTCCGCCCGAAGCCGCCTTTGCCGCAGCCGACAGCGTGGGCATGTACCTGCACGTGGAATGTTCGTCGTGGCCGAATCATGACGTGCTGTTGACGGCCGACAATGCGACGGCGCAATACCTGTGGCAGGAGAGCAACCAGATTCTGGACACCTACGGCAACCATCCGTCGTTCATCCTGCTGGCTGCCGGCAACGAGCCGAAGGGCAGGTCGTGGACGAAGTTCGCCGAGCAATGGGGCGATTCGTGCGTGCACAGGGACGGCCGACGGCTCTATACGGCATTTTCGGTGGGCGGCAGCTGGCCGTGGACGAAGAACAACCAGGTGCAGGTGCGCGCTGGATGGCGCGGCGTGGAGTGGGACAGACGCAGGCCGGAGGGTCGGAGCGACTTTTCATCGGCCATCGACACGCTGAAAGTGCCTCTCATCGGCCATGAGGTCGGCCAATGGGGCAGCTATCCGGCACTACGCGACATTCCGAAGTTCACGGGCTTCATGCGGTCGGGCTTCAACATCATCTGCCGCGGACTGTTGGCGCAGAACGGCATGGAGCACTTGGCCGACAGCTTCCTGATGGCTTCGGGCCGGCTTCAGGTCGTCTGCTACAAGCACGAGATGGAGCGCATCCGCCGCACGCGGAACTATGGCGGCTACGAGCTTCAGGCATTGGCCGACTATACGGGTCAGGCGACGGCCAACGAAGGTATCCTGAACGTATTTCTGGAGCCGAAGGGCTACGTCGAGCCGCAGGAATGGCTGCAATGGTCGGGCGAGGTGGTACCGCTGTTGCGCGTGCCGAAATTCATCTACACGACGGCCGACACGCTGCGATTCCAGCTTGAACTGTCGAACATGGGTGCGGCCGATACGTTGTGCGACGTGCCATGCTCGTACGTGATCAGCAACGCCATCGGCCAAGAAATCATGCGCAGAGACTATCCGGCACGCGATTTCGGTTGGGGTGGCGGCCAATGTTTCGCCGACGAGGCCGTTCCGCTCGCGTCATTGGCCCTGACCGATGCCGCACAACTCACGTTGCAGGTGCGCGTGGGCGACTATCGCAACGAGTGGCCGATATGGGTCTATCCGGCCGAAGTGAAGCTGGAGAAACGCGACATCTATGTGACTACGGTGCCCGACGAGAAGGCACGGCAGGTGCTGCGCGATGGCGGCAAGGTGCTCATCATCGGCTTCGATCAGGTCAACCTGGGGCGCAACATCAAGCAGACGCTGTTGCCGCAGTTCTGGAACCACCTGTGGGTGTCGCGCTACTCGTCGCACACGCACGGCCTGCTCATCCGCGAGCGTCATCCGCTGTTCCGCCGTTTCCCGACGGCATTCCACAGCGACGTGCAGTGGTGGGAGCTGGTGAACCGCACCTATCCGATGTACTTGGGCGATATGCCTGCCGACCTCGTTCCGCTGGTGCAGACCATCGACAACGGCTACAAGAACCGTCGTCTGGGAATGCTCTTCGAGGCGCGCGTTGGCAATGGCCGTCTGGTGATGACCAACCTCGACCTGCTGTCGAAACGCGACCAGCGCATCGTGGCGCGCCAGCTGCTCTACTCCATCCTCGACTACATGAACAGCGACGACTTCAAGCCCGCGACCGAGGTCGAATTCCAGCGCATCTACGAACTGTTTGCGACGTTCAGGGCGCTGTAAAGGCTGTCAACAAGCCTGCTACGCGACTTTTGTGCAAAACGACAAATCCACCGGCTCGATGTGAGTCGGTGGATTTTTTATTTGTGATGGGAAACGGAATCGGCTACAGCCCGAACTTCGCGTAGAAGTCGCGTTCGGCGATGACCTCGACGCCCAGTTGACGCGCCTTGTCGAGCTTGTTCTGGCCGGGAGCATCGCCCGTAACGACGTAGTTCACCTTGCCCGACACCGAGCCGACGTATTTCGCGCCGTGGCCGATGAAGAAGTCCTTGATTTCGTCGCGCTTGAAGCGGTACGACGTGCCGGTGAAGATGATGGTCAGACCGTCGAGCGACGAGCCGAGCTTTTCGGCCGCCTGATAGGTCGTGTTGATGGCCAATGTGCCGTCCCACAGGCATGAATAGTCGCTCAAATCGGCCTCCAGAATGTTCTTGGCCATGATTTCGCCGATGCCGTCGATGAGCAGCAGTTCGTCCAATGTGGCGTGGCGGAAGGCGTCGAGCGAACCGAAATGCTCGGCCAGCAGCTTGCCCGTAATCTTGCCCACGCCGTCGATGCCGAGTCCGCCGATGATGCGGTCGAGCGTCAGCGTCTGGACGCTCTGCTGCACGCCGTCGAGCATCTGCGCAATCTTCTTTTCGGCATAGCCGTCGCCCAATTTCTCTTGCAGGAAATCCGCGTAGCTGGCATGGAAGATGTCGCCCTCGAACGACTTTGCATCGGCCACAAACACGCGGTAGAGGTCGTTGACCGAGGCCACATCGAGCCGGTCGTAGAGGTCGGCCAAGACTTCCGGCCCGAGCCCCTTGATGTTGGCGCAGTCCTTGCCGCACCAGTATTCGAGCCGCTGGATGGCCTGTTCGCGGCAATGGTGGTTGGGGCAAATCCAGTATTCGCCCTTGCGCTCCAGCGCCGTGCCGCAGCATGGACACGTGGTCGGGAAGGTTATAGCCGATGTCTCGACCGCTTCGGCCGCATTGCGCGCGTCGTCCAGCCCCGTGACCTGCGGGATGACCTCGCCGGCCTTCTGCACGAAGACGTAGCTGCCGATGGTGAGGCCGAGCTGCCGGATGTAGCTCTCATTGTTCAACGTGGCACGCGACACGATGCTGCCCGAGATGGCTGTCGGGTCGAGTTCGGCCACGGGAGTGACGTGTCCCGTCATGCCCACCTGGAACGTCACGCCGCGGATGAGCGTACTCTGCGCCTCCTGCGGGAACTTGCGCGCCTTGCACCAGTTGGGGAACGTCGTGTTCAGGCCCAGAAATTCCTGATGGCGGCGCAGGTTGACCTTGACGACCACGCCGTCGCAGTCGTAGGGCAGCTGGTGCGATGTGCGAATCTCATTGAATCGGTCAATGGCATTGGCCAATGCCTCGACATCGCTGAACGCCGCACTTTCCGCGTAGTGGCTGAAGCCGAGCCGGTCGAGCAGGGCAAGGGTGGCCTCCTGCGACGGCATCTGCGTGCGCTGCCACTCCTCGTCGGTCGAATAGGCGGCATAGGCATTGACGATGAGACCGCGCCGCGCCGTGACCTTCGGGTCGAGCTGCTTGAGACTGCCCGATGCGGCGTTGCGCTTGTTGGCGAATGGTTTTTCGCCGTTGGCCGCCTTCTCGGCATTCAGTCTGTCGAACGACGATTGCGGCATCAGCACCTCGCCGCGCACCTCGAAGATGTGTGGCAGGGCAGGGGCATCGGCCAATGAGACCAACGAAAGCGGCACGTTGCGGATGGTGCGGACATTGGCCAACACGCTTTCGCCTTCAAGCTGGTTGCCGCGCGTCACGGCATCGGTCAGCACTCCGTCGGTGTAGATGAGCGAGATGGAAAGGCCGTCGTATTTCGGCTCGTAGGTGAACGAGATTTCGTCCGACGGGAAGGCGTCGCGCAGCTGTCGGCTGGTCGAGGCGAGCCATTCCTGCAACTCGCCGTCGGAATAGACGTTTTCGATGCTCTGCATCGGGATGATGTGCCGATGTTTCTCGAATCCGCCCTGGATGTCGCTGCCGACGCGCTGGGTCGGGCTGTTTGGGAGGACGATTCCGCTCTCCTGCTCAAGCCGTTGCAGCTGCTTGAACTCCATGTCGAACTCGAAGTCGGACACGGGCGGGTCATTTTCCACGTAGTATTTCATCGAGGCCCATGCGAGGGCTTCGGTCAGGCTGGCTTGGTCGCTGGTGTCGCGGCGGAGAAAATCAGAAAGGTTGTACATGACTGGAATTCGATTTATTTAAGGATGTCCATGACCAATTTGCGCAATTCTTCCTTGTTTGGCAGGAACAATTCGTATTTAGAGACAAAAAGATTTGAATCCATGCCGTATGTGGCATATTCCACCATCAGTTCATCCTTGTAGTGGCTCAACACGATGCCAATTGGAGGATTGTCGCCTTCAACATTTTCTTCTTTGGCGAAATATCCCATATACATATTCATTTGGCCGATGTCCTTGTGTTTCACGGCTCCGCGTTTGATGTCTATGAGGACGAAACATCTCAAGATGCGGTGATAGAACACCAAATCGACATGGTAATGCGTGTTGTTGATTGACAGAGCATATTGACGGCCAACGAAAGTGAATCCCTTGCCAAGTTCCAGCAAGAACTTTTGCATGTTGTCAGCCAATTTTTGTTCCAGTTCGCTTTCTTTGTAGCGTTTTTTGTCTTCAATGCCAAGGAATTCAAGAGTGTAGGTGTCTTTCACAACATCTTCCGCAGTCTGTATCAGTTGCCCTTTGTGAGCGAGTTCCAATATGCCTTTTTTGTCTTTGCTTAAAGCCAATCGCAGGAATAGTCCGCTTTCCTTCTGCCGATGCAAGGTTTCTACGTTCCATCCTTCTGAGACACATTCTTTTAGGTAGAATTCCCGTTCTAAGGAATCTTCAATAGTAATGAGTTCGCATATATGTGACCACGTTAATTTGTCAGACATCTGACAAATTGGAGATTCAGAGTTTTCAGATATGTTTGGAAACAATACATAGAACTTCCGCATATTGTTCAGGTTGGGACGGCTGTATCCGCGTCCGACTCTTGCCCGAAGAATTCTTGCAAGGTTTGAAAGAAGGTTCATGCCATATTTCGCCTTTGCATTCCCTTGTTGCTCAAATTCCACGATGTAACGACCTACATTCCAATATGTAGATTTAATTGTTCGGTTGATGTCGATGGCAAGCTGTTGTTTGCCGTTTTCAATTACTGCAACAATTCTGTTGGCAAGTCGCATCAAATCGGTGTCGGGCATCGGCGTCGATTTATTTAATGCATTGTTTTTTTCTTCCATACCTTGTGTAATATATTTTTATTCCAGCAGGTCAGGTCTTCTTTCCTGCGTCCGCTGCACGGCCATGTCGTGTTCCCACTCGCGGATCTTGCGTTCGTGGCCGGAGAGCAGGATTTCGGGAACGGCCGATACGGTGCCGTCCTGAAACGTATATTCCGAGGGGCGCGTATAGACGGGCGGGGCAAGGAGGTCGTCCTGGAACGAATCGGAGAGGGCCGACTGTTCATCGCCGATGGCTCCCGGAATGACGCGCACGACGGCATCGGTGATGATGGCCGCAGGAAGTTCGCCGCCGGTCAGGACGTAGTCGCCGATGGTTATCTCTTTGGTAATCAGATGTTCGCGGATGCGTTGGTCGATGCCTTTGTAGTGACCGCACAGGATGATGATGTTGTCGCACATCGAAAGGTCATTGGCCATGTGCTGATTGAACGTCTCGCCGTCGGGAGTGACAAAAATCACCTCGTCGTAGTGGCGCTGTGACTTCAGTTCGCTGATGCAACGGTCGATGGGTTCGCACTGCATGACCATGCCGGCACTGCCACCGAAGGCGTAGTCATCGACGCTGCGGCGCTTTTCGTCGGTGCTCCAGTCGCGCAGGTTGTGCACGTGGATTTCGACCAATCCCTTGGCTTGCGCGCGTTTCAGGATGCTCTGGTTCAATGGGCTGTCGAGCAGTTCGGGCAGCACGGTTATGATGTCTATTCGCATTTTGGAGTGTATTTTTTTATTTCTCGCAGAGTGTAAGTGAGTGTAAAAGAGTTTTTTCAATGGCCAATATTCCGCATTTGCGTAGTTATTGTTTTTGTGGCCAATGATTCAAATCATTCCCCCTCCCTATGTAACGGGAGGGGG
>DFJU01000009.1 GCA_002373755.1 Bacteroidales bacterium UBA3663 | reverse complement strand
GTGGCCAGGTTGGGGGTTGAGGACTTGGGAGATTTGGACGCCAAGGATTTACGTGCCTGGGAGATGGAGCATCTGGATCGCGGCGAGGCACCGGGAACAGTGAAGCGGCGCCTATCGTCGGTGAGCAGCTGGCTGCGCTTTTTGCGCCGTCGGGGACTGATGGACCGCGATTTGATGGCAAAGGTGTCGGTGCCGCGACAGCCGAAGCGGATGCCTGTCTTTTTCCGCCAAAGCGAGACGGAACATCTGTACGACGAGGGACTGTTCGGTGACGACTATTTTGGACAGCGCGACAAATTGATACTGCGCATGCTCTACGAGACGGGTATGCGCCGGGCCGAGTTGTCGGCATTGCGTGAGAGTTCTGTGGATTTGGGAGCACTTACGTTGAAGGTGCTGGGCAAACGGAACAAGGAGCGTCTGATCCCGATAGAAAATGAGTTGGCACACAATATTTCAGATTATTTGGCGTTAAAACATCAAACGATGGGAGCGTCGGAGTGGATGTTTCTGAACAGTAAGGGTGAACGTCTGCGTGAGAGTTCGGTGTATGCGGTGGTGAAGAAATATATGAGTGCGCTCAGTACGGCCGACCGGGTTTCGCCGCATGTGTTCCGACATAGTTTTGCGACCCATCTGTTGGATGCAGGCGGCAGCTTGCGTGCGATTCAGGAGCTGCTCGGTCACGAGAGTCTGGCCACGACGGAGATATATACTCACGTCAGTCGTGAGCACCTGAAATCGGTGTACAAGGAGGCGCACCCGCGTGCGCGCCGCAACAAATGATATAGGAGACAATTACTAACCAATTAACAAAAGGAGTATATCATGAACACAATCATCAACACAGCCAAGTTCAAGGCCGACGAGAAGTTGGAGAAGTACATCAACGAGAAGGTGGGCAAGTTGGATCGCATGACCGACCGCGCCACGAAGTGCGAGGTGTTCCTTAAGATAGACAAACCCGAGAGCGACAATAACAAAATTGCCGAACTGCAGTTGGCCTTGCCTGGTCAGACGCTGTTCATCGGCAAGCAGGCCGACACCTTCGAGCAGGCTGTCAGTGAGGCTGTCGATGCCATGAAGGTGCAGATAGAGAAGTACAAGAACGCCTGACGGCCTGGGTGCTTGATGCATCCGGAAAGCGGCACAGCCACAAACGCATAAACTGTATGGAATATCGGTCTATGCGTTTGCGACAGTGCCGCTTGTGTATTTAGTCTGTAGATGTAAAGACCTTATCAGAAAGGCAGGTCGCCAAGGGGTTCTGTGTCGGGAGTGAGGATTTCCATCAAGGGGTTGGTGCGGGGCTCGTCCTGCTGGCGTTTGGAGAGGAGCAGGAGGTTTTCCGCGACGACCTCGGTGACGTGGCGTTTGTTGCCTTCCTTGTCCTCCCAGGTGCGGCTCTGCAGGCGCCCTTCGATGTAGATCTGGGCTCCTTTGCAGAGGATGCGCTCGGCGACATCGGCCAGGCCGCGCCAGCATACGATATTGTGCCATTCGGTGATTTCCACGCGTTCGTTTTCGCGATTGCGGCGCGCTTCGGTAGTGGCGAGCGGGAAAGAGGCCTTTTTGACGGGCGTGGGGCCGTCAGAGGGGAATGTGACCACATCGGGGTTTTTACCTACGTTACCTACAAGAATTACTTTGTTTACTCCAATCATTACTTGTTACTGTTTAGTCTAAAATACTATAATACTACTGGTTGAATTAGGCCGCGAAAGTACAACAAAAAAACGAATTGGCGAAATAAAGATATTCACAATTGACGCAAATACTTGTCAATCAAACGTGGTACGGGTGTTTTTTTCATATCCTCGACTGTCATGACGGTGGCCGACGGCGGGCAGGTGGAGGGCGCTTCGTTTAGTTCTACGCGGATGAACCGGGCGTGAATGGTGCGATGGGTGAGTTGGTGGAGTCGTTCCTCGCTTATGTCGAATGTGGCATTGTTGCAGCCGAAACGGGTGGCGAGGAAACGGGCGGCTTCTGTGTGTAGCTCGTCCTCATGAAGGCAGCGATCGGTCTCAAGCAGCGGGAATTCGAAGAGGCCGCGCCAGATGTCGTTGCCTGTGCGGCGTTGCAGGATGCCGTAGGGGACCTTGTCGTGAATCCATCGCAGGTCGAAATAGAGGAACCAACGGTCGGTGGGTTTGGCTTTGGGCGCCTTGACAGGCAGCAATTCGACGCGACCGCTTTGCAGGGCGACGCATTCGTCGGCGAAGGGACATTGGGTGCAGTCGGGCTGTGGCCGGCACTGTAGGGAACCGAAGTCCATGAGTGCGGCGTTGAAGCGGTCGGGACGCTGTCGGTCAATCAATCGCAGGAGCAGGGATTCGAACTCACGGTATGCGGCATCGGTACCGATGGGGGTGGCAATGCCGTACATGCGGCTGATGAAGCGGTAGACATTTCCGTCGATGACGGGGTAGGGCAACCGGTAGGCGAACGAGGCGATGGCGGCGGCCGTGTAGCGGCCTACACCTTTCAGACCGAGGATGTCGTCGTAGGTGGATGGAAATTGCCCGCCGCGTTGCACGATGAGGCGGGCCGAGGCATGCAGGTTACGGGCACGTGAGTAATAGCCCAATCCCTGCCAGAGTCGCAGAACTTGCTCCTCGCTGGCTGCTGCAAGGTCCGCGACGGTGGGAAAGGCCTCGACAAATCGCAACCAATAGTCGCGTCCTTGCTCAATGCGGGTTTGCTGCAGTATGATTTCGGATAGCCAGATGCGGTAGGGATCGTCGATTCCTCGCCAGGGAAGGG
>DFJU01000142.1 GCA_002373755.1 Bacteroidales bacterium UBA3663 | reverse complement strand
GTGCCTACTCTATGGCCAACTATCCGGACGAGGGCGACATCATTACGCTCAACGTACGTATCGCCACTCCTCCATTCAAGCCGAAGGATCAGCAGAAGCCTGATGCGAACAACTTTATGGAGGTCAATCCAGGCATTGCATCGTCTTACATCTTCAACCTCAAGCCAGGCGACAAGGTCATCATGTCAGGCCCTTACGGCGAATTCCGTCCTCAGTACGGCACGGGTCGTGAGATGATTTGGGTCGGTGGTGGTGCTGGTATGGCTCCTCTCCGTGCGCAGATCATGCACATGCTCAAGGGTCACGGCATCGCGGACGAAGACCGTCAGCGCCCGATGCACTATTTCTACGGTGCTCGCGCATTGGAGGAAATTCCGTTCCTCGACGACTTCCTCCAGTTGGAGAAGGACTTCCCGAACTTCCACTTCCACTTGGCTCTCGACCGTCCCGATCCAAAGGCCGATGCAGCAGGAATCAAGTACACTCCTGGCTTCGTAGCTCCAGTGATGGGCGACACCTATCTGAAGCAGCATGAGGCTCCAGAAGATTGCGAATACTACCTGTGCGGACCTCCGATGATGGCCAAGACCGTGCTCGACCTCCTGCACTCTCTCGGTGTTGAGGACGACATGATCCGCTTCGATAACTTCGGCGGCTAATTTCACGGCATAAAACAATGCGACGGCTCGGTTCATAAAAAGTCGAGCCGTCATTTTTTCAACTAACAGACTTTAAATTATGAAAAAGATTCTACTGACCTGCACGCTTTTAGGCGGAATTGCATCGGCCAATGCACAATGTTTCATCGGCGGAAGTGCCGGAATTTCCTACTACAACGAAATCTTTTCTTCGGCATTTCTTCCGACCATCGGCTATGAAATCGATGACAAATGGGCTGTCGGCATGGGCATCGGCTTTGAGACCTACGACGAAGAAAGTGCCTTCGACCTGATGCCATTCCTCCGATACAATGTGTGGAACAACGAGACCATTTTTTTTGACCTGAAGGCCGAAGACAACATCTATATCAACGATGGCACGACGGCACAGAACATTGGAATTGCACCTTCCCTACGCTGCCGTTTTGCAGAACGATGGGAAGCCGCGGCCGATGTCGGTTTCCTGGGTGTCAATATATGTGATGGTGAAAGCAATTTTGATTTCTCGGCAAAAAGCACGAATCTGTTGCTTTCAATTTTCTACAAATTCTAAAATAAACGACAAAAAAGGCTTGAGCATTCCAACTCAAGCCTTTTTTGTGTCGCAGCAGCATCTCTTACTACGCGATTTTTTCTATCTTCCGACAACTACTCTCCCATTCCGCACAACGAATCCGCGTTTCTTGTCCGATGTCAAACGACGGCCACACAAATCATAGCGGACTTCGGCATCGGCCATAACTTCTTCAATGGCACAAATCGACGTCTTGACTTCTGATTCGGAAAAAACGAGGCGCATTGATGTCGCATTTGCCACGACGGTGGGCTGTTCGATGCAAAAATACGCCTTTCGTGCACTGAATACGCTGCCCACGTAACGGTTGAACGCACCGCCGTTGAGCACGTAGCAAGCTCCGTCGGGCACATCTACAAGCGGGATTTCGCCCGTAGAAGTCGGACGCAAGTCATTTTCTGTTTCCGTCCACACATCGGGCACATCGTCGGCCAATCGGAAACTTATTGTCCGACCTGCCGCGTCATCGTCGTTGCCGACAAGCAAAACTCCTGTGCCCGCAGGAATTACGTCGGCATCGACCTCGTTGCAGTCAATCTGATGATTCGGCAAATCCAACACGCAGACGTAGGCACCGGTCTCATTACGGTCGAATGCGACATCGACTTCACACGAAAAAGTGGCCATTCCGCAACCGTTAAGCGTGACCGTTTTCGGATATGTCTTAACCGTCCAACCGATTGGCACATAGCTTGTTCCGACTGATTCGGCATCGAGCAAATCGGAACAGATGAAGACGCCCGACGACGCAACTCCGCTCAACCAATCTGCCGTTGCTTTGCCGTCGGACCACGACTCCAATTCGACCTTGATGGTGTCAAGCTGGCTGCATCCGAAAAACATATTGCTATAGCATTTCGTTTCCAATGTAGAAGCTGGCAACGTCGGCACTTTTTTGAGCTGCTTGCAATTGTAGAACATTCGTTCGTAGCAATTGGAAATCAACGTAGTAGCCGGTAATTTCGGGGCTTTTTCAAGTTTCGTGCAATTCTGAAACATACCATAATAACAGTTTTTTGCCAACGTCGTGGCCGGCAAATCCGTGGCTTCAACCAACGATGCGCAGCCGTTGAACATATTGTAATAGCAGCGGCTGGCCAATGTTTCGGCTTCCAGTTTCGGAGCCCTGACCAACGACGTACAGCCATCGAACATGCCGTAATAACAATCCGATTTCATTTCCGCGGCTGGCAATTCCGGCGTCTCGACCAACGACGTGCAACCATTGAACATAAGCTTGTAGCAGTTGCCGACCAACGTCGTTGCAGGCAATGCAGGTGCAGAAATCAGCGACGTGCAACCGTCGAACATGTGGCTGTAGCAATAGCTGGCCAAGGTGGTGGCTGGAAGTTCCGATGCGACACGTAACGAAGTGCAGCCACGGAACATATTCGCGTAGCAATAGGTTTTCAGCTTTACGGCTGGCAATGCAGGCGCTGCGGCCAATGATTTACAGCCGTCGAACATGCTGTTGTAGCAATTGCTGCTCACGGTTGTGGCGGGCAAATCCGGTGCAGAGACGAGACCTTCACAGCCCGAAAAAAGGCAGTAAAAACCGTAGTTCGGCATCGAAATCTGCGTGCAGGCCGAGTCGAGCAACGACATCAGATTGCCAGATGCGGCCAACGAATCTGTCGTGGAGAAGCTGTAGTAATTGTAAGTTTTCGTGCTGCTGTCATAGCTTCCGAATGTGCTATTCTTTTTAGCAGCACGGAAATAGATGCAATCATCCTTTTCGGCCAATGTGACGGTTTCGCCGACGTCGTAGTTTGTCCAATTTATGCCATCGGACGAAATCCGCAAGCCGTCAAGTTCTGCTGGACTGCCATTTTGCACCAACGTAACAGTCGCGCCGCATTGCAATGCCGTGAAACATAAGCAGTTGGATGTCTGCGCGACGGCGTTCTGACTACAAACAGGAATAAGCAGCAGCGCCATTGGACATAGCGATGCAAAAGAATGTCTTAAATACATCATTTTCATGGGATTGGTATAAGAACATGAGAGAATTAGAAAAGGTCGTTGTTGAACGGTTGCGAAAATAAGGCATTTCTGTCAAATTGACAAAAACAGAATCGGTATTTTGCAAAAAAAAGCATCTTCTTTGGCCGACATCGACCATTTGGCCTAAAGTTTCATGAAAAAAAGCGGTCATTTCCAAAGGAAACAACCACTTTTCTGAGCCGTACAATTCACTACGCGAATTTTCAGAACACCGAATCTTTCAGCATGAGCAGATAGACGAGCGCCCAATCCTGATCGTTGGCGCACGGATTGGCGAAACGTGCCGATTTGCCGTTCACGTAGTTGGGATATTGGAAGGCGCAGCTGCCGAATCCCTGGCTGTCGAACAGCAGCAGGTTGCCAAGCAAGCAGTCTTTGGCACGTTGACGATAGCGCGCATCGCCCGTACATTCGGCATATTTTGCAAAGCCTTGCGCCGTGATGCAGCTCCAATAGTGCGGGAACGTGTCGCCCCACGTCTGCGGCAGACCGAACCAGAATCCGTCCCAATGGCGGATTGCGATTTCGTTCAGATGGCACGACGGCTGATGTCCGTTGAACGCCTCAAGTGCCGGAAGCATCTCCTTGGCACAGTTCAGATAGCGTTCCTCACGCGTCAGCAAATAGATTTCGCACAAGAATTCAAATGCTGGTGCCACTATGCTCTGTTCGTAGTTGACTTCAAACTTCGGGAAATGCAGCCCGTTGCTCACGTAGCGGTCGGCCAATTGGCGATAATTGCTGAGCAACGAATCGGACTCATGCTCCATTACATTGTCGCTCAACAATTTGCAGAGTTCTATAGCCGGAATGTCGATGGCATAGAAGTTGAAGCCTCCGTCGCGGAATTGCGCCATTTGTGTCCGATAGGCATCGACCAGAAACTGCTTTTCCTGCGTCAACTTGAACATCTCGCAATAGAAATGCGACACCCACGGATAGTTGTAGATGCGCACCTTGTCGTTGCGGTGGGGGGAACTGTAGGTCGTGTAGCTGTCCGACTGGAGCTGACGCACGAACTTGGCATAGAGGTCGAGCGAAACGGAGAGGAAATGCTGGTCGATGTAGCTGTCGGACGGATGCTTTTTGGCAAACTGCGCATAGAGAGCCATGAAGACGCCCATGCCCAGACGTTCGCGGCCGGCGTTCATGTCCGACCGCTGGTTTTCGGCCTTCCAGCTCTGCACCATCTTGCTCGACGAGCGGTCGTAGGGCAAATATGCGCCATAGAACTCGCTGCCGGCATCCTTGAACTGCTGATAGTCCATGATGTACTGCGCACGGCTTTCAAGCAGCTGTGCGATGCTCAACAGGCCAAACACCTCGATGTGTGTGCGACGACCCTTTCCGCCGTTGATTTCGATGCGCTGTTCGCCAGTCTGACGTATCGGATAGGTCTCGGTCCATGTCCGTTCGCGTGTGGAAATCTGCACGCTGATGTTTTCGTCCATCTTGGCCACATACTTGTCGGCACGCACGCGCACGCCGCCTTTTGCGACCATCTTGTTGAAGAAATCCTCTTCGTTGTCGAAACTGAAAATCCTCCAGCGGAGCATATAGACTCGGCCCGGCATCAACGTGAAAGTTTCGGGAATGAGCGAAATTATGCCTCGCGTGTTCGATGCGCCCTTGTCCATGCCCCGTTCGCTGATTGCATAGCCACCAATCGAGCCCTCTTCAAGCATCATGCCCATGTGCGGACCTTTTCCGCCCATTCGTATAGCATACGTATATGTGCAACGTTCAGCCGCCCAGACGTGCGCATTGCAACGCAGTGTGCGACAAGTGTTTGCATCCGGATAATTATCGTTCCACGGTGTGTAAATCTGAATCTGCGAAAGGTCGATATTGGCGTGCGATGTGTTGCGGATGATGTAGGTCTCGACCAAGTCGTTGCCTTCATATCGGCGCGTCACCTTGCACGACAGACCCTGCACCTCGCTACCATCCAGATTGCGCAACGTTCCCCATTGGAACTGGTTACCAATCCAGGCATATTGAGTACCGTCAGTACGCACAAGCCAATTCATGCCAGTCGCATCGCCCTCAATCTTGAGCGAAGTGATGGCATCGGTCGATGCATCTGTCTGATAAATGATTTTTTGTGCTGATACAGCAGAAATAGACAAAACCAGTAAGCCAAATAAAGCTAATCTACGGAACATTTCAGTTATAAAAAGGATAAAAAATTCGGGCGTGCAAATTTAGCGAATTTCCGCGATATGACAAAGAATCAGCGAAAAAAGACAGAAGCCTTTGTGGCCTCTGCCCTATTCCTGATTTTCGTCGGTCGGCTCAACGACGCGACGAGCTTGAGCTGTTTCGTGTTACAGAACCATTGGACGTTGCATTTCCATTGCGGTTCGTTGTGCTCTGTGTCCGCGTAGCAGTGCTGCTGTTTCGCGTAGCAGATGAGGTCTGGTTGCGGGTGTTGATTTCCTGCGCCTTTGTGTTGCCGGAGTTGTCGCGATAGTACTTGTTGCTGGTTCGGTTTGTCGCGTTGGTGTTGTTGTAGTTGTTCACCTTGTTCTGCTCGACATTGTTGCGATTGCGGACATTGACACCGAAATCGTTCTTGCGGACGACGTCGCGATGCGGGCTGGCTATGATCTTGAACGGTGCTGAATGGCGGTCAATGCGCTGTTTCTCATAGCGATGGCTATAATACGACACCGGGCGATTGTAAATCCGGCGGGAATGTTCGCCAAGATATGTCTTGTAGTGGCGTGGCGCATCGTAGAAGAAGAATGTGCGGTTGTGATAGATGGTGTAGATGCGGAACGACCACGTCTTGCCAGTGCTATAGACAGGGCGATAGAAATATTCAGCAGCGAGGAAATCGCGATACTGACGGCTTGTGAGCACGTAATTCAAGTCTTCATTGCGGATGTCAAGCAGCGTGTAGTACTGTTCGATAGCATCGCGGTAGCCGAACACGACATCGTCCATAATGCGGTTGGCTGAGTACAGGAAATCGAAGTTGATTTCATAGACATCGTCGTATTGTGCGGCACTGAGGTCAAGTTCATAGGCCATACGGTCGCTCAAGAATCGTGCATGATTGCGAATGGAACTCGTACTGAGAGCAAACATCTGGGAGATTCCCACAAGAGCCAACGTGAGGCTCAACATAATCTTTTTCATAGTCGTATGTTTTATAGGGTTCGTTGATTACGTTTGTTTGCCATTAAGACCACGGCCGGACACGAGGGTTTAAAATCCACTATATTACTTCATGGTGGTTATTTATTATAATTTCATCTTCAAATTTTCGTTGAAATAAAGATAATAAAAAAATGTTCACCGAAGGCACTGAAAAAGCCTTCCTTTTAGACCATTTATTATGTGCTTAATTTATGAGTCAAATATATAAAATATGGGCAATATGTACAAATATAATTCTTTTCATAAAAAATATGTATATTTGCCGGAGAATATTTGCTTACTTTGAACTTTTGCTTCAAGGTTGGCAAATGTCATATATTATGTATTATGGCAAAATTCAACGTAACTTTTTATGCCTATGATTTTAATAAAATAATACAATACTATATATTAACAACTTTCAATTATGAAAATAGAAGACTTCAAAAAAAAATTTATTAATTTTCCAAATGAGTTAAAAACATTATCTCAAGGGAAAACCTATCATGACATACACATAGAAGGAGACATTGTGCATGGCATTAAGGAAAGTGGAAACACCTTTAGTATAAGTATTTCATCACTTTATGAAGCGTATGTAAATGATGACTACTATACAACAAAAGCGTTGCTTAAATACATAAAAGGGCGAAATGGCGCACCTGCGAAAGCGATTCTTGATTACGTTTTAAACCATAATAAATTATTTACAAGCACAACATCAGAGAAAGTTCAGTCTCCAGCAAAAAGCCAAAATATAGATTCAGAAAGCCAAAAATCTCGAAATAACTCAGATGAAACTTATATCATAGACTTGTGTGATGAGGTCTTACATGCAAAAGCATCTAGACAACACAGATTCCCGTTTTTATTAGGAGATGGAGCGAACCCTGTCAGTCTTCCTGTCGATGCATATTATGAAGAGCTGAATCTTGTGATTGAATACTACGAGCTACAGCATATGGAATCTGTAAACTTCTTTGACAAACCAGAGAAAATGACAGTAAGTGGGGTTTCTCGTGGTGAACAAAGGAAAATTTATGATCAAAGACGACGTGATGTATTACCTCAACACGGCATTTCATTGGTAATATTCAACTATTCTGATTTTAATTTCGAAGCATCTAAAAATAAGCGTTTGATTAGAAATCATGATATTGACGTTAAAGTTGTATATGAGAAGTTAAAGGATTATTTGAAAAATTGAATCAATCCACCACTTTCTAATGCCAGAATAATGCAAGTAACGAAAACTATTGACATTTGCCATTAAGCCAATAGCGGGACATGATGGATTAAATCTCGTAACTTATGCTTCCCCAAAAGCAAGAGGGCGTATCAAAAGTAACATTTTGATACGCCCTCGCCGTTGTGTGGGGAAGGATCATCGGCCAAAAAGACCGCCGCCGCCCATCTTGGGCATCTGCGGCATATTGCGCATCATGGCGCGAGGATCGCGCTTGAAGTCGGACATCTTCTTCATCATCTTGCGCATGTCGTCGAACTGCTTGCAGAGGCGGTTCACATCCTGCAACTGCGTTCCGGAGCCCTTGGCGATGCGGTTGCGGCGCGACGGATTGAGGCACTCGGGATGCTCACGCTCGTAAGGCGTCATCGAGTTGATGATGGCCTCGACGCCCTTGAAGGCATCGTCGCCGATTTCCACGTCCTTCAGCGCCTTACCGACACCGGGAATCATGGCTGCGAGCTCCTTGATGTTGCCCATCTTCTTGATCTGCTGAATCTG
>DFJU01000001.1:12231-26635 GCA_002373755.1 Bacteroidales bacterium UBA3663 | reverse complement strand
TCGGAATCTCGATGCTCGTCAGACCGGTGCAGCCCTCGAACGCATAGTTGCCGATGCTCGTCACACCGCTCGGAATCGTGATGCCCGCCAAGGCCGAACAGCCATCGAACGCACTCTCGCCGATGCTCGTCATGCCTAAAACACCCGACATATCCAACGTCACGAACACATCCTGACGGTTAGTGGCCAATGTTTTCAGAGCCTCTTTGATGCTTTTGATGGCCGCATCCGGGTCATAGGCATAGCCAGAAACCACAACCGTTCCGCTCTCGGTCATATTCAGAATCTGCTCAACGATGGCATCAATGTCAAGCCCGGGCGAGAGCGAAATGTTCAGGCAATACAACTTCCCTGCCTCAAATGTAAAATCCTCGGAGAAGGTATAAGTACGCACATCCGTGTCGGACAGCATCATTGAAAGCACAGGCCGCTCCGGCTCATAGACGCTGCTGGGCGGCAGGATTGCGGTTGCAGTTGCGGTCGTGCCAACCTCGTCCACAGTTACGGGCATTACAATCGAGTCTCCTTCAACCAGATTGTCCGCACTCTGCACCGTGGACCACTCGCCTGTTGTCACGTCAAAAACCATCGGATAATTCTTGCCCGAAATCGAAACGGAAATTGCCTGCAAATCGACATCATCGGCCGTGAACTTCAATTCAAGGAGGGCGCACTGCCTCTCGAATGCGATGGTGACGCTCGGACTGCCGGCCGTGACGTTCATCACCGAATCATACAGCACGTCAAGCGAGGCCTGCATCTCCTGCTGCACGTTCCAATCGCCGACGGTATAGCCCGCAAGCGATTCGGACAATTCGCTGCTGTAGGGATAATAGGCCAGCAAAGTGTATGTCTCGCCATTTTCGAGCCAGAGGATGTCGGCGGTCGAGGCCGGGCTGCAACTGCCGTCAGTGCCTACGCTGTAGCAGACATTGGCCGCACCATCGACGAGTCCGGTGGCCTGGTTGTACAAATAGATGCCGATCTGGTCGCCCTCCTCCCACTGGGTGCCGTCCAGACGGGTGCCGTCAGGCTTCGAGACATTCAGCTGCAAGGGAACGCGCTGGCCGGTCTTGTCCGACGGCCGGTCGTCGTCGCACGCGGCGAACACAGCAAGTGCTGCCACACAGAGCGAGAACACTGATTCAGAGAAAAATTTCATATTGTTTGTAGTGTTTGGGTGGTTTTTCATTGCAAAAACGGTGCAAATTTAGCGTTTTTGCTCGAAATGTAGTGCGTCTGATTGTCGTTTTTGTCGATTTCAGATTATGCTTCAATGATTTGCGTCGCCGAATTGAGCGAACATGCTTTTCCTATCACCGAATTGAAAAAATGGCGATACGCGATTTTCTCATTTAATCACCGAATTAAGACGAAGGAAACGAAAAGGCTCACACTACGCGATTTTTCATTGAACGAATTTTGGCGAATTGAATCCATATACTCCCCCTCCCTACACAACGGGAGGGGGCATGGGGGGGTGGGTCTTTTACCACGGGCAAAGGGCATGGGGGGTGGGTCTTTTATTTCTGCACATACCACGGACGAAGGCGCGACTCGTAGGGCAGCTTGAAGATGCGGTCGAAATATCGTGGCCAATGGCTTTCGCGCGTCTCGCCGATCTGCAGGCCGAAGAATTTCGTGCCATTTTCGCGTAGCAGTTGCATCTGGCGCAACATCGGTTCGGGCGGCATCGGAATCTGGAAATCGGTCACCCAAAGCACGTCGGCGCAGGCATATTCGGGACGGCCGCAAAGCGTCTTGAAGGTCAGGTCGAGCATCGCCACGGCATCGGTATCGCCCTGCGCTTCGGTGCGGAAAAAGTCGAGCAACTTGCTGCGGTTGCGGCGCACATCGAACGGCTTTGCACTCACAGCAAACGGGATGAGCAGCAGGTCGCGGTCCTGCGTCATGGCCAACTGCAACAGCTTGACAACCAGACTATGAGCAATTTCGGTCGGAACGCCCTGCATCGAGGCAGAAGTGTCGAGGCAGACGACCATCGGCCCCTTCTGACGCGCCTTGTGCAGCCGCAACTTGTGCGACGGGTGCATGATCTGGCTCTTGTAGCTGAAGGTCTGGAGGCGACGCGTGGCGAACTTGTAGGCGAACAGGCCGTTGAGGTCGTTGTCGGCCATCTGCGCCATTTCGAGCGGAAGGAGCGACGAGAGGTCGTTGCCGATGCCGATGCCTTCGATGTCGCTGTGCGCCCCGTGCGGCACCCGCTGGCTGTCGCCCGTACCCAACGGGATACGTTCCGGACCGCTGTCATCGGCCATACGACCCATCACCTTCGCCACCTGCAAGACCTGCGGATAGCGGTACTGGATGCGTACGATGTGGTGGATGCGCTCAAATTCGACGACGTTCCACACGCCACCCATCAGCGCCCACGTCTGCGCGAACTCGTCGTCGCTGCACTGATGTTCGGCCAAGTAGCGCGGCACGGCCTCCAGACACTTGTCGAGCAACGCCTGCACATTGGCCAACCGCTCGGAGATGTAGTCCTGCCGGATCTGTGCCAGCTCGTAGGGGTCGGTCACGCCGCGTTGACGCATGAACTCCAGCCTCGCATCGAGCGCGTCGGCGAAGTTGCGTTCCATGTCGTCACAAATGAGCTGCGTGACGAAAGTTGTGTGTGGTGGAAAACGTAAGAACATTTGAGAAAAACAGACCCTAAAGACCCTATCCCCAGCCCTTCCCCGTTATATAGGGGAAGGGAGTGGTTTGCTAAGGCTATATAAATATGAGCGATTTTATAGCATTGTTAATTTCCATTAGACTACGAAACACTCCTCAAGACAACAAAGACTCCATTTTGCCCCTCGTTTGTATATGACCTCCCTCCCCATTAAGGGGGAGGGTTGGGGAGAGGGTCTGGTCTACATCTTCTTCGCTACCCAAAGCACCCACGAGTCGATGTTGTCGGTGAGTTGCTCGGGATAAGGCAACGGGATGATGACATCAGGTTTATGACCCGGATTGCGCTCCTTGCAAGTCTCCTCGAAAGTACCGTAAACGGTCATCGGGTAAGTCAAGATGATATTGCTGTGGGGCAAGGGAATATAGTTGCAATTGCCCGTCTTGTCGCAACCCATCGTCCGCTCCTTACCATAGACCTTGGCACGACTGCCATTATGAATACGGACGAAATAGACTGGCGACTCGGCAGCACTGGCACTCATGTTATCGACAATGATGGCAGCCTTGCGCACCAAAGGTTCATACTCTTGCGTTCCTTTTTGCCAATATCGCCAAGTGATGAGGCTACCCTCATCGCTCCGAAAGGCATCGGCATAGACAGAATCATTCTCCGCATTATCCCAGTTCTCGCGCCACATCTTCAAAATCCTTCTGTTTTCGAAACTGTTGCGGAAAAAATGATAATCGTCCCGACTAAAGCCTGTTGAGCCCATAAAAGAGGTAAACAGCAGACTATATTGGTCACTGCCGCCTCCATTACCGCGCAAGTCGAGAATCAAGTTTTTACAGTCAGATTGCTTAAACTCCTCCGCCTTGGCTGTCAACCAATCCCAAGTAGGCACCTCACCCATACAGGAGGGCAGACGGAGCAGATAAGTATCGTCATTCACCTTGCAACCCACAGGTTCGGGGGCATATTTGGCAATATGCTTGCGATAATCGACCAATGTTTCCGATTGCAACTTCCGAAAGGAAGCAGCATTACAATTGGTATGTCGGTCAAAATCCTTGTAGAACCAATAGACGTAACGGCCAACCGCTTCATCCACAGATATTTCGGCACGCATCAGACGCGCGAACAACGAATCTTTCATTGCTTTGTATTCGTCGGCGAAACCGTTGCGCATCAAGACCGGGAAGATGGCATTGTTCCGCTCGTTGGCATCGATGGCAAAGTCGAACGTCTCGAAGGCCTTTTGTATCGAGTCCGGCTGCTGACCATATTGCGCGACAAAGTCCTGCACCATGTAGCGCGACACATCCTTGGTCATCTGAGGTACGTCGGTGCCAAATACCTGCTGAACATTCTGGGGCAATCCGCAACGGTCCCAAATGGTGACAAAGGGACGACCATCGTCGGCGAGGCGCGTAATAGAAATCGTCTCATCGTCAAACCAATGGATAATCATAGCTTGACCATCGCAATCAATCACGTTGTCTTTCAGATAATTGCATGGTGTAAAGAAGCAATTCATCTGAGCCTTTGGGAAGTTTGGATGAGGCACGACGATGGCTGCATTGTTACTGCCGAAGATGGTGTAACGTTCCCCCTTGTCGGGCACCACCCAATATTGCGATGTGGCGGTGCCTTTGGTTTGCATACCGCGCAATTTCCAGACGCCATACAGAGGGTGTGTCTTGTCTCCTAACTTCATCTGCAACAGGTTCATGGCTTGCTGCATGGCATCGGAGGAATCTACCCGTTCGTAGATTTCGTCTATGTTCGTCTGGAAGGGGAACAGACGCGGATTGAAGTCACTCCGGTCATTGAACCAACGCTCGGTAAAAGTGCTGTCGGAGGTGGCAAACGTCTGGATGCCCTTGTTCTCCGTCTTCGACAATTCGCCCGTGTATGTCAGAGGTTTACCGTCGGGATTGGAGATACCTAAATTAAAACTATGAATACCCGTCCTGGGGAAACTGCGTCCCAAAGTAAAGGTGTAGTTATCCAAGCAATACTTATACTGCAAGAAATCGGCCTCGACGTGCTTGCCATCCTGCTGCACGATTTCTTTGAGTTTATACATTCCTTTCGGACCATCGGCCGACTGTGCCGACACGGATAAGGTAGTAATGCCCGACAAAAGGATACCCACCAAGGCACCTTTCAAACGATTGATTTGCAGATGTTTCATGTTCCTGGTTTTTAGATTATGAATGATAAATGAATTCGAAGGGGAGTAAAAAAGGAGTAAAAGGGTCCTCGCAGCGAACAGAACAATTGATAATTGTTCAGCGAGAAGACGAGGCTTTAGCCGAGGGGCAAGGTTAAAGGGACGTTTGAAACTACGACCACACATCCATACTTTTGTCCCACTTTTGTATATACTCCCCCTCCCTATATAACGGGAGGGGGGCAGGGGGGTGGGTCTATTCATCATACAGCAGCTTCCTCACATCGGCCCTCAGCCCTGCAATCTGCTTCTTGAAGCCCTCCATATAGGTGTTGATGGTGCTTGTCACATCGGCAGAAACAAACAGATGCCCCTGCAACGAGCGATGGAACGTGGCCGCCTCGACGAAGAGGTTATCGACGGCCGATTCGTAGTCCTCCATCGACATTTCAGGCACATTGCCGACAGGTTCCAGACCGGAAGCGACCTCCGTCGGAGCACCACGCATGGCACGCCGCATCGCGTAGCGCACACCGTTCACGTAGAGCGCAGAACTGTCGCGGTAGAGGTTCACGCGGGTCAGTTCGACGCCATCCACGCCGATGTTGTCGGGATTGGTGAAGGCGCGGATGATGCGGCGGCGCGGGCATTGCGGGTCGTTGTACATCACACCACGGATGGCCGATTCGCGGCTCGTCTGCGTCGGCATCGCGCGGAAGTCGGTCACATATATATATGTGTTGGGGGCTGTGGCCGATGGTGCTTGCGCCGCGCTACGTTCCTCCAGCCCGTAGTAGAAGCCGTCGTAGATAATCAAATCGTCGTCGCGATGGTCGCCTCGGCTGTGTGCCACGTCCTGCGACTCGCGCACCTGACGTCGGCGCAATGCACGGCCGATCTGCATCGCCATGACATCGAGCCGCCGGCGGTAGGGCTGGAAAATAGCATCGGCCACAATCTGACAGACCGGAGCCAGCTCGTCAGGCTCATTCCACAACGCATGGACGGCCAATGGCAGGTCGGCCAACGAGACAGACATACGGTCGTGCAGCAGGGCCGACGTGCGGAACAACTGCACGATGCGCTGCCAACGGCGGTCACTCACGTAGAGCGAACGGTGGACGTCCTGCCCCGGCACAGCCACATCGGCCAATGCCCTGCGTATGGCCGTGATGGCCGATAGCACATCGTCGGGCACCTGCACACGAGCTATATTCTGCTGCAACTGCGCAATTTCACTGGGCGCGAAAGCATCGGGCACCGCAGGCACGTCGCTCGGCACGTTGCACAACATCTGGCAGAAAAGTGCCTCAGAGCGGATAGGATGGCTCACTACGCGGATTATGAAGCGGTCCCAAAGCGCCTCCAGACCTTCGCCCTCGGTGGGAAGCTCGTTGCTCGCGCCGATGAGCAGTTTGAGCGGCAGCTGCATGACGGTGGTGCCGTTCAGGTAGATCTTCTCGTTCAACACGGTGAGCAGGGTGTTCTGTATGGCGGGGCCGGCCTTCCAGATCTCATCGAGGAAGACCACATCGGCCGACGGCAGGTAGCCATCGGTGAGACGTTCGTAGCGGTCGTCGTCCTTGAGGCTGCGGATTGACACGGGGCCGAAAATCTCGTCGGGCGTGGAGAAGCGCGACATCAGATATTCGAACGAGCGTGCGTTGACAAAAGCATATTTCAGCCGACGCGCCACCATACTCTTGGCCACACCTGGAGGACCAAGCAGCAGGATGCTCTGACCCGACAATGCGGCAAGCAGCGCGAGCGAAATTTCGGTGTCCTTCTCAAAAACGCCTTCGTTGAGGGACTTCAAAAGGTTCTGGATGCGGGATTTCATAGGTAAATGTATTTGTTTTAACATCGGGCGGAGAGAATGAATGTTTTCATAACCGAAAGGCACGAAAAACACGAAAATTCTTCCCTCTCGCAGAGTGGAAAGGAGTGCAATAGAGTTTTCTCCAATTCTCAAGAATTCAACGAATTGAAAGGAAAATTCTCTTCATTCTCAAATTCTTGAGTTGTAATACTCCTTTTCACTCATTTACACTCTGCGAGCCATTTTTCTCAGAGTGCAAGAAGGAGGAAAGAAGTTTTCTTGGCCGATGTTTCAAGCTTCGCCCCTCCCCTGTGGCGGAACCGTTGGCCTTTAAAAAAACGAATGACTGCCAAAGGAATTCCCTTCAGGCAGTCAACACTTCATTCTTTTGCCTCGCAACGCGAATCAACGCATTGTGTCGCCGACAGTGAGGTTCTTGCGACCCTTGGCACGACGGGCTGCCAAAACGCGGCGACCGTTCTTTGTAGCCATGCGGGCACGGAAACCATGCTTGTGCAGACGGCGATGATTGTGAGGCTGAAAAGTCATCTTCATAGCGCTTGAAATTTTATATAGTTTGTATTATTTTGCAGAAATGCGGGTGCAAAAGTAGGGAATATTTCCCAAGCCGCCAAATAAATTCAGAAAAAACTTTGACAGATTTTGTCTGTTTCCCGTTTTTTTGCTACCTTCGCACCGCTTATTTGGCAAATTGAACAGCCGATTTCCACATTTCACGAGCAAATTTCAAACAATACAAACAAATAAAAATAGCAATTTATGGCAATCAAGTCACAAGACATCAAGAACGGTACCGTCATCCGTCTGGACGGCAAACTTCAGGTAGTTGTGGAGTTCCTCCACGTAAAACCAGGCAAGGGCAACACCTTCATGCGCACCAAGCTGAAGGACGTCGTCACCGGCTACGTTGTCGAGAAGCGCTTCAACATCGGCGAAGTGCTCGAGGACGTTCGCGTTGAGCATCGCCCATACCAGTTCCTTTATATGGATGGCGACGACGCTGTGTTCATGAACCAGGAGACCTTCGATCAGGTCAACATCAACAAGGACATGATCATCGGCGGCCAGTACATGAAGGAGGGCGACGTCGTTGAAGTTGTGAGCGACGCATCGACCGAGACCATCCTCACTGCCGAAATGCCAGTCAAGACCATCCTCGAAATCACCGAGATGGAGCCAGGCGTAAAGGGCAACACCGCTACCAACACCCTGACCAAGGCTATCGTCGAGACCGGCGGCACCGTCATGGTACCTCTCTTCTGCAAGCAGGGTGACAAGATTGTTGTCGATACCCGCGACGGCAGCTACGTTGAACGTGCAAAATAATCAACTGGCATGAAAATCACCGAATGGGCTGAGCAAGACCGTCCGCGTGAAAAAATGATGGCCAACGGCTCTTCCTCCCTCACGGAGACTGAGCTGTTGGCCATCCTCATTAACACCGGACAGCGCGGCAAGACAGCCATCGACCTCGCCCGCGAACTGCTGCAACACTGCGACAACAGCCTCATCACTCTGAGCCACACCATGCTGCAAGGCTCGGAAGAGGAACGCAGCAGCGTGCTGAAAGGCATCGGCCCCGCAAAGATGTGCACCATCCAGGCCGCCCTCGAACTGGGCCGCCGCCACCAGCAGGAGGTCGAACGCAACAACGAGCGGCGCAGCATCATCACGTGCAGCGACGACATCTTCCGTCTGTTCAACCAATACCTGTCGAACCTCGACTACGAGGAACTCTGGGCCATCTATTGCAGCAAGAACGGCAAGGTGCTCTACCGCCGACGCATCAGCGAGGGCGGAGTCGATTTTTCGGGTGCCGACATCAAGAAAATCTGCCGTCCGGCCATCGAGTATATGGCATCGTACGTCGCCCTGTGCCACAACCACCCGCACAGCAATCCCCGACCAAGCCGTCCCGACCTCGACATGACGGCAAAAACAAAAGAGGCACTCGCCATGCTGGACGTGCGCCTCCTGGATCACATAATCATTGCCGACGGGAAATACTATTCCATGAACGACAACGGGGAGATTTGAGGGAAGGGAGATGGGGTGCGGTCAACGATTTCAGTCGGGATAATTTGTGAAATATTCCTCTACAGACAACAAATAGTCTCCAATTTCATGTTCCTTGGAATACTCGTTGCAGCGGCTTTTCCAATCGTCCGAGCGAAGATATTTGCGCGTTTCCTCAATATACTCCACCAGACGACATTTGATTGAAGCCCCCCAACGAGTTTCCATTTCATCGACCACCAGACGCTCATTTTCGCGTAGAAGGAAAATTGTAATAGAAGTTGTACCGTCCATCTGACCATCCCGATAGTGCTGCAATGTCCGATAATGGATTTTCACGCTGTCATTACCCATTTTCGTGATGGCAATATCTTTCGGAACAATTGAATCGGAGGCCGGCACCTCATCAATAATATAATAGAGCCACGCATTGCTGGCCATTTCGTCGAACGCACATCCCGGAAAAAATTCAGGGTCAGTCATAGGGACGGCCTTGGCTCTATCCAAACATTCTTGCATATTATCGGAACACAACCCAGAATCGAAGATATTGCGGTATAAGCTATTAAACAATTTTACAGCAGCCAAGGTATCATCTTCTTCAATGTCCGACAAAACGAACGACCTGACGGCTTCCTCATCCGTGGCAGCAACGACATCGGCCGATACGGACTTTTCTACTTCAGCCACATTTACTTCTGGCTGATCCATTGCACTTTCCGTATTTGGGGCAGATTGCGACTCAGACGGTTGTTGACCACTTCCACAAGACCCGCACAAAAAGCAGAGAGATAAAGCTGAAGCAAATAACAGATTTCTCATAAGGATATAATTGATCAAGGTTTCTGAATAAGGTTATTCTGCAAACACAGGTTTTCGAGTTGAGCAACACGCTGACGTAAGGCCATATTCTCTTGACGGAGGGCGGCAAGTTCATCATCCTGCGCCTTGCGGTAGTTTGTACGGGCTGCATGCATCCGCTCCTTGACGCCACCTTCGGTCACAAATCTGCTCTGCTGGGTTTTGAGCAATTGGCCAAGCATATAAATAGCCTGATGGCACAATGTGATGCAGAGGTTGGCCATCTCTTCGTCCGACATCTTGGCAGCCACAACAGCATAGTTGTTCAGGAATTCTTCGGTACGAGTCCATTGGCGCATCGGCTCAAAACGCGGATGTTGACCATTCCATTGCGACAACGAACGCGTGCGCAAATAGTCCTCATAGTCATCCAACAATTCTTCGAGGCTCGCACGAGCCACATTGGTCAGCTTGATTTCCGTCTCGCTCGATGTGGCCGCAGCCTGATTACCTTCGGCGATGTTCTGCTTGCCCGAACGAGCTGCCTGCACCATCTGATCGACCGTCCGGTCGCCATAGCTCTTCAAGAATCGTCGGCAAAACATATACGTGAGGTCGTAAAGCGCTTCCGTCACCCGATAGACGCGCAAGTGGCGATAATGACCATGCTGGGGCAGGAAGGTGTGTTGCGTGTTGTTCATAGTCTAACATTTTTTCTGAATACTCTGAACACTCGGAAAATTCAGGAATCCGAGTATTCAGAGCATTTTTTTATTCCTCAACGATTTCGACAGAAATCATCTTGACATCCTCCTTCGGACGGTCGCTGGCAGCGGTCTCGACCTGCTGGATCTTGTCGGCCACATCCAGACCCTCAACGACCTCGCCGAAGACGGTGTAGTTGTTGTCGAGGAACGGCGTACCGCCCACCGTGGTGTAAGCCTCGCGCTGCGCATCGGTGAACTTCGGGTCGCCCAGCTCCTTGGCCTTGGCATAGGTCTGCTTTTCGAGCTCCTCCTGCAACTGCTGCAGGCCGGCATTGTCGCGGTTCTTGCGCATCTCGAGAATCTTGTCGCGGTTCTCGACAACGAGCTGGTTGAAGATGTTCTGCAACTGCTGCTGCGCCATCTGTTTTTCGAGCTGCGTGAGCTTGCCTGCGCTATAGACCTCGCCCGTCACGATGTAGAACTGGCAACCTGACGAACGACGCTCCGGATTGACCTCATCGCCTGTGCGTGCTGCGGCCAATGCGCCCTTCTTGTGGAAATACTGCGGATAGACGAACTCGGCCGGAATCGTGTAGCCGGCATCGCCCGAACCGAGCGGCTTGCTCATCGGGGCATTCTTGCTCTCGGGGTCGCCGCCCTGAATCATGAAGTTCTTGATGACGCGGTGGAAAATCGTACCATTGTAGAATCCCTCGCGCGCGAGCTTCAGAAAGTTGTCGCGATGCTGCGGAGTCTCGTCGTAGAGGCGCACGGTGATGTCGCCCAGCGAAGTCTTGATCAATACTTTTGCCATAGAAAATGTAAATTTACAGATAAAATTGCTTTTTCAAGTTGGCGAAGATAGGCATTTTTCCCGACACGGATATACAAAATGTCACATTATTCGGAAAAAGCCGCGCAAAAATTTGGCCGATTCGCCGCAAAAGCATATCTTTGCGCCACTTTCCGCTACAACAGCACACAAAACGGCGCTTTCATCTAGTGGTTAGGATACCGGCCTCTCACGCCGGGTACACGAGTTCGAGTCTCGTAGGCGCTACCAAGCAGAGGAGTATCAGTCGATGCTCCTTATTTTTTTCTGTTCCCTCAAACACACCCAAAATGATACAGGACGCTATCGAGAGAATCATCAGCCCAGAACTTATCGAACAGGCACGCGCCATCATTGACCGCAGCCAGAAAATCGTCATCACGACCCACATGTCGCCCGACGGCGATGCCGTAGGTTCGGCTCTGGCATTGGCCAACTACCTGCGCAAGAAGGGCAAGCAGGCCAACGTCGTCTTCAACGACACTCCGGGCGACAATCTGCGCTTCATCCCCGGCTCTCGCAGCGAACTTGTGTTCGACAACCAGCGCGACGGCACTCCCGACACCCACGAGCAGGCCATCCAGGCCATCCACGAGGCCGAATGTTTCATCTGCACCGACCTAAACGCGCCCACACGCATGGGCGACATGCACAAGGAGGTCATGGCCAACGGCGCTCCGAAAATCATCATCGACCACCATCTGGAACCCGACGAAGCGGCTTTCGACGTCATCATCTCACACCCCGAGGCATCGGCCGCATGCGAAGTGCTCTACACCTTCATCCTGCAGATGGGCGACGACAGCCTCATCGACCAACAGATTGCCACGCAGCTCTATTGCGGCATGATGACCGACACCGGCCAGTTCATCTACAGTTCGAGCCGTCCGCAGGTCTATATGATTGTGGCGCGCCTGCTGCAAGAGGGCTTCGACAAGGAAAAGCTGCACCGCGACCTCGTGCTCGAACCCGAACGGCGCACCCGTCTGAAGGGCTACGTGCTGCAACAGAAGGTGCAGATCCTGCCGGCATCGAAAGCGGCATATTTCAGTCTGAACAAGGCCGAACTCAAACGGTTCAACCACCAGAAGGGCGACAGCGAGGGCTTCGTCAACATGCCGCTCGACATCTACGGCATACAGGTGAGCGCATATTTCCGCGAAGAGAAGAACTTCGTCAAGGTGTCGCTGCGCTCGAAGGGCGAGTTCCCGGTCAACCTCGTCGCGCAGAAATTCTACAACGGCGGAGGCCACCGCAACGCAGCCGGCGGCGAATTTTTCGGCACATTGCAACAGGCCGAATTACTTTTTGTTAAAGCCATGCAGCTTTTTGCTAATTATCTTGAAAAATAGACGAACAAGGCGCAGAAAAAACTATATTTGCCCCCGCAATTTACGAACACGCACAATGAAAAAATTACTATTTGCAGTCTTGACAGCGCTCTGCGGCAGCTGGTTGGCAACGTCGTGCAGCGACACGCAATCGTATGCCGAACTTGTGGCCGACGAGAAGGAATACATCAGCACCTGGATCAGCAGCAACCCCTACGGCATCGACTTCGGCCGAATCATCAGCCACGACAACGAATGGGTGGACGACGTGACCGACTACGTGCTCGAAGACTCAATCCATCCGTGCAAGCACATCGAACTCGGACAATGGTACAAGATTACCGACGGCGACTTCAAGCGTCTCTATTTCCGCATCAACAGCTGGGGCAACGACGGGCTGGACTCGCTACGCGAAAACGGCATCGAGCCATCGGACGAGGACTACCTCACCGCAATGCGCAACAAGAAGAAATTCTACAACGGCAAGAACGTGCTGCTCCGCTACGACAGCCTCTTCTGCCTCTCGACGTTCGACTACGATGACCTCGACGAGAACACCAAGGGCGACAACCTCGACCCGAACAGCTTCCAGATCTGCTACAACTGGAACACGTCGTACTACGCCACAACCTACTACAGCACGTACTACAGCACCGGTTCGAGCTACGAATGTACTTCGGGCGGCGTGGCATTCCCTGCACGATTCCTGTGGGAGGGCGGCGAGGCATCGATCATCTGCCCATTCTCATTGGCCGAAAGCACCTACGCGAATTACTACTACACGCTCTACTACGGCAAGATAACGTACAAGAAACCGAACTACCTGCCGCAGTAACTTCCCAAAGGACTTTGAAGTAAAAAGGGAGTAAAAGGGTCCTCGCAGCGAACAGAACGATTGATAATCGTTCAGCGAGAAGACGAGCTTCAGCGAGGGGCAAGGTAAAATGGACGATACCCCTGCCAGTCACAAAAATTTCGTGTTTTTTCGTGCATTTCGTGGTTATCTCCAATGACCCAAAGTAACTAAAGTTTCAAAAAACAAAAGATAACATGTCACTCATCAAGTCAATTTCCGGCATCCGTGGCACAATCGGAGGCCAGACGGGCGAAGGTCTGAACCCGCTCGACATTGTCAAGTTCACTGCGGCCTATGCCACAGTCATCCGCGAGAAAATCGGCGCAGGAAAGCGTGGCCGCATCGTCGTTGGCCGCGATGCCCGACTGTCGGGCGAAATGTGCTACCAGTGCGTCTCGGGCACACTGATCGGCATGGGCTTCGACGTCATCAACATCGGATTGGCCACAACTCCGACCACCGAAATCGCCGTGACAGCCGAGAAGGCCGACGGCGGCCTCATCCTCACCGCAAGCCACAACCCGATCCAGTGGAACGCGCTCAAGCTGCTGAACAACGAGGGCGAATTCTTCGACAAGGCAACCGGCGAAAAGGTGCTTGCCATAGCCGAAAAGGGCGACTTCACGTTCGCCCCAGTTGACCAGCTCGGCCAAGTGACCAAGAAGGACTACACGAACTACCACATCAAGAAGGTGCTTGAACTGCCTCTGGTCGATGAGAAGGCCATACGCAAGGCCGGCTTCAGCGTGATGTGCGACTGCGTCAACTCGGTGGGCGGCATCGTCATCCCAGCCCTGCTTGAGGCACTCGGCGTAAAGCAGATTTTCCAGCTGAACTGCACACCGAACGGCCAGTTCGCCCACACTCCAGAGCCGATTCCACAGAACCTGACCCAGATTTCGGGCGAAATGAAGGTGAAGAAGGCCGATGTAGGCTTCGTGGTCGATCCCGACGTTGACCGCTTGGCCATCATCTGCGAGAATGGCGATATGTTCGGCGAGGAATATACGCTGGTGAGCTGCGCCGACTACGTGCTCCAGCACACGCCGGGCAACACCTGCTCCAACCTCTCGTCAAGCCGTGCCCTGCGCGACGTGACCCGTGCGCGCGGCGGTGTCTATAATGCCGCAGCCGTGGGCGAAGTCAACGTAGTGACCAAGATGAAGGAGACCAACGCCGTCATCGGCGGCGAGGGCAACGGCGG
>DFJU01000001.1:11905-12176 GCA_002373755.1 Bacteroidales bacterium UBA3663 | reverse complement strand
GCAACGGCGGTGTCATCTACCCCGAAATCCACTACGGCCGCGACGCATTGGTCGGCATCGCCCTGTTCCTGACCAACCTGGCCAAACTACGCGAGCAGCAGCCTGACCTCACCGTGAGCCAGTTGCGCGCCACCTATCCGCCATACTGCATCGCCAAACAGCGCATCGACCTCACTCCGGAAATCGACATCGACAAGCTGCTGGCCACCGTCAAAGCCGAATACGGCAAGCAGAGCGACACCGAAATCACCGACATCGACGGCGTGAAGAT
>DFJU01000001.1:0-11851 GCA_002373755.1 Bacteroidales bacterium UBA3663 | reverse complement strand
GTGAAGATCGACTTCCCCGACCGCTGGGTCCACCTGCGCAAGTCGAACACCGAACCGATCATCCGCGTCTATGCCGAGGCAGCGACCGAAGAGGAGGCCCAGAAGACAGCCGACGCCGTGATGAACGAGGTCAAGAAATTCCTTTAACACGACAGAATGAAGAAATATCTTTACATAGCAGCCGCAGCACTTGCATTGGTTGCGTGCAACAATACCAAGCCGGCAGAAGCCGACTTGGTTGTTTTATACACCACCGACGTGCATGGCGCATGTTTGGGATATGACTTCAAGCGTGCTCGCCCCGACAAGACCAGCCTGGCCAATGCAAGCACGTACTACAAGAAAGTGCGCAGCGAAAATCCGGGCAAGGTCATCCTGCTCGACACGGGCGACTTCCTGCAAGGACAGCCGTCGCTCTACTACCACAACTTCGTCGATACGGTCAGCCCGCACATCGTGCCACGCATCTACAACTACCTGCAATACGACGCCATCGGAGTGGGCAACCACGACATCGAGCCGGGCGATGCGCTCTACGAACGACGTCTGCCGTCGGAGTTCAACATGCCGTGGATCTGCGCCAACGCCATCGACACACGCACCGGCCAGCCGATGTTCCAGCCATACGTCGTGCTCAACCGCGAAGGTCTGCGCATCGCAGTGCTGGGCATGGTCACGCCCCACATCCCCTACTGGCTGCCGAAGACGATGTGGCCCAACCTCCGCTTCGACGACATGGTGGACTGCGCCCGCAAATGGGTGCCTGTCATCCGCCAGAAGGAGAATCCCGACCTGCTGATTGCGCTGTTCCACTCGGGCTACGACTTCTCGAAGAACGGCCGCGACTTCGACTCGCGCTGCAACGAGAACGGCTCGGTGCCAGCCATCGTCAAGGTGCCGGGGTTCGACCTGTGCCTCATCGGACATGACCACGAAACCCGCCTGACCACAGTGCGCAATGCCAAGGGCGACACCGTTCCGCTCATCGACGCCGGAGTGAACGCCTACCACGTCGGACGCGCCGACATCCACTTCACGCGGCGCATCGACGGCACCTACGACAAGACGATACGCACCAGCCTCGTCAACACAATCGACTACCCTGTCGATACGGCCTACGTCGCCCACTTCCAGAACGCCATAGACTCGATCAAGCGGTTTGTCGAAAGTCCCGTAGGCGAAATCACGACCGACCTGGTCGGCATCGACGGGCTGATCGGACCCTCAGCGTTCGAGGACTTCATCCACGAGGCACAGCTCTGGGCAACCAAGGCCGACATCTCGCTCCACCCTGTGCTGTCGCCCAACGAAGTCATCCACGCAGGCACAATCACCATGGGCGACCTCTTCGCCATCTACAAGTACGAGAACCTGCTCTACACAATCCAAATGACGGCCGACGAGGTGCGCCAATACCTCGAACACGGCTACAACATGCAGTTCAACTCGATGAAGTCGCCCAACGACCACATCATGAACTTCGAGCCGGGCGACAATGCTCGCGGACTGAAACTTTCCGGCTTCACCTTCAACTACACGTCGGCCGCTGGAATCCGCTACGAGGTCGATGTGAGCAAGACGCCTGGTTCGCGCGTGCGGTTGATTTCCATGGCCGATGGTTCTCCAATCAACCCCGAAAAGCTCTACCGCGTGGCCATCAACAGCTACCAGTATTCGGGCGGAGGCAACTTCGTCCCGCTCGGCCTGCACTGGAGCCGCGAAAAACTCCAGTCGCGCACCATCGACGTCACTCCAATCGACATGCGCCGTTACCTGAAGCTCTACATCCAAGCCTTCGGCCCCATCACGCCGCATCTGCTCGGCAACTGGAAGGTCGTGCCCGAAGACTGGTATCGCGTAGCGCGCGAACGCGACATGGAAATCCTCAAGCAACCGTATTATTAAGGGCATTGTAGAGACGCGCCATGGCACGTCTCTGGAGTGAAAGGCACGGGATGACACCCCCTTATTTCTTATTTCTCAACTCTTTTCGCACGCCAACGCAATGAAGTTACAGGACTTAAGCATCGGCCACAACCGCGCCATCGTGACAGGCATCGACGCAGAATTGACGCCAGGCGTTTTTGCGTGTCTCACAGGGCGCAACGGCACCGGCAAATCGACCCTGCTGCGCACTTTGGCCGGACTGCTGATGCCCATCGCCGGCACAATCGAGCTTGACAACAGGCCGCTACGCGACTTTTCACCGGCCGAACTTGCCCGCCGCATCGGCCTTGTGCTCACCCAAGTGCCCGATTTGCCCAACACAACACTGCGCGAAATGGTCGTCTATGGCCGATTGCCCTACTCCACATGGCTCGGACGGCGCACAGCGGCCGATTGGGCTGCGGCCGACGATGCCATCCGGACGCTCGGCATCGCACATCTGGCACACCGGCGCATCGGCGAACTTAGCGACGGCGAACGGCAGAAGACGATGATTGCCCGCGCTCTGGCCCAAGGCACCGACTACCTGCTGCTCGACGAGCCATCGGCCTTCCTCGACTACGAAAGCAAGCTGGAACTGATGGAAATGCTCCGCCATCTGGCCCACGACTGCGGCAAGGCGATACTGCTCTCGTCGCACGACCTGGAGCTTGTCCGACACTCGGCCGACACTATTTGGCACATCGCCGACGGCCGCCTCTCGACAACCGACAACCGATAATCATCGAACAACACTAACCCATAAACACCCATGAGAAAAAACATTTTTCTGACGTCTCTCATCGCTCTACAATGCACTTTCGCCACGGCCGACGTCGTCTGGTTCGACGGACAATCGCCCATCACCTACAGCGTGCCGCGCAAGGTCGAACCCGTCGTGCAAGTCGCGCTCGAAATGTGGAAGAGCGACATGACACAGGTCACCGGACTCGTCCCGAAGGCATCGGGCAAGGCAAAAATCCGCATAGTTGAGAACAAGAAGCTCGCCACCGACGGCTTCCGCATCGCCACTCAGGGCGACCAGATTCTGGTGGAAGGCGGCAACGCGCGCGGCATGGCATACGGACTGCTCGAACTCTCGCGCATGGCCGGAGTCTCGCCGTGGATCTGGTGGGGCGACGTCGTGCCCGAACACCGCGACAAGCTCGTCATGGCCGATGATTTCCGCACCGAACAGCAGCCCAGCGTGGCCTATCGCGGCATCTTCATCAACGACGAAGACTGGTCGCTACGGCCATGGAGCTCAACGACCTACGAACCAAGCACGAAGCTGCAGATCGGCGTCCAGACCTACAAACGCATCTTCCAGCTGCTGCTCCGCCTGCGCGCCAACGCCATCTGGCCGGCGATGCACGAAGGCACGACCGCATTCTTCCAGCTGCCCGGAGCAAAAGCCGTGGCCGATTCGTGCGGCATCGTCATCGGCACATCGCACTGCGAACCGATGTTGCGCAACAACGTGGGCGAATGGGACGTCGCCCGACGCGGCAACTTCAACTACAAGACCAACCGCGAGGCCGTGCAGCAGTATTGGACAGAACGCCTGCGCGAAGTCGCCCACTCCGGCGGCAACATGTTCACCATCGGAATGCGTGGCATACACGACGGCTCGATGGAGGGCTTCAAGTCGGCCGACGAGAAGCGCGAAGGACTGCAACAGGTCATCGACGACCAACAACGGCTGCTACGCGACAACGTGGGCGACCCCTCACGGCTGATGCAGGTGTTCGTGCCCTACAAGGAGGTGCTCCAGCTCTACGAAAACGGCCTTCGCGTGCCCGACTACGTGACTTTGATGTGGTGCGACGACAACTACGGCTACATCACGCGTCTCTCCACGCCCGATGAACAACGGCGCAGCGGCGGCGGCGGCATCTACTACCACCTCTCCTACTGGGGCCGCCCGCACGACTACCTGTGGCTCACCACGACGCAGCCAGGCCTCATCTACAACGAGATGCGCGCCGCCTACGACCACAACGTGCGCCGCCTCTGGATTGCCAACGTGCACGACCCGAAAGCCGCCGGCTACGACCTCGAACTCTTCCTCGACCTCGCGTGGGACATCGACTGCACATCGGCCGCAACGCTCAACGACCACTACCGCCGCTGGCTTTGCCGCGAGTTCGGCAACGACGTCGGCCAACGCCTCTTCCCCGTGATGCACGAATACTACCGGCTGTGTGCGATGCGCCGACCCGAATTCATGGGCTGGAACCAGACGGAACTGGACAAACGGCTCTACGACCGTGGCCTGTCGCCCGTGCGCAACAGCGACTGGCCGCAAGAGCAGTGCGACTGGTTCGAGGGCCGATTCCTCGCCCTGAGCCGCGAGGTGGAAAACATCGGCCGCAATGTCCGTCCGGCCTTGTCCGATGCCTATTTCGCCACGATCCAATACCCTGTGCAGGCCGCTGCCGCCCAAGCCGAAAAGATGTTTGAGGCTCAACGCGCACGCAAGTTGGCCAACGGCCGCGCCAACCACATCGCAGCCGCCGCCACCGACAGCCTGCTACGCGAATCCGTTGCCCGAAGCCAAGCCGCCTACGGCCGAATCCGCAGCCTCACCGACCGCTACAACAACCAGCTGGCCGGCGGCAAGTGGCATGGCCTAATGAACGACCATCCGCGCGATCTGCCCGTCTATTGGGCTCCTCTCCTGCCATCGGCCACGACCGACGCAGCTGCCGCATCGACCGCTACAGAATCGGCATCGGCCGACACTCCGCTTACACTCAGCAACACACTGATAACCAACGCCTGCGACTTCGCATCGGCCACCGACGGAGCTCAACCAGTCCAGATGCTCGGCCACTCGATGCTGGCCGTCGCCCTGCCGAAAGATGGTGCTCTGACCTACCGCTTCGACGTGGCTCGCGAGGGCAACTACGAGATTCGGACGATGCTCATCCCGACCCAGCCGAACGACAACGGCGACCTGCGCTACAGCGTCAGCATCGACGACGGCACGCCCGAGACATTCTCGCTCAAGGAGCCGTTCCGCTCGGAACAATGGAAACTGAACGTGCTACGCGGCCAGGCTGTCCGCACGCAGCAGGTTCACCTCCAGGCCGGTACGCACACACTCACCATCCGCGCCATCGACGACCATATAGTGGTTGACCAATGGATGCTGTCGCGCAAAAAATGACGCTTCACACAAAAAAAGCCGCTCACGAAAGGCGGCCTTTTTTGTGCGATTTTTCTATGTGAAAATTCATGTAATAATTTCATCTTATGTCTATTCTTAATTGCCATAATTTTCCAATTCTACACTTGATTCCATGTTGCCTGTTTCCACAAGGCCAAAGTATCCGTGCTCCGCACTTGTCTGTCGGTTCATGCCGTCGTATTCGTAGTCGAACCGCCGCAGCCTTCCGTTGGATGCGACTTTCCACGTCATGGCCGAAATCATTGTAAATCAAGTTACTTATCATATTCATATACACCAAACAAAGTCGTATATTTTCTAAGGAAAGCTTTCAATTCATCACTTACTTCGTACCTGTACCAGCCCCAATCAAAATATCTTCCAGTGTCAAACCAAGCCCATCTCTGCTTCTCTTTACAATAAAAAACGCATAATATTCTGTTATCAAACGTATTATCAAACAAATACAATCTCTTATTCCTCCACCAGAAAGACCCCGTCAGCAGTAATTGATCCGCTGATACTTTCAATTTCTTAACCTTCTTGCAATGGTCTAACAACTTAACTAAAGAATCAATGGAATCCCGATCTTTTATGACATGAAAAGAGATTGTGGAAGCCTCCTCTTCTATGCTATCTACATATTCGATATTGTTACCATCCTCCACCAATGAATATTCTACGCCTGTAAGTGCCTTGAACAGAGAATCACTCGGTGGAGGAGGGCATATATATGGTTCCGGATGAACCTCTTCGTAAAAACGTTCACATAACTGAAGCCTTGTTATCCTAAGTATATATGTAGCACTAAAATTGTCGCAGGCAATACAGACGCTATCGACATCCCGGGATTTTAATGTTTTTCCATATGCAGATATAAAGCCACACAAAAATATTATAAGAATAAAGTGTTTCATAACGAGATAAAATTGAAAATTTACCGAATTGGAGGTTCTATGGACACGCAATTTTGGGCATTGGGCTGGTGCTGATGTCGGCCATCAACTCATCGCAAATGTCTGTGTGAAACATTTGATTTCCCATGAATCTCGGTTTTGAATGTATAGATTTCAGGTTGAACAAGATTTTCGTCGCGAATATACAACAAGTCTGGGGAAATAACGCAAATATTTCTGCATTTTTTGCAGGAAATGTAGAGACGATGTGCACATCGTCTCTACGGGCTACATTTGAAAAGCGGGGCATCGTTGCCATATAATTGCGTAAAAGGCGCACACCCACTGCAAAAATCTGCTGTCACGCTGTAACGCTGTCACTCGCACCGGTTTTTCCGCATGAACAATCAAGAGCGCGCACCGCAGTCGTTCATAGGAGGTTCGTAGAGCCTTCGGAAAATTGAAAATTTCAAACAAAGGCTTTCGTCATGTTTTTGGGAATTGTGTAGAGACGCGCCATGGCACGTCTCTACGGGCAGATGGCACCACAAAAAACTGATTTCAATTTATTTCAACTGATGGAGAAAATCCTTCGTTCAAACAGCATTTAAACACCTTTCAAAAACGGCAAAAATCCGCGTAGCGAGGGTATTATCAGCCTACTATTAGGGTATTATTCGCGTAGTGCGCATCGGACATGACCGATAAAGCAGTTTTCTTAATGACAGTCGTGACAAATGACAGGCTGCAATATTTCGCCCAAAACAACCTGCGAAAAAGGTCGGCCTCCGCACTCGGAAACCGACCTTTCTTCATTCACTCCGCCACCTTTTCAAATCGCGGGACGACCGTGCCGTCGGCCAACGTAACCGACTCGAAAAACATCTTTTTCGGACGCACCCAGACCTTCCCTTCGCCGTAGAGCGCGCGGTAGATGATCATCTCTTCAAGCGTCTCGGAATGCAGACATTCGCCAAGCAGTTCGTAGCGGTTGCCCTTGTAGTGTCGATAGATTTCTGCCATGATCACTTGGCCTTGTAGCCCACCGGATTGTTGAGTAGCGGAATCTGGTTCTCGTTGAGGCCCAGCAATTTACGGATGGCGTCATGATCCATTGTGGCGCGTGGCACAGTCACGAGTCCGACGGCCTCGCAATAGATGTTGATGTTCTGGCAGACGATTCCCGCATCGACGCTGACCATCGTCTGCGCACGTTGGTCGTTGCTCTTGAACTTGTCCATGTCGGCCACAATCACGAGCGATACGGGCGCCGACTTTGCAAATTCCTGACGGCCGGCAACGATGCCGCGATGGTCGCCCGTAGCCACCTGACGCAGCTGGTTGGTCTGCGGCAGATATTCCGAGACCTTGCTGTCGGTAAACACGAACACGCGGATTTCCTGACGGTTCATTGCCGTCGGCGCAGTCAGTTTGCCGTCCTCACGGTTCTTGCCGCAAGCAGCCCAAAGCAGGTCGCTGAGTTCCTGATCGGTGAGCTTCTGTGGCGAAAAAGCGCGCTCGGAATGTCGCGTAGCGAGTGCCTCCATCACGGTGGCGGTCTTTTTCGACTTGTTCGGAGCCGGCAAATTGATGGTTTGGGCCACAGCCAGCGTCATGCACAGCGAAAGTGCTGCGAGGGTAAAAAATTTCTTTTTCATATTTGTGATTATTAAATGGTTAATGGTTATAAATTGTGTTCAAGTGTTCACGTTCTTTTTCTCCAATAATTCCGCGCAAATGTACGGAAAAAAAATTATTTGTCCAACGCATCACAGAATTCGCGGAAATTTCGCTATCTTCGCGCGCCTAAGTCGGACGTCATCGCCGACACAACAAACCACCGCAATGAGCACACTCAGGAAATACGCATCATGGATTCTGCTGTCGGTATTCTTGCCGATGCTTCTCGTCGCGTCTGTCCACGTGCACCACTACGGCGATTCCGACGAACACAGCATCGCGTGCGACCACCAGCATTGCGGCGGCCACCTCGGCCAGAACTCGCACCAGACGCACGAATGTCTGCTCTGCCAGTTCCTCACCCTGCCTTACCTGTCGGCTGAAGCATCGGCCGCAATCCTCATCGACCAAGACACTGACAAAAACCTCCCAGCCCACATTCAGAGCGGTGTACGTTCGGAAGTGTGCGGCATCGTGGGGCTTCGTGCGCCCCCTTCCGTGTCGGTTATGGCATAATCTCGCCCAACGGCATTTTTCCACTTTTTTCATTTTTCAGCGACGCGGACTACGCGGATTTGACCCATCGAACGAGTTTCAGACATTCGTTCCGTGGCATTCAAGTCCGATTTGACTCTGTGCGACGTTGAAAACCGACACGATTTTTCATGCTTCAAATATTTTTGGCCGCAACGCTCTGCGCGAGTGCGGCAATCGACAGCGTACACACCCTGCACGACGTTTCGGTGACGGGCAACGCCTGGCGCGACCGGCAGATGCGCACTTCGCAGTCGGTCGAACAGGTTGACCGCAACTTCATCGACCGCAATGCAGGCGGCAGTCTGATGCAGACGCTCGAAGGGATTCCTGGTGTCAAGGCGATGACCATCGGCTCCGGACAGTCGAAACCGATGATTCGCGGAATGGCCTTCAACCGCGTGGCCGTGACCGAAGACGGCATCAAGCACGATGGGCAGCAATGGGGTGAAGACCACGGACTTGAGGTTGATCAGTTTGCCATCGACCGCGCCGAAGTGGTCAAGGGACCGGCGGCTCTGCTCTACGGCAGCGATGCCATCGGCGGCGTCATCAACCTCTTCACCAACCACGTGCCGCTACGCGAGTTCGAGGGTTCGGTCCGCCTCGTCGGACGCTCCGTCAACGACCAGCTCGGCGCATCGGCCAAGGTTCAGGGACGCCACGGACGCTTCTTCTACCGCCTCAACTACACCCACATCGACTATGCCGATGCCAAGGTCCCGACCGACAGCATCCAGTATTACTCCTATTATATACGGCTGCATGACCGACGGCTACGCAACACGGCCGGACGCGAACGCAACGGCGGGGTGATGCTGGGCTACGCGGGCTACAATTTCCACGCCGACCTGCGCGTGAGCGACAACTACGCCGCCAGCGGATTTTTCGCCAACGCACACGGCCTCGAAGTGCGCTTGTCCGACATCAACTACGACCGTTCGGCACGCGACATCGACCTGCCACGGCAGAGCGTAAACCACCTGAAGGTGCTCTCACACCTCGCGTGGCACAAGTCCGGCTTCGTGGCCGACGTGAACCTCGCCTACCAGAACAACCTCCGCGAAGAACACTCCGAACCCATCGCACACGGCTACATGCCGACGCCCGACGGCACCCTGGAGCGACGCTTCAACAAGAGCACATGGACGGCCAATGCCGGCGCGCGCTTCACGTTGGACGACAACGAGTTGCGTATCGGCATCAACAGCGAGTGGCAACGCAACCGACGCAGCGGATGGGGCTTCATCATCCCCGATTTCGAAACGTTCAGCATCGGCACATACGCTTTCGACCGATGGTCGTTGACCGGCAACCTTGCCGTGAATGCCGGACTGCGCTACGACTTCAACCGTACGCAAATCGGCAGCTACAGCGACTGGTTCAAGACTCCGGTTTCGGCCGACGATTCGGTCTTCAAACAGCGTTCGGAGGCTACATCGCGCAACTTCCACAGCGTGACGTGGGCCGTCGGCATGAACTACGCGAGCGGCGACTGGCTCTTCAAGGCCAATGTGGGCAAAAGTTTCCGCGTGCCAATCCCGAAAGAGCTTGGCGCAGACGGCATCAACTACCACATCTTCCGCTACGAGCAGGGCAACATCGGCCTCGACCCCGAACGCTCGTACCAGCTCGACCTTTGTGTCGCATTGACACGGCCGATGTTTTCCGTCCATATAAATCCATTCGTCAACTACTTCCCGAACTACATCTATCTGAACCCGACATCGCGCTACGTGGAGGGCTTGCAGCTCTACCAATACACACAGGCTGAGGTGCTACGCTACGGATTTGAAGCACAGGCCGATTTCCGTATCACAGAACATTGGAAAGCCGATTTCGCGGCCGACTACCTCTACTCCGAGCAGCTGTCGGGCGACAAGAAGGGCTACACGCTGCCATTTTCTGTGCCGTGGTCGATGAACATCGGCGGCGAATACGGATTTGAGTGGAGAGGGACGAACAGCATCGGACTGAACATTCGTGTCGTTGGAACACAAGACGAGATTGTGCCACCAGAAAAGCCGACCGACGGACATTGGACGCTTGGCGCATCGGCCAACAAGGAAATGCCGTTGGGCAAAACAACTTTAAAAGTGGCGTTTCACGCAGACAACCTGCTCAACCGACGCTACTACGACCACACCAGCTACTACCGCCTGATTGATGTGCCCGAACCCGGACGCAACTTCTCGCTGCTGGTCGGTCTGGAATTTTAACAACACAAAACAAAAAAAACTATGAAATCAATTAAATATCAAATCATTGCATTGTTTTTCATTTCAGTTCTTTCACTCGGATTCGTAGCCTGCGACAAAGATGACGACAGCACCGCAAAGCCCGTCATCACGCTCACCGAAGTCGGACACGAAAACAGCAAGACCGCCACAGCCGGCGACGACATGCACCTTGAGGCCGACATCGTAGCCGAAGGTCTCATCGCCCGTATCGACATCGAAATCCACTTGGAGGAGGGCGGCGACTACGAAATCGAGCTAAGCTACACCGACGGCAAATACATCGGCGTGCGCAACACCGAATTCCACGAGCACATCGACATTCCGGCCGACGCTCCTGCCGGCGAATATCACCTGCATTTCACCGTGACCGACAAGGCCGGACAGCAGACCACCGTCGAAAGCGATGTGAACATTGTGGCATCGGAAGAATAATCAACAAAAAAAACATCGAACAAATATGAAACACAGCATTTTAGCGATTATTTTCGCAAGCTTATTGTGCGCGTGCGATTCGTCGAACGACGACAACAAGGACATGACCGCGCCGTCAATCACCGACAACGGAATCGATGCCTGTCCGTACGACTGCCAGACGTTCCGGCGCGGCGACGAGATTGCCGTCTGCTTTGCACTCATCGACAACGAGGAACTCGGCAACTACAACATCGAAATCCACCACAATTTCGACCATCACACGCACAGCACGTCGGATGTGGAGTGTGAATTCGAGGCCGACAAAACTGCCGTAAACGGATGGATCTTCAACGACGACTACGCGATTCCTGCGGGACAGAAATATCACGTAGCGCAACAGTTCATCCAGATTCCCGACGACATCGACACGGGCGACTACCACTTCATGATCCGCGTGACCGATGCCGCCGGATGGCAACAGCTCAGAGCCGTCGCAATCCGCATTACGGAGTGAAATCGGCCACAAGAAAAACCAATCGAGGTTGCACGTTCTGTGCAGCCTCTTTTTTTTGTCGATGCTACACGACTTTTTCGCTTTTTGGCCACTCCAGACGACAATTCGACCGTTTCGCATCGGACAATCCATAAAAAACAAGGTATCGGACAAAAAAAATGGATTCAAAATTTGGAAACCAGAATCCAAACGACTATCTTTGCACCCGCAAATGAGAAAGGCAATCGTTTTTCAAGTCTGCAAAAGCTGAAACGCCGGACAGCAACGCTGTCGCGTTGTTAGTCTGACAAAAGCGCCCGGGTGGCGAAATTGGTAGACGCGTACGTTTCAGGTGCGTATGGTGCATGCCTTGCGGGTTCGAGTCCCGCCTCGGGCACCAAGGGCTCTAAAATTTGCTGATTTTGGAGCTCTTTTTTTAGAGTCAGCATAGCTCAGTTGGTTAGAGTATCACCTTGACATGGTGGGGGTCCTTGGT
>DFJU01000015.1 GCA_002373755.1 Bacteroidales bacterium UBA3663 | reverse complement strand
AGATTTTTTGAAAAAAAACTGCGAAAAGTTTTGGTAGTACAGGAAAAAGTCGTACCTTTGCACTCGCAAAAGAGAAACAGAGGTTTCGACAGGGCGCTTAGCTCAGTTGGTTCAGAGCGTCTGCCTTACAAGCAGGGGGTCGGGGGTTCGAATCCCTCAGCGACCACATCGAATTGAATTTTTTGTAGTTCTCTGGTTCCTGTTTCAGGAACACTTTTAACGGATTTTTCAAACCGAAAAACAAGCAATTTTTTCAAGGAGACTGAGCACTGTGAAGTTGCTCAGTCTTTTTAATTAATTTGTGGGGACTGGAAAGGAAATTCCCCACCAGCGTGTAGCCGATGAGGGATTATAGCATTGTTGTTAATTGGTTTCTAATTGTGGCGAATTCGCCATAATTATCAAGTTCATTTTAATAAAATTCTATTCCATACTCTCTCATCGTATCTATAGAAACAAATGAAACAGAAATTTACAATGCCGTCGAGACCGCAATTAAAAATACAATCGAAATACCAATTACGCAAAATACATAATTGGATCCTCCTTTATTGTGTCTATTAAGGAATTAGCATGACTGTACGTAGTCCAAAGCCCCTCCTTTATATTTATATTGCATTTCAATTTCTTTCATACGCTTCCCAATCCACACCACGGCGGTATGGGGCGGCATCGGCCTCGACAGTGCCTCCGATGGGAATCTCGCCGCCACCCGGCACGTTGCTGCTGACCGTCAAGAGGTCGGCCGATGAAAGGTCATAGACCTCGATTGCGGGTTGAAAATAGACCTTTTTCATCGTACAAACATCTTTTGGCGGTTCTTGAAATAGAAGCCCGACGGAAGGGCATCGGTGCGGTTCACGGTGCGGCCGTCCAGCGTGTGGATGGTGTGGCCGATGGCACTCGGCGCGCTGAGGTTCTGGATGGCCGATGTCTCTTCCTCATATTCGCCAAATTCCTCGCCGCCCACAAAGATGCGCAGTCGTGCAGCATTGGCCACCAAAGGCTCCGGCTCGCCGTTCTTGTTCTCGACCCACAAGTACCACCGCTGCGGCTTCAAGGCATTGGACGGGCTTGCCATGCGTCCCAGACAGCCACCACCCATCGCGTAGTAGTTGTTGTTGTACATCTCCTCGCCCGAAACGCCGTCGTAGGTGCCGCGAATCTTGAAGACAACCCGCGTAGTGGAACATTCGAGTTCGGTTTCGGCAGTGGCTTGCAGCTCCACGTCGTTGAGCGTCAAGGTGATTTCCCCAGCCGATGCCGACCTGATGAGGTACGGGTAGTTGGCCTCGGTAGCGCCGCGCTTCAGGTAGAGGAATTCCAGCGTCGTCTGGTCGAACTCGCCGTCATCGTCGGTGTCGTACATGTGCGTGTCGTTCAGCTCGGCCACCTCAAGCCCATATTTGTCCAATGTGTCAATTGGAATGGAGAATGGCACATAAAGTGCCTGCCACTTGTCGGCCGACGAGAACGTGCGGGTGTAGTTCACCGTCTCGTAGGTGGTCGATGTCGGAATAACAAGCGCATCTCCGTCGGTGATGCAGAGCTGCGTGATCGGCTCACTTGTATAAGGATTTGCATCGACAAAGAAGAAATCTTGCCATTGGTCGGCTGTTTGGTATAGTGCGACGTTCTCGCTTGGGACGTAGAGCGTACATTCCCATTTGTTGATGTCTTCCAATGCCTGCGATCCACAGGTAGGCGGTGTCGCGGCTTCGCTATAGAGGCTCGTGATTGCCGAACAGTCAGAGAAAGCCTCTTGACCAATGCTTTTCATTCCCGAACCGAAGATGAATGATTCGAGGCTGGAGCAGCCAGAGAACGCATATTTCCCGATGCTCTTCACGCCGTCGCCAATGGAAACGGCCTTCAAGTTCGTGCACCCATAAAACTCGTTGTCATAAATTTCGTTTTCTTTATCTGTAATAACAACTTTTCGCAAAGATGTATTACGATAAAAGGGCGAATGGCCATAATCTGATGAAGTATTATAACTAATCTTTCCTCCAATATAAACAGAATCCAGTTGACAATCTACAAACAATGGTGATGTGCCATTGTTTCCCAATGTCAACGTAGATGTGCGATTTTCAATTATTAAGTTTGCAAGATTGGTACAGCCAGAAAATGCATAATTATTAATATGAGACACACTTTGTGGCAACATTATTGCATTCAAACTACTACACCCTGTAAAAGCGTAGCTTGGAATAGTTTGCAAATTTGAACTAATCACAACGCTATCCATTGTACTGCAGTTTTGAAAGATATAAGTTCCTATAGTTGTAACTCCATTACCAAGATTAGCTTTTTCCATTTTTTTACACCCAGAAAAAGCATATTTCCCTATTTCAGAGACATTATCTGGTATTTTGATTTGTTTCAATGAATTACACTCAGAAAATGCATAAATACCCAAAGAAGTTAGAGATGATCCTAGATTTATAGACTGAATCGAAGAACATCCATAGAATGCATAATCTGGCATGCTCATTATACCATCCGAAATAGTCAAACACTTAATTTTCTTTTCGTTGTAAGCGAAATATGGATTTATTTTCTTTACAGACAACGTAATGCCACGATATGCGACCTGTTTGTTAATGATCAGAATGGAATCTTCACCTATAGTTCCAATGTCAATAGCATCACATGCTCGTTCTGATGGGCTAACCAGCACATATTTGATGCCATCTACCTCAAACATTGAACTCAAATAGCTATATATTTGGACTTCTCCTAATTCAGAATAATTAGCATTTGAAACATAATTAATCTTTCCTTTAGCTCTGACATAATATGAGGGAGGAGTATTAGGCAACCAAACAGTTTTAACTGGGGTGGAAGTAAACGCGTATATTCCAATAGTCTTAACATTATTCCCAATAGTTAAAGACGAAATATTACTATTGTCAGAGAAGGCATAATCACCTATTGTGGTAACATCGTTGCCAATTTCTATATGATCAAATTTTGAATTATAAAACCACCCATTAGATGATGCGGAGACAGAACCAATATTACAATTCACTATCAAATGACCAGTGCATTCTTCAAACACACGATTTCCAATATTTGTTACAGAACTGGGAATTGTCAAAGTAGTTAATTTGTTCGCTCCATTAAACGCATAATAGCCGATGTCGGTTACTCCTTCGGGAATAACGACATCGCCTCCATTGCCGATATAAACTGAGAGTTGTGTTTTTTCCGCATCAGCATAAATGAAATCACCATCAAAAACACCGTTAATTGTTAAGGCACCCCATGGTTTGTCATTAGTTGCTGATCCATTGTAAACGACATTTTTCACTTTGTTGAATGCCATATAACCGATGCTGACCACGCTATTTGGGACATAAATACTTGTCAGCCCTGTGCACCCAGAGAAAACATGCTGACTAATGTATAGTACACTGCTTGGAATCGACACGCTTGTCAGTTCTGTGCAGCCAGAGAATGCACTAATCCCAATACTTCGTACAGGATACGTTTTCCCTGAGTATGTTACCGTACTTGGAATTATTATATCGCCCTTATATTTGCCAGAAGAAGGACTTGTTACTATTACGTATTCTCCAGAACTTGAACTAGAAATGTTATAATAGAGTCCATCGGATACGAACCCGTAAAGAGCTTGTCCTCCAAGAGTCAACAATGCCGTGAGGCAAAGGATTTTCAAGTTAGTTTTCATTCGTATTAATGTTTTAAAAGTTATTGTATATTCGTGGTAACAGTCTGCATTAACCTTTAAAACAAGAAAAGCGCAGACCCAACACACTCTCTACCAGGTCTGCTACAACCTATATTCCGTCATGTTGAAGTCTGCGCTTATTGCGCACACTCCAATACGGAATATTATTTGCTCGTTTTTTCTCTTTCGAGGTAGCAGTTCGGTAGAGAGATTGAGCATTATGATTTTGCACTCTTTGTAGAATGCGCCGCAAATATACGCAAAATCTTCATCTTCCCCACAAAACTCCGCCAAAATCATTCAAAATCGGGCGAAACAAATCTCGCCCCCGCACTTGCCCATTTCGCAAATTAGCACTACCTTCGCGGCCGACTTAATCCAAACCTAAAAAACAACAATTTCCGATGAAAAAGATTTTTGCATGGGCATTGGCCATAGCCGCGACGTGCAGCATCCAAGCCCAAAACATCTCGTGGACGGCCGACAATGGCAACGGGACCTACACGAATCCGCTATTTTACGACGAGTTCAGCGATCCGGACGTCATCCGCGTGGGCGAAGACTACTATCTGGCCGGCACGACGATGCACTGTGTGCCGGGTCTGGTGGTGCTCCACTCGAAGGATCTGGTCAACTGGGAACTGGCATCGTACTGCTTCGACCGATGGGAGGACATCTTCCCCGGACAGGAGAAATTCACGCTGAACGACGGCAAGAACATCTACGGACAGGGCGTCTGGGCACCGGTCATCCGCTACAACGACGGCAAATTCTACGTCTTCACCAACGTGAACGGCAACGGCCTGCAACTCTTCATCAGCGAATCGGCCAACGGCCCGTGGGAGCACCGCGCACTGGGCGGCCACATCTACGACCTGAGCGTGCTGTTCGACGACGACGGCAAGGTCTGGGCCATCCACGGCTACGACGAGGTGAAGGTCACGCAGTTCAAGCCCGACTTCAGCGGCTACGTCGAGGGCTCGGAGCGCGTCATCATCCCGCGCGGCTCGGCCATGGGCGAAGGTCATCATGCCTACAAGATTGACGGCCAATACTACATCCTCTCGGCCGAATATTCGCCGATGGGCCGTCTGCAATGCGCCCGCAGCAAGAGCCTGTTCGGCCCCTACGAGACGGCGGCAATCAGCTGCGACGAGAGCCTCGGAACCAAGAAATTCCCGCTCGTGGAGGGCATCGGCCGTGGAAACTCGTGGATGAGCGACGGCGCGAAATTCCGCATCGGCCGCACCCCAGACAATGAATTGGGCAACGCCACAGTGCATCAGGGCGGCATGGTACAGACTCCGGGCGGTTCGTGGTGGGGCTGCACGATGCTCGACTTCGTTGGCGTCGGCCGCACGACCTGTCTCTGCCCCATCACGTGGACGGACGGTTGGCCGATGTTCGGTCTGGAGGGCAATCCGGGACGCACGCCGCGCACGTGGACGATTCCCGACGGAAAGCCATCGGCCCCGAAAGCACCCTACCAGCGCAACGACGACTTCAACGGCAAGCAGCTGCAACGCGTCTGGCAGTGGAACCACGAACCGGTGGCCACGAAATGGAGTCTGACAAAAGGGAAACTGCGCCTGCAGGCACTGTCGGCCGAGAATATGCTGTGGGCACACAACACGCTGACGCAGAGGTGCATCGGCCCCGTATCGACCGCAACCGTCACGCTCGACGGCTCGCACCTGAAGGATGGCGACTGCGCCGGTCTGGGTATGCTCAACCTGCCCTACGCATGGGTCGGTCTGGTGCGCGACGGAGGCCAGCTGCAACTGCAATGGCACCACCAGCAGAAGGAGGCCGTGACGGCTGCGACATTGGACAAGAAACAGACCGCCGTCCAGCTGCGCATCTACGCCGACCTCGACGAGATGTGGGCCACCTTCAGCTACAGCACCGACGGCGGCACGGAGTTCAATGCCATCGGCGACACGCTGCCCCTGCCCTACCAGCTGCGCATCTTCCAGGGTTCGCGCTACAGCCTGTTCTGCTTCCACAAGGCCGATGCCGGCAACGACGCGAAAAAGTCGTTCGGCTACGCGGATTTTGACAACTTCACGGTCGATGAACCTTTGGCCGACCGCACCGCCAACTTCCCCGCCGGCAAGGTCATCACGCTGACGAACTTGGCCGACGGCTCACGTCTGACAGCCCTGCGCCGCGGATTGTGCCATCGCGCCTATCCGAACAGCCGCGAGTGGGGCGGCGACGACTGCAAGTTCCGTGTGCACGACCGTGGCCAAGGTCGCGTAGTGCTCGAGGCGATGAACGGCATGGGCTTCGTCACCGTGACCGGCATGGGACTTTCGGCCGACGTGCGCCTCGTGAAGGAGGCCGACGACGCATCGCTCATCCAGTGGCAGGACATGCTGCGCGGCCAATGTATGCTGCTCTCGCTCAAGACGAACCGTTACATCGGATGCAGCCCGACGATGGGCGAACCCTATTCGGCACGCTTCGTCGGCAGCGACCCGAACCGCAGGAACGGCTGCGTATTCAAGTTCGACGTGGTGGAGTAACTACGCGGATTTCCGACAATTAAATGGCACGGAACTCTCCAAATCAATGGAGGTTTCCGTGCCTTTTTTCGACCAAGAAGAGCCATAAGAAATGGAGTTACTGTGTTTTCCATCCATTTAGCATTGACGGATTTCCATGAGAAAACAATCAAAAAAATGCCACAAAATTTCCGATATTTCCAAGCAAACATAGCAAAAAACAAAAAATTACACGGTGATTGTTAAAAAAAGTTTTATACTGAAAAAAAAATTCTAAATTTGCGCCGCAAAAATTGCTATATGTATCTGTAATAACAATCCGAGAAGTCTGCAATTGATGAATTGCCCAATTTGATGAAGATGTAAGTTTTCTATTGAATGTGGCTGAAAATGTAATGTATCCGAATGTATTGATTTATTTGCAGAACATTCTGAGAATGCCAATTTGAGTATGGCGAAACACGTCACATTGCTTTAATGCAATGAGATTTGTCGTTGTGCGCAAAACGGCACCGGAAGAATGCCTCAAGTGAAAAAAATCCACCTTTGTTCGATGCCAGCAACGAAATGAGGCATCGTCGTATCATCAGCAACAACAACCGATTCTGTATTGGACTTGTCATCGTTCAATTGCCTGACTTATTGTAAATGTATATCTATTTATCATGGGTGAATTGTACCCAATTTATTACCAACAAGAATGAGTTTGAGAACTTATCTGACGCCGGACTTCAAGTTCGTTGAAGTCCGGTGCGAGCACCGCTATTGCGGAGCGGAACTTTCAGCACGCGGCAACGTAGTTGGAGTGGGCGATGGCGAAGTCGATGAATTCGATGCGGCCGGCTATCGCGGACTGTGGGATGAAGAAGAATATGCGGACAACTCCAGCGGTGGAATCTGGTGAATGTCCGACGCGTTTTTCTGCACAAGAATATCAATTAAATTTTTTTCAGATATGAATCCTTTCAACATTTTTTCATCCGTAAGGAGGCACAAACGACCTCTCGTCGCCTTGGCCGCATGGCTCACCATGCTGTCCGTCTGGGCGCAATCGTTGGACTACCTGTGTTTCACGGCTGTGAACGACGGAACGACCTTACAGTTCAAGTCATCGGAAGTTGAGTACACGTCTTACCTTGACTACCTGCCTGACATCTCGCTGCAATACAGCATAGACGGCGTCACGTGGACCGACTTCACTTTCCCGACCAAGGTTTACAGCCGCACGTTACAAAAAAAATCTGACAACGGTCCTGGTGGCGGCGGCAACAATTACATCACCTATTATTACAGACTGTCAAGCTCGGTCATCCTCGACGCGGGCAAAAAGGTCTATATCCGCGCCAATACGACCAACACTCGCTTCAGCTATGAGTGGGTCACGTTCACCGAGCGCAACAGCAACTACTACGGATCGAAGGACAGGATTAACGGCATCTATTGGCATTTCGATTTCGACAATTATGTCGAGACATCAGGCAACGTCATGTCGCTGCTCGACGCAACCTGCAAGCAGACCTCAGTGCCAACCTACGCCTTCACGGGTCTGTTTTCCGAATGTTCCTACCTGCTTTCGGCACCGACCTTGCCAGCCACCACACTGAGTCAGAACTGCTACTACGGCATGTTCTACGAGTGCATCAATCTGGTCTCAGCGCCAGAATTGCCCGCTACCACGCTTGCCAACCAATGCTATGCCTACATGTTTTCTGGCTGCAACAGTTTGCAGAGTATGGACGTTAAGTTCACCACGTGGAATGTGAATGCGACCTACAATTGGGCAATGAGCACCTACTCCATACCGACTAAAGATGTAAGTTACATCTACATTAACGAATTTCCTACAACGGGCATTTTCTCTTGTCCGACGGATCTGTATGCCAATGGTGTGACCTACGGCGACTCCAATACGCCAGACGGCTGGACTGTCGGCCAGAATGACTATATGCGCATCACTTGGAATGTAGGATACACAGATGCAAGCGGACAGACTTGGATTTCAACAAGTTTGTCAGCCAACATTTCATTACGATACACCGGCAGCAGCATAACCACCGGCTATCAGTATAGTTCACGACAGACCATCCCGACTGCAATTTTGCAATATTCCAAAGATGGTGTAACGTGGACCGATTGGCCGCTTTACACAGAAACGACCAGAGGCGATGGAAATAAAAGAAGATATACCTATTCAGTCAACACACTCACACTGAATTATGGCGAGTGCATCTACTTCCGCGCAAAAGGCTCAAATACGACATTGTCGTCAAGCTCATCAAACTACTATTATTTCACGACGAGCCTGAACGACAACGACGAGAGCAAATATCAGGGCGTGCTTGACATCGGCGGCAACATCATGTCGCTGCTCGACCCGACCTGCCTGCGCACCGACGTGCCGGCATATTGCTTCTACCGCCTGTTCGCCGGACCCGACGGCACAAGCAACACCCACATCTTCGGTGCGCCAAGCCTGCCTGCCGTTGATCTGGGTCAATACTGCTACGCCTACATGTTCAAAGGCTGCAAGTACCTGACATCGGCCCCGTACCTGCCAGCCACATTGGAGAACCTCACCGACGAGGGTGCAACAGGCTGCTACAATGGCATGTTCGAGAATGACTCGAGCCTGAACTACATGAAGGTCAACTTCGAGGCATGGCAGTTTGACGACAACGGCACAAGCAAGAGCTTCACGGACGATTGGGTAGCTGGAGTTGAAACCACATCCGGCACATTCCTCTGCCCCGACAAACTTGACATCGAATACAGCGATTCGCGCGTCCCGACCCTCTGGAACAACAGCAGCAGCACCGTGGGCAGCGTGGACGATGAAGAGGACTGGCTCTGTCTTGAGGCCGAAACATCGACCGCAGCTGTGCAGCTCAACCGCTCGACCGCATCGCTCGACAACCTGACCGGCAACCTTGAATATTCGACCGACAACGGCCTGACGTGGCTGACCTACACCTGGGCAGGCACATCGGGCAAGCTCATCTCGCTCAGCCACAAGTCGGGCAACTACCGCGTCTATTTCCGCTCAACGCTCAACGACAACTCCGGCCATTGCAGCGAGTCGGCAACAAGCTACTATCAGTTCAAGATGTCGGGCAACGTCAACGCCACGGGCAATGTGATGTCGCTGCTGCGCAAGGACAACCAACGCTACAGCGTGGGCGACTACGAATTCTATTCGCTGTTCAAGGACTGCTCATCGCTGAAAAGCGCGCCGAATTTCCCAGCCACGACGTTGGGCAGCTACTGCTATGCACAACTTTTCCAGAACTGCTCGGCACTGACCACACCGCCATCGGAACTGCCCGCAATGTCGTTGAAGGCATCATGCTACAGCGAGATGTTCAGCGGCTGCTCGGCCATGACCTACGCACCTGAACTGCCGGCTACGCTATTGGCCAACAGCTGCTACTACCGAATGTTCTACGGATGCAGCAACCTGACATCGGCACCGAAGCTGCCAGCCACCGAATTGGCCACAAACTGCTACAATGGCATGTTCAACAATTGTAGCAGCCTGACATACATTAACGTCGGATTCACCGAGTGGGACATGATTACCGAGACCTGGGTTGCCAACGTGCCCGACCAAGGCGTCTTTGCTTGTCCGACCGGCCTGACACAAAAATTCGGCGAACAATACATTCCGCACCTGGACGAAGATGGCAAGCGCTGGACCATCATAGACAACGAGAATTCCTGCCTCTACTTCGAGGCAAAACGAAACGGTTCGACAATAAGACTGAACAAAGTGGGTTCGCCCGATGACATCGCTCTGCAATATTCCACTGACGACGGCGTGACGTGGAACGACTATGCCATCGGCACTACCATCACTCTGAACAAGTCAGGCACAAGCCGCGTCTATTTCCGCGCCACCGACGACGGAAACGCCACCATCGGCAACGATGCCGCCTCGAACTACTACTATTTCGTGATGTCGGGTTCATTCGAAGCCAACGGAAACATCATGTCACTGCTCGACAACACCTTGCAGCGCACAGACGTACCCGCCTATGGCTTCTGCCGCCTCTTCCAGAATTGCAAAGCCCTGAAGAGCGCGCCGACGTTGCCCGCCACTACGTTGGGAGCGTTCTGCTACAACAGCATGTTCTCCAACTGCACGAAGTTGACAGAAGCGCCGGAACTGCCTGCAACCACGATGGCTACAGCCAGCTACATCTACATGTTCCAGAATTGTACGTCGCTGACCGAAGCACCCGAACTGCCAGCAACCAAGTTGGCCGGACGATGCTACGCGAACATGTTCCAAGGCTGCACGGCATTGTCCATCGCGCCTGAACTTCCGGCCACGACATTGGCTAACTATTGCTACTCGAATATGTTCAACGGCTGTTCAAGCCTGTCGTACATGAACGTCGGCTTCAAGACGTGGCACACCAACGCAACAACGGAGTGGGTGAGCGGAGTGCCTGAATCGGGCATCTTCATGTGTCCGACTCAGCTCCCGCACGAAGATGACAGCGACTTCGGTGAAAGCCGAATCCCGAAGGACACGGAACACCGCTGGATTGTGAACGAAGCCGCAATCTGCTTCACCGCACAGGGTAGCAACGCGACGTTTACGGTCAACAAGATCGGTTCGCCGACAACCGTTGAACTGAAATATAGCCTCGACAACGCACTGACGTGGAACACATTGACCTACGGCACATCAATCAAAGTGGAAAAGGGCAAGAAAATCTACGTGAAGGCCGCAGACAACTACACTTCGTTCAGCACATCGGCAAGCGACTATTACCAGATTGCCATCGACGGCACAATGTCGGCCGATGGCAGCGTGATGGCCCTGATGCAGACCGAGGCCACAGTCATCGACCTGCCAGCCTACAGCTTCTACAACCTGTTTACCGGAGGCCTGACCAACACGCCGGAACTGCCGGCCACGACCATCGGCAAATATGCCTACAGCAACATGTTCAAGGACTGCTCATCGCTCACATCGGCCGATTCAATCCACGTCGAGACATTGACCGAGGGCTGTTTCATGAGCATGTTCGACGGCTGCAGCAGCCTCCGCACGGCACCGGCATTGCCTTGCACGACGTTGGCCAAAGACTGCTACAACGGCATGTTCCAGAACTGCTCGAACCTGAAGATGGCACCCGTACTGCCAGCCACTACGCTGGTTTCGGGCTGCTACGCGAATATGTTCAGCGGATGTTCAGTGCTCAACGAGATTGAGGTCTATTTCACCAGCTGGACCGACGTCGATGGCACATCCAATTGGGTGGCCAACGTGGCACAGGAGGGCGTCTTCTCCTGTCCGATGAGCCTCGAGCCAGCCAACCAGTGGGACAACAGCCTGTTCAACGCCAACCGAATCCCGCTCAACACGACCTATCCGTGGGTTGTCAACCCGAACTTCCTGTCGTTCAAGTCGGTCGATGAGGGCGGCAGCACGGTGGCATTGAACAAGATTGGCCGTCCATACATCTCAGTCAGCACCAGCACAGATGCCGAAACCGGCGCAACGGTGAACGATACAGTCTGGGTGGAACTGCTCTATTCGGTGGGCAGCAAGTCGGCCTGGAAGGACTACACATGGTCGGCCGACGGCAGCGGCACAACTGTTGCATTGGCCAACGGCACTTCGGTCTATTTCAAGGCCAAGGACACCAACTCGCGACTTAGCAACGATGCCGACAACTACTTCAACTTTGCCATCACGGGCAAGACGGAATCGACCGGCTATGTCACCTATCTGCTCAACCGCGCCGACAACACCGTCAGTGTGCCGTCCTACAGCTTCTACCGTCTGTTCAAGGATTGCGCAACGATGACAACCGCGCCAGCCGTCGCCGACCACACAAGCGGCACCAGCATGACGAGCGACTGCTATCACAGCATGTTCGAGGGTTGCGCCGCATTGACCGACGCACCGTCTCTGCCATCAATGAGTCTGGCCGACAGCTGCTACAAGGCAATGTTCAAGGGCTGTACGGCATTGGCCACCGCTCCGGGCGAACTGCCTGCAACCGGATTGGCTGCTTCGTGCTACGAATCGATGTTCGAGGGCTGCGAATCAATCACGACAGCACCGACTCTGCCGCTCAATCAGGGCCGTGCCGTTGCTGGCTACAAGGCGATGTTCAAGGGCTGTAAGTCATTGACCGACAATATCCCGTCAGAACTCGGTGCAGGTTGGGGCTTTGCCGAATCGTGCTTCGAGAGCATGTTCGAGGGCTGCGAATCGTTGACAGACATTCCTGAACTCACGAACCCCGCACTGACGAAGGCCTGCTACAAGGCATTGTTCAAGGGATGCACATCGCTCACCGACGAGAACCTGCCGACCATCAACGTCGAAGCCTGGGCATTGCAGAACGGCGAGTCGGCCTTTGAGTCGATGTTCGAGGGCTGCACGGGCATTGTCGATGCGTCGTTGGTCATCCCGACGGCACACTGGTCAAGCTACGCGAAGGCGACGATGAAGAATATGTTCAAGGACTGCACATCGCTCACCACTCCGCTCCCATTGGGCGAAGGCAGCATTGCCGAGTCGTGCTTCGAAGGAATGTATCAGGGTTGCACATCGCTCACATCGGCGCCGACCCTTGGCCAGCCGGAACTCAAGGCAAACTGCTACAAACGAATGTTCATGGGCTGCACTTCGTTGAAGAAGGCTCCTGTATTGCCAGCCGACAAGACTCAGTTGGCCGACAGCTGCTACGCCTATATGTTCAACGGATGCACATCGCTGAAATACATCGACATTGCCTTCAACAAATGGTATGAGGAACTGGACAACAACGAAGGCGACATCAGCGCCACGTGGTTGTGGGTCGAGAATGTCGCACCTGTGGGCACCTTCATGTGTCCGCTGGAACTGACCAAGACATTCGACGACAGCCACATTCCTTACGGCTGGAGTGCCGAAGACAACGGCGACTACCTCTGCTTCAGCATGCCTGGTGCCAACGGATTGAGCGTCAGCATGGGCAAGGTCGGTTCGCCGACGCAGGTGACCATCAGCTACTCGACCGACAAGAGGAAGACATGGCAGTCGTTGACCGGCGATAAAATCACATGGAACAGCATGAACTTCACCGACACGCTCTACGTCAAGATTGCCAACGGCACGTTGAGCAAGAGCACAAGCGACTACTGGTACTTCTCATGCTCCAGCGCAATCAACGTCAGCGGCAACATCATGTCGCTGCTCGACCCGACGATGGACGAGACCGACGTGCCCGACTATTCGTTCTACAAGCTCTTCTCCGGCTGTGCCAACATCCAAGACATCTCCGGACTGAAGCTGCCCGCCACCGAGGTCGGAGCCTATGCCTACGCCGAGATGTTCTACGGCTGTACCTACCTGTCGGCCAATGCCACATCGACACCGGCACTGCCAGCCACCACGCTGGGCAACTACTGCTACGAAAGCCTGTTCAGCGGCTGGACGGCATTGACCGACGCCCCTGCCCTTCCTGCCAAACAGCTCGCCGAGGGCTGCTACCAGAACCTGTTCAACGGATGTACCGCACTTGAGACGGCTCCGTCGCTGCCAGCAACGACATTGGCCGAAGGCTGCTACGTGAACCTGTTCAGCGGCTGCTCAAGCCTGACGCGCATCGACGTGTCGTTCAAGCAATGGGTCGATGGCGCAACCGACGGCTGGGTCGATGGCGTGGCCGACGAGGGCGAAATCGAATGTCCATGGTCGATGCTCCAGCACGCCGTCGAGCTTTGGGCCTCGGGCGACGACTACAGCGGAGTGTATGGCGCAAGCCGCATCCCGAAGAACGCCGAACATCCGTGGAAGATCCTGCTCCACACCGACCTCTCGATGAACTACGCGACCGGCATGCTCACCATCTCGGGCGGCAGTCCGATCTTCTATTCGACCGACGAGACGCTGAGCGACGACAACAAGGCCGAAGTCGGCACCCGCGTCGATGCCGAAACCTGCTCCGTTGACCTCAACAGCTGGCTCAACGCCGCAACCGACCAGATCGACAGCATCAGCTACTACGCGATTGCGGGCGATGCCGAAAACGGACTCTACTCGACCAGCCGCAACTCGTTGACCATCTACCGCATGCGCAAGCGTTCTGGCTACGTGATGGCGAAGTCGGCCGATGCCATCGTCGATGCACTCTACTACGCCGACAAGGTATCGTCGCGCGAGTTCCCGATCCGCATCTTCGTGCCCGACGGCACATACAACCTGACCACGACACCGGTGGTCGGCGATTGGGTGTCGCTCGTCGGTGAATCGTTGGACAACACCATAATCCGCTCGTCGGCGGCCGATGGCGCACTGCTCATCCGCGGCGACTATGCCTACATCCAGGACATCCGTCTCGGCTCGACAAACAGCGACAAGAAGATCGCCTTCCGCGACAATGCCGCCTACGACCACACCACGCTGCACATCGCCATGGACGAGGGCAACATCTACACCTTCCACCACGGCACCTACGGCACACGCACGTCGGCTCCGCAGTGGGATTGCACGACCGACGAGACGCAGGCCAGCGTCAGCCAGTTCTGGGTGAACGGAAGCACGGTGAGCGCAATGTCCGATGCGACCGACACCTACCTTGTCGAAGTCTGGAACGGCATCGACTGGGACTACACGCTGATCAACAACAGCGACTTCTACGTCCTGTCGAACCTCAGCGGCAGAACCATCCGACTTAGTGCGGCCAATGCACGCGGTGCCTTCGGTTGCCCATGCGACAACCAGACGACCATCACGGCCGACGGCCTCACAGCCTACGAAGCCAACACCGTGACGCTCAACACGGCCGGATTCGCATCGTTCAGCTACGATGACAACGCCGTCGCACAGCTGCGCGCCATCGGAGCATCGGCCTACACCGCAACCTTCGACAAGGACGAGCGCACCGTCACGCTGACGCGTATCAACGCCTACGACGTCATCCCGCGCGGCATCGGCGTCGTGCTGTTCGGCCTGCCTAACACGACCGTCAAGTTCTATGCCGACGAGGCTGCATCGGTCAACGCCACTCCATACGCCGACGTCGAACTGCCCTACGTCGCACTCATCGGCAATGGCAGCACGACAATCAGCCGCACGACGGGCGACGACAAGGTCTATTACGGTCTGTCGGGCAACGAGTTCCGCAAGCTGTCGGAGAAAGGCACCATCAAGCCTAACAAGGCATATTTCGATCTGACCGACACGGAGTCTGGTGCGGCCGCCATCCGAATGTTGTTCCGTATGCAATTTGAAGACGACGAAGAGGTTTCGGCCATCACCGACCTCACATCCGGACGCTCTGCATCGGCCGATGCCTACCTGCTGAACGGCATCCGCGCGCCTGAGCAGCGAGGTCTGGTGGTGCGCAACGGCAAGGTGGAGCTTGTGCGGTAATCGCCGCCCTCCACTACGCGAATAAATCGGTTTGCCCGACGTTCCAGAACTGACTGGACGCCGGGCAAATTGTTGTTTTGGGGGCTATGGAATCCGATTCTCCGCTCAATATTCCGTCAACACGGCCGACAACTTGACATCGCCGGACTGCATCTGGTAAACTTGGCCGACGCTGACGCCCGCCTTGGTGAGCTCTTGCGCGTCGAACAGGAACTGATGGCCACGCTTGCGCGCCTCCTCAAGGTTCTTTTCACATATTTCAAAGGCACCCTCCTGCCCTTTCTGCTCGCACACCGACTTGCCATCGGTCAAGGTCTGGATGGCCGTCGTGATGAGCACATTGATGTCCAATCGCTGGTTCTCGCCACCCGTTTTCGAAATCATCGACATCAGGACGTTGTATTTCATGTTGTAGAAACGCATGTCGCCGGGACACAACTCGATGGCCTTGTTTATGCTGCTCCACGCCTCGACATATTTTGATTGGCTCAGATAGGACATTGCGACATAAAAGTTGCCCTCGCCACGCATCTTGTCATTCTTGGCCGATGCCAATGCCTGCGTGTAGTTGGCCAATCCCTCATCGTATTTCCTCTGGTGCATGGCGCGGTGGCCTTTCTCACGGAACTTGACGTAGGCCGAATCGTTGGCCACGGTTTGTTCTGTGACCGATACTGCGGCTTCCATATTGGTAGGACTGCCAACGGCGACGATGCCCAACGAGAGGCAAAGAAGGGATTTGAAAACGGCCTTCCGGTTCTGTTTTTGGATTGAGTTTTTCATTGCTAAAAATGGTAAATGGTTAATAATGGTGTTGTTGCATGCAATCACATCGGATAAAAATAAATGCGAATCTGCGGGTGCAAAAATAACACATTTTTTACACAGTACAACAAAATTCAGACAAAAAACGAATAAATGTCGGCATCGCGGTTGCACACCATCTCGCCCAAATAAATTCGTCTTAATTCGTTCAATTCGGTGATAAAAGCCGGAGACAAAAAAAGCCCTTCCGATGCCGGAAGAGCTTGTAAATTTTGATTGTTGCCAGCCTCACTCGAACTGGAGCACGAAGCGGGCCACGTAGTTGCCATTTGCCCAATAGGGTTGTGCCGATGGACCGTTGAGGTCGGTGGTGTTCACCTTGTTGCGCACGGCAGGTATCGCCTTGAGGATGCTGATGCCGGTCTGTGGCAGGTCGAAAAGGATGTGGTCGCGACCGTCGCGCGGCTGATAGATGCCCACATAGTGATGCTCGTCGATGTCGGTGATGCCGATACGGCCTTCGGTGGTCTGCAGTTGCATCCACGAAACCTCCGAGAAATAGCCTTTGAACTCTGGATATTCCCACGACTCTCCGGGAATGGGGTCGTTGTAGTCTGTCGTCCAATAGCCATACTGCGGACCTTCCAGTCGGTTCTGCCAGACGCGATAGGGCCCGCGGCCTACCCATTGCTTGGAGCGCACCTGCTGCTCGGGGTAGTCGAAACTGATGCCCAGCAGGTCGACAACACCGTTGAAGGCGTAGCTGACCGTCACACTGACGCGTCCGTCGGGCCAGAACGTCCATGCCACCTGGTCGATGCTGCCGTGGCGATAGTGGGCGATGAGCTCGCCGTCCTGCCATTCAAAACGGTCGAACTGGCCTTGGTCGGCATATTCTGTGTACTGTGTCTTATTGTCGAACGCCTGTTTGTCGTCATGGTTATAGAAGCCGTCCTGCGAGCGGTCGGCGCGCTTGGCGGCCACCAATCGCGGACCTTGCAGCGAGAGCTGACCGCGGGCGGTCTTCACTTGGGTGAGACGGCCGTCCTGTTTCGAGAAGACGTAGGTCTTGCCCTGCGACATGACGGTCAGCTGTGCATCGTTCTCGGTGTGGCCCGGCTCTTGGTATGCGCCGATGGAATCGACGATATCCACCTGCGGATTGGGGAAACTCCAGGTGAAGATGTCGCGCCCATGGGGGTCGGTGGCGCTGATTTCCACCACTTCGGCAAGGCTTTCCGGCAGGCTGACGGTGGCGGTCTTGCCCGGCTCAACACTGGGAACACGCAGCGTTCCCTGACCCACAACGCTCACCTTGTTGTCGCCCATTGCGGGCATGTCAAGCAACCGGTAGCTGAAACGGCAGTCGCTGAGGTTGGTGTAGTCGTAGTGGTTGCACAGCTCTATCTGGTCGTCGCGAATATTGAGTTCCACGGGACTCCATATCTCTTTAATTGTATAGAACGAACC
>DFJU01000013.1 GCA_002373755.1 Bacteroidales bacterium UBA3663 | reverse complement strand
GGAGCTGTTCCAGTGCGACTGGTCGAGCAACTTCACCGACAATGCCCTCCCCGACCTGCTCTGGACGATGAATTTCGGCACCGGAGCCAACATCGACCAGCAGTTCAAGAAAGTGGGCGAAATGCGTCCCGATGCGCCGAAGATGTGCTCGGAATTCTGGAGCGGATGGTTCGACGGATGGGGAACGGCTCACCAGACCCGTCCGGCCACAAAGATGGTGCAGGGCATCAAGGACATGCTCGACCGTGGCATCTCGTTCTCGCTCTACATGACACACGGCGGCACCTCGTTCGGCCAATGGGCTGGTGCCAACAACACCGGATTTGCGCCCGATTGCACCAGCTACGACTACGATGCGCCAATCAACGAACAGGGATCGGCAACCGATAAATATCACCAGCTACGCGACCTCCTGCAGGGCTACAGCGACGTGAAACTGCCAGCCATCCCGAAGGCCAAGCCAATCGTCGCCGTCAGCGAATTTGAACTGAACGAGGTGGCTCCGCTGTTGGCCAATGAGAATCTGCCGGAAGCCATTGCATCGGCCGACATCCACCCGATGGAATACTTCAACCAAGGCTACGGCTCGATGCTCTACCGCTGCCAGCTGCCAGCCACACTGCAAGAGGGACTGCTCACCATCCGCGAGGTGTGCGACTACGCGAGCGTCTATGTCGATGGCAAGCTCATCGGCCGACTGTATCGCGGCAACAAGTTCGAAAACACGCTCCGTATGCCTGCCCTGCCCAACGGCGGTACACTCGAAATCCTGATGGAGGCAATGGGCCGCATCAACTACAGCAAGCTCATCCACGACCGCAAGGGCATCACCCAGTGCGTCGAGCTCTGCACACGCGTGCCTGGTGCCGAAGTGACCTACAACCTGAAGGACTGGACGGTGCAGCTGCTACCAGTTGACTACAAGTTCGTGGCCGACAAGCACTACGCGAATTTCGACGGCCAATCCGTACCGGGCTACTACCGCGGCACGTTCAACATGAAGAAAGTGGGCGACACCTACCTCGACATGAGCCAATGGAGCAAGGGGCTGGTGTGGGTCAATGGCCGGTGCCTTGGCCGATTCTGGAACGTCGGCCCGCAGCAGACGCTCTACGTGCCGGGCTGCTGGCTGAAGAAGGGCGCAAACGAGGTCATCGTGATGGACATCGTAGGTCCATCGGCCACAAAAATGGCAGGTCTGACCGAGCCGATACTCGACGCACTGCACCGCGAAAACCTGCCGAAGGGCGGCTTTCGGATTGAATCGGGCACAACCGACAAGCTCGACAAGGGCCAACTGGTCGGCAACGACGCCGCCCCGGGTGCAAAATAAGATGCAAGACGAATGAACAAACTCATTTTCACACTTTTATGCTCGATGTCTGTGCTGCCATTGGCGGCGCAGACATTGCATTATGTGCAGCCGGCACAACATTTTGAAGAGGCGCTCGTCATCGGCAACGGAACGATGGGCGCTGCGGTGTATGGCGGCATCGGCGAAGAGAAAATCTCGCTCAACGACCTCACGCTCTGGACGGGCGAACCATGCGCCGACAAGGTCTATTCGCCAGACGCATGGAAGCATCTCGACGAGGTGCGCCGCTACCTTGACCAAGAGGATTACGCCTCGGCCGACCGCGCATACAGGGCCATACAGGGCGAATATACGCAGAATTACCAGCCGCTCGGCCAATTGCTGCTGACGCAACTCGCACCCGTCGCATCGGACACGGTTCCGGCCGACTACAGCCGCGTGCTCGACCTGCCATCGGCCACGGCCACAGTGACTGCGGGCGACATCGAACGCACATATTTCGTCTCAGCACCCGACAGCGTGCTCGTGATTCGTCTGCGCGCCATCGGACAAGAAAAATTTGCACAACGCATCGCATTCAGCAGCCTGCAAGCCGTCCAGACCGCCTGCTACGCGGATTCTGGCCACGCAGACCTCGTCGCAACCGGCTACACGGCCTATGCCTCGTCGCCGAACTATGCCGACAAGGCGTATCTGACCGATCCAAGACGCGGCATCCACTTCCGCACCATCGTGCGCGCCATTCCCGTGGGCGGCGGCAAGGTGCGTCAGGCTTACGGCCAATGCCTCATCGCCGAAAACTGCCAGGAACTGTTCATCATTGTGGCCAACGCGACAAGCTTCAACGGCCCGCTACGCGACCCCGTGCGCGAAGGCCGTGATTATCAGTCGGATGCAGCGCGACGCATCGACCGTGCATCGGCCAAGACATTTGCCCAACTGCACGAAACTCACGTAGCGGATTTCGGACGATTCTTCAACCGCGTGACGCTCGATTTGGGTACGACAGACAGCGCCATCGCCCAACTGCCGACCGACCAGCAGCTGCGCCTCTACTCGCAGAACGGGCTGATGTCCAATCCCGACCTCGAAGAACTGTATTTCCAGTTCGGCCGATACCTGCTCATTAGCTGTTCGCGTACGCAAGGCGTGCCGGCCAACTTGCAAGGCTTGTGGAACGAACACCTGCTGCCGCCGTGGAGCTGCAACTACACGACCAACATCAATCTGGAAGAAAACTACTGGCCGGCCGAAGTTGCCAACCTGAGCGAGATGCATCGGCCAATGCTCGACTTCGTGCAGAGCCTGCCGCCATCGGGCGAGGTCACGGCACGCAACTACTACGGCGTGCAGCGCGGATGGTGTCTGGGGCACAACACCGACATCTGGGGCTTGACCAATCCCGTCGGCCGACGTGGAGGCGACCCGTGCTGGGCGAGCTGGAACATGGGCGGCGCGTGGGTTTCGACGCACCTTTGGGAGCATTACCAGTTCACACTCGACAAGACCTTCCTGCGCGAGGCATACCCAACGCTGCGCGGTGCGGCCGACTTCTGCCTGGGCTGGATGGTTGAAAAAGACGGCTACCTGCTCACATCGCCATGCACAAGCCCCGAAAACCGCTACGCGATTCCCGAAAGCGGAGTGCGCGGCGCAACTTTCTACGGCGGATTTGCCGACCTCGCCATGATTCGCGAATGTCTGCTCGACACACGTTCGGCCGCGATGGAACTGGGCATCGACCGCGACTATTGCGACACGCTGAGCCAAGCCATCGACCGACTTCTGCCCTACCGCATCGGCCAACGCGGCAACTTGCAGGAATTTTTCCACGACTGGGAGGGCGAAGACCCTCAGCACCGGCATCAGAGCCACCTTTTCGGGCTATATCCGGGACATCACATCACGGTGTCGGGCACTCCAGAACTGGCAAAGGCATGCGCGCGTTCGTTGGAGATAAAAGGTCCGAAAAGCACAGGTTGGAGCACCGGCTGGCGCGTCAATCTGCAAGCCCGCCTGCACAACGGCGAGATGGCCTACCGCACCCTGCGCACGCTGCTCACATACGTTGCGCCAAATGGAAAAGGTGGTGGCACCTACCCCAACCTGCTCGATGCCCATGCGCCATTCCAGATTGACGGCAACTTCGGCGGATGCGCCGGCATGATGGAGATGCTCGTCCAGTCGGCTTACGCGCCTAGCTCTACCCCAACCGCAGAACTGCTCCCTGCCCTGCCCAGAGCGTGGAGCGAGTCCGGCCATGTGCGCGGCTTGCGTCTGCGTGGCGGTTTCGAGGTCGATTTCAGCTGGATAAATGGCCAATTGGACGAACTCATCATCACCTCACGCCGCCCCGACAAGGGAACGCTGAAAATCGAGTGCGGAGGCAAGAAATGGTCGGTCACACTGAAACCCGGCGAGTGGAAGATGCTGGAGGGGTCGCCCGAAATAATGAAGCTGGTGAACAAAAGGGTCCGCTAAATCCGCCTTCTATCCCCATCGGTCAAAAAAACGTCTTTCAAACATCCATTAAACAGTGTTCAACTTCCTGCCCACATCGTTCGTCGTGCTCATCCTGCTGGTGGCATTGTTTCTGGCCTCGGTCGGACTGGTCAACCTATGGGTGAAACATCGCACATGGAACGACGACCAATACGTTGTGCATCAAATCTATACGCGCCGACGTCTGCTGTGGCTCTACGCGAAATGCTGGGTCGTGCTGGTGGCCGGAATCACGCTGCTAACAGCCGTTTCAGCCGAACCGCTGATGCTTTTGCTCGTCATTCTGCTGGTCGGACTTGCGTTGGTCGGCATCGTCTATGGCGAAAGTCTGGCCGAAATCCGTCTGCTGCAAAGTCAGAGCGAAAACATGATGCTGCGCAGCCAACTGAACCCGCATTTTCTCTACAACACGCTCAACAACATCGACGCACTCATCTGGCTCGACCAGGAAAAGGCATCGGCCGCAATGAACAGTCTGAGCCAACTGATGCGCTACTTCACCTACAGCGCACGACAAGAAAGCGTCTTGCTCGACGAAGAGGTCTCGCACCTCGCGCAACTCGTTGAACTGCAACGCCTTCGTATGCCGGTAGCCGAATCGCTGACGTTCGTAACCCGCATCGAACAGCCCAAAGCCGAAATCGCCCCGCTGCTGCTCCTTCCCCTCATCGAAAACTGCTTCAAACACTGCGGCAACCTGAACGAAAAGGGTGCCATCCGGCTGCAAATCCACGTAGCGGACGGCTGGCTCGACTACCGCAGCGACAACAACGTCAAGGCCGATGCGGATGTGCCTTTGGCCGACTCGACAGACACCGCGACAGCCCAACGTCACGGCCTCGGCATGAAGGTGCTGCGACAAAGGCTCGCTCTGCTCTATGGCGACGATTATCTGCTTGAAACCGAGCGCATTGACGGCCGATATTTGACGCATCTGAGAGTGAAGTTGTAACTATATTTCAACTTAATGAAAAAGACCTGTTTCCTATATCTGGAAACAGGTCTTAATTTCTACAAGCAATTGGTTTGCAATACATTCTGCATCGAAAAAAGCCCCTCAACTTATCTGGCTCCAATCGACCTTGTGGGCGAAGAGCACATCGAGCCGACGCCGCAGGATGCCATTTTCGGAAGCCTCCAGCAAGGGGTCCTTGTCGATGATTTCCTTGGCCAGGTCGCGTGCGAACTGTAGAATCTGGCCGTCTTTGGCCAATGACGCGATGTGCAGGTCGAAAGCCATGCCCGACTGCTGCGTGCCCTCCATGTCGCCCGGACCGCGCAGTTGCAGGTCGGCCTCGGCAATCTCGAATCCGTCGGTCGTGTCGCACATGATCTGGATGCGCTTGCGCGTGTCGTGCGAGAGTTCGTAGCCCGTCACCAGCACGCAATACGACTGGTCGGCACCTCGACCCACGCGGCCTCGCAACTGATGCAGCTGCGACAGGCCGAACCGTTCGGCACTCTCGATGACCATGACCGAGGCATTGGGCACATTGACCCCCACCTCGATGACCGTCGTGGCCACCATGATGTGCGCCTCGCCCGAGACGAACCGCTGCATCGCGGCATCCTTATCCTTGGGTTTCATCTTGCCGTGCACCATCACTACGCGATATTCTGGCCCAAACGCCGCCTGCATATTCTCGAAACCCTGCTCCACGTCGCGGTATTTCAGTTTTTCGTTCTCCTCGATGAGCGGATAGACGACGTAGATCTGCCGACCCTGCTCCAGCTGCTTTCGCATCGCCGCAATCAGCCCATCGCGCTGCTGGTCCCAACGGTGGATGGTCTGGATGGGTTTGCGGCCGGGCGGCAGTTCGTCGATGACCGAGACGTCAAGGTCGCCGTACATGGTCATGGCCAATGTCCTTGGAATCGGGGTCGCCGTCATCACCAGGACATGCGGCGGCTGCACATTCTTGACCCACAACTTGCTGCGTTGCTCCACGCCGAAGCGGTGCTGCTCGTCGATGACTACCATACCCAGATTGCGGAATCGTACATCCGGCTCAATCAACGCGTGCGTACCAATCAGAATCTGCACCGAGCCGTCGAGCAGACCGGCATGAATCTCATCGCGCTGTTTCTTGCGCGTACTGCCGGTCAGCAATGCGACACGCACGTTCATTTCGGCCAATTGCGCCGACAGACTTTCGTAGTGTTGTGTGGCCAATATCTCGGTCGGAGCCATCAGACAGGCCTGGAATCCGTTGTCGATGGCAATCAGCATAGTCAGCAGGGCAACCATCGTCTTTCCGCTGCCCACGTCGCCCTGCAACAAACGGTTCATCTGCCGTCCGCTGCCCATGTCGGCGCGGATCTCCTTGATGACGCGTTTCTGCGCATTGGTCAACTCGAAAGGCAGATGTTTGAAATAGAACTCGTTGAACACCTCACCGACTCGGCCGAACACGAAACCACGATTGGCCTGCTGCCGCATCTTGAACGACCGGATCAAATAGAGCTGCAGGTAGAAAAGCTCCTCGAACTTGAGCCTGTACTGCGCGCGTTGCAGGTTGTCGGGATTGGCCGGAAAATGAATCTGACGGATGGCCTGATTGTATTTCATCAGGTGCATGTGTTCGACGATGTAGGCCGGAAGGGTCTCGGGGAACGGTTCGATGTGCTTCTGAAGATAGCCGAGGATGATGCGCTGGATGGCACGCGAGTTGAGGAAGAACTTCTTCATCTTCTCGGTCGTGTTGTACATGCCCATGAGCGACTGCATGGCATCGATGCCGTTCTTCGACGCAGGTTCAAGCTCCGGATGCGACACCTGGAATCCGTGCGTGTAGTCGTTCAGTTTGGGCGCGCCGAACAGCATATATTCCTCGTGTGCAAGGACACTCTCCTTGATGAAGCGGATGCCCTGGAACCACAGACATTCAATCATTCCCGTCCCGTCGCTGAACACCCCGCGATAGCGATGGCCGCGCGTTCCGACGCCCAGTTCCTCGAACATCGTGAACCGCCCGCGCAGCAAGACGTAGGGCATTTCGCCCTGCAAGTCGCAAATTCTGTACACCTTCGACTTGTCCACATATCGGTAGGGGAAATAGTTCAACAACTCCTCGTCGGTGGTCACTTTGAGTTCACTGGCGAGGAGTGCTGCCCTTTTCGGTCCAATTCCGGGAACGTATTGCAGATCCATATTATTTAAAGGGTATTTAAATGGAGTGAAAGGGAATGTAGAAACGTGCCGTGGCGCGTCTCTGAGAGTGAAAGGGACGATTGCACCGGCTAAAACCATCGGCCAAAAACATCATTTTTATCTCTCACAGAGCATTTATGGCCGATGTCCCAATTCTCCGATTCATTCCACTCCCCCTCCCTACCTAACGGGTCCTCGCAGTGAAAAGAAAGATTGATAATCTTTCAACGAGAAGACGAGCTTTAGCGAGGGGTAAGGGGCTGGGGGGTGGGTCGTGGTCTTATTTCTTCATTGCCAATCCTGCACACACGCAGGCCAGCACTACGCCGATGACGATGCTCACCGTGTAGTCGAGGCCGAGGCCGCCCTTTTCGAGCATCAGGATGAACGACGAGCAGACCGTCGTCATGAACATGGCCGGCAACAATGTCATCACATACCAGAAGCCCGTCTTGTTGCGCTTCAGATATATCGTGATTGCCCACAGCGTAAAGACGCTCAACAGCTGGTTGCTCCAGCCGAAATAGCGCCACAGCATACCGAAACCGTTCTTGTCGGTCATACTCCAAATCAGGATTGCGGCCGTCACGACAAACATCGGCACAGCAATCAACAGGCGGCTGCGCATCGACTTCTGTTCGACGTGGAGGAAATCGGCAATAATCAATCGGGCCGAACGCAATGCGGTGTCGCCCGAACTGATTGGAGCCACAGCCACACCAATCAGAGCCAGGATGCCGCCCAGCCATCCGAGCCAGTTCTTGGAAATCAACGTAGCGACCGTGCCGCCATCGTAGCCCTTGCCCGTAGCCTCGTTGACCAGACCGTGCTCATTGAAGAAATAGGTTGCAGCGGCAGCCCAGACCAGGGCAACAATGCCCTCGGTCACCATCGCGCCATAGAAACACGGACGTCCCATGCGCTCGTTCTTGATGCAGCGCGCCATGAGCGGGCTCTGCGTCGCGTGGAAACCGGAAATCGCGCCGCACGCAATCGAGATGAACATCATCGGGAAGAGGTGCGTCAGATGCCCCTCAGCCATCCATTTGCCGTTCACGAATGTACCGTCGTCCCACCACTCGGTCAGCGTGGGCTGCTTGACGAGGATGTAACAGCCGATGCCAACCGCCATGAAAATCAGGCAGAAGGCGAAGAACGGATAAATCTTGCCGATGATCTTATCGACAGGACAGAGTGTCGCGACGATGTAATAGACGAAAATGACGACAATCCAGCCGTAGAGGTTCAACGAGTCGTTGCCGACCAAGTCCTTCGTCATCGCTCCCAGAATCGAGGCTGGCGACGATGTGAACACCGCGCCGACCAAAACCAGCAGCACGACCATGAAAATGGACATCACTACGCGGATTTTCTTGCCCAGATATGTTCCGATGATTTCCGACAGCGATGCGCCGTCCTGCCGCAGCGAAATCATGGCGGCGAGGTAGTCGTGGGTTGCGCCTGCGAAAATCGTGCCCAACACAATCCAGAGGTAGGATGCCGTGCCGAACTGCGCACCCATGATGGCGCCGAAGATAGGGCCGACGCCGGCGATGTTCAGGAACTGGATCATATAGACCTTCCACGTCGGCATCGGAATGTAATCGACACCGTCCTGATGCGTGTAGCAGGGCGTCTGGCGTGAACCGTCGGCCCCAAAAACCTTACTCACAAACGCTCCGTAGGTGAAATAGCCAATCACCAGAGCAAGCAATGCAATGACAAAACTAATCATTTTTAGGTATGTTTTTTTGTTTTTTATCGTGCAAATTTACTAAAAAACGACCCAGAATGACCCAAATTCATTCAATTTCTTCATTTTTTTCAGTCAAATTCTTGCAGGGTCACAACCGAGGATATATCTTTGCCAAACCAAATGGGAAATAGGTCTGCGGGCGATTTCCGTTGGCAGTACCTATTAAATAGTACTATTTTTATCAACTTTTTCTAAACAAAATTTACAACTATGGCACGTGTTATTGCAGCCGACAAGTGTGTTGCTTGCGGTTCTTGTATCGGCGAATGCCCAGTAGAGGCAATCTCTGAGGGTGATGTTTACACAATCAACGCAGACGCCTGCATCGATTGCGGCGCATGTGAGGCAACTTGCCCAAACGAGGCTATCTCTGAGGCTTAAATAAAGCCAAATAACCGAAATGCCGTTGACGCAAAAGTCAGCGGCTATTTTTTTTGCCATGCGCGATGCAGGAGTTGCGGCCGACGGAATCCTTCACACGCACTACGCGGATTTCATCGGACACGAACCGCGACGTTGAACACTTTTTGCACCCTGTCTAATGCCTTTTGCTCAATTTCGGTACACATTTCACTCAAAGCCCGCCGTGCGGCTTGATTATCCAGCCAAAAGCAACTACTTTTGCCCACCGAACGATAATTTTTATACCTACATGAAACATTTTATCCTCTCCGCATCACTCTTTTTGGGCTCTATCGCGCTCAACGCGCAGGCACTTCTGCCCTATCAGGACGCAACGCTGTCGGCCGAAAAACGCGCCGAAGACCTCGTGTCGCGCCTCACGCTCGAACAGAAAGTCAAACTCATGATGAACGGCAGCCCCGCCATCAAGGAATTCGGCATCCACAAGTTCAACTGGTGGAGCGAGGCTCTGCACGGTTCGGCCCGCAACGGATTGGCCACCGTCTTTCCGCAAGCTATCGGCATGGCCGCATCGTGGGACGAACAGCTCGTTGAGCAGGTGTTCGACATCGCCAGCACCGAACAGCGCATCAAATACATCCGCGCACGCAAGAACAACGACGACGTCGACCGCTACTGCGGACTCGCCGTCTGGACGCCGAACATCAACATCTT
>DFJU01000027.1:11811-39788 GCA_002373755.1 Bacteroidales bacterium UBA3663 | reverse complement strand
TCAGCACGTCGATGCTCTCGATGTCCTGCGGGTTGATGTTCTCGATGCCGCCATTCTGGATGACGATTCCATCGACAACGTAAAGTGGTCCTTGATCTGCATTTAGAGAACGGACACCACGAATCTGAATGGCACCGACTTCACCCGGACGCTGCGAATTCTGGATGTCCACACCGGCCACCTTGCCCTGCATGCCCTCAAAGGCATTGGAAACAGGCATTGCGGTCAGTTCCTTCATGCCGACTCGAGCGGTTGCACCGGTTACATCGACCTTGCGCTGCACGCCGTAGCCCACCATGACTACTTCGTCGAGCATCTGGTTGTCCTCTTCGAGAGTGACAACGATTTTTGACTTGCCTGCCACGCTGACCTCCTGTGTGGCGTAGCCCATGAAGGACACCTTGAGGACAGCATTGTCAGACACATTTCGGAGTGAGAAGTTACCATCGGCATCGGTCATGGTACCTTCAGACGAGCCCTTGACTACCACGTTGGCTCCGATGACAGGGTCACCGTAGCTATCGTTCACGACACCGGTGACGGTCTTCTGTGCGAAAGCCGCAACGGAGGTGAACAACATGGCAAAGAGCACAAGACAAAGTTTGCTTACTCTGCTTTTCATGTTTTTAAAATTGGTTAATTAGTTAAAATAAAACGGCTGATGTTGCCTTTCTTAAAGTCGTTATCAGGTCGGATAAAATCGGCATCTGGTTAGGATGCTTCAATCACATGCACTTCAGCATGACATTACAAGAACATCGATGCAGAAATTTTTGATAAATTGTAAGAAATATAAGATTAAGATCTGATTAGCTTGTAGGTTTGCGGCGCGAAGAAAAACATTTTTTAACTTTTGTGCAAACGATGTTGAAAAAAAAAAAAACGAACAGCGTTTTTCAAAAAATATTGCAAAATATGCATTGCAAAACAATCGATTTTCGCGATTTTGGAGACCGTTCACCGAATCGTGCGGATGGAAACGAAACGCTCGGAGCTGTGCAAGCATCATTTTTGCTCAAATCATGCAAATTCGGGGATAAAGTGCAAAAATTTGCGCTATCTTTGCGGCCATGAATCTGGAAGATTTGAAACAAAGAGCGGTTGAGGCCATGGGCTTTGACCGCCTGAATGTGATGCAGGAAAAAATGCTCGAAACTGCCGTTTCGGGCCGTAACGTGCTGCTCCTCTCCCCCACCGGAAGCGGCAAGACGGTGGCTTTCCTGCTGCCGCTGCTGGGCGACGGCGCATCGGACATGAAGGCACTCATCATCGTGCCGTCGCGCGAACTGGCGCAACAGATCGGCGAGGTGGCCAAGCGTCTGGGACTGCGCTGTGTGCTGTGCTACGGCGGCCATGACGCACGCATCGAGTGTCAGCGCATCGGGGCATTGGACAACGCCAGCCGCTACGTGATTGTGGGTACGAGCGGACGCCTGAAGGACCACATCGAACGCAAACACCTCGACGCGGCGCGCTTCACGCACCTCGTGCTCGACGAATATGACAAGAGCCTCGAACTGGGCTTCGAGGAGGAGATCCGCTTCATCACTACGCGACTTTCGGGCGTGCGCCAGATGCTGCTGACGAGCGCGACCCATGCCGTCCCCATCGCTCCGTGGCTGCGGTTTGCGCCCTACGAGCAGCTGGACTTTACGGCCAATGCGAAGTCGGCGCGCAACGAGGGCGAAAAACCGCGTAGCGCGTCGCAGCTGCAGGTCTGGCAGGTGAAGTCGCCCGTGGCCGACAAGCTCGAAACGCTGAAATCGCTGCTGGAGAGCCTGCCCGACGCACAGCCGGTCATCGTGTTCAGCGGCTACAGGGAGAGCTCGGAACGCATCGCCCACTACCTGCAGGACGAGGGCATCGGATGTGCGCTCTACCACGGCGGTCTGGAGCAGAACCTGCGCGACAAGGCGGTCATCCGTCTGCGGACGAACACGGTGCGCGTCATGGTGGCGACCGACCTCGCTGCACGCGGCCTGGACATTCCCGAGGTGGGTCACATCGTCCATTACCACTTGCCGGCCGACGTTGAGACCTTCACCCACCGCAACGGACGCACGGCCCGCAATGGCGCATCGGGCGCGGCCTACCTCATCGTCGGCCCCAACGAGTTCCTGCCGGATTTCATCGACCAGAAGACGCCGTTCTATGCCATCGGCCGCAATAAAAAAACCGCTCCGACGACGCCGCAGGAGCCTTCGTACACATTAGTATATATAGGGCGCGGCAAGAAGGAGAAGATTTCGAAGGGCGACATCGTGGGCTTCTTCACCAAGAACGGCGGTATCTCGGGCGAGCAGATCGGGCGCATCGACGTGATGGAGCATTGTGCCTATTGTGCCATCAGCAGTGAGGTTGTGGCCGATGTATTGGCCAAGGTCAACGGTCTGAAAATCAAGGGAGAGAAGACGATTTATAAAATCGTTTCCACGAACTAAAAGACCCTCCCCCCTTTCCCCCTCCCGTTATGCAGGGAGGGGGAGTATATACTACACAGAAGTTAAAAATCTTTTGATTTCAACGAAAATAATCACAAATGAAAAGGCCCTATCCTCCAAAACAAAATACTCCCTTCCCCTACCTAACGGGGAAGGGCCGGGGATAGGGTCTGGCTCTTACTTTTATGCCAGAAATTAAAGATCTCGTGTTGCAGAAACCGCGCTTCAACGCGCTGGTGAAGAAACTTCGTGCGCTGTCGGCCAAGGCAGATGCACGCGAAACCATCCAGCTGAAGGGACTACGTGGGTCATCGGCCGCAACCTTCCTCGCCCCGCTGAAGAACGCGCTGCCGGGCATCTACCTGTTCGTGCTCGACGACGAGGAGACGGCCGGCTACTTCTACCACGACATCTGCCAGATTGCAGGCGAGGCTAACGTGTCGTTCTTCCCGTCGGGCTACAAGCGCAGCATCAAGTACGGGCAGGCGGACTCGGCCAACGAAATCCTGCGCACGGAGACCATCGGAGCCATCAGCGCCGGAGCCGAGACGTTGGCCATCGTGACCTACCCTGAAGCATTGGCCGAAAAGGTGGCCAAGACGGAGCAGGTGAACGAGCAGATCCTGCACCTGCACAAGGGTGAGAAGGTTGATAGCCAATTCGTCATCGAGATGCTGAACAGCACTGGTTTCCAGCGGGTTGACTACGTCTATGAGCCGGGGCAGTTCGCCGTGCGCGGTTCGATCATCGACGTGTTCAGCTTTTCGAGCGAATATCCGTTCCGACTGGACTTCTTCGGCAACGAAATCGACTCGCTGCGCAGTTTTGAGGTCGATAGCCAGCTGAGCCGCGACCAGCTCGACGAAATCACGCTGTCGCCGTCGTTCGCGCAACAGGAGACGCAGGGAATCTCATTGGCCGAATTCCTGCCCCGGCAGACCGTCGTGGTGTGCGACGACGCCGAATGGATCTGCGACCGCGTGCAGGACATCAGCCGCCAGCAGCTGTCGGAACAACTTATCAAGAGCGAGGAGGGCGACGTGAACGCATTGCAGAAATTGGTTTCGGCCGATGATTTCCGCGCATCGTTCGAGGCATTTTCGCACATTCTGATTTCCGACCGTGAACCATCGGCCAAGAAAGACAAATCGCTGTCTGTCATCGAGTTCCACACCACACCGCAACCCGAATGGCACAAGAATTTCGACTTGATTGCCAATGACTTCCGCCACTATCAGGAACTGGGCTACACGCTGCACATCCTGAGCGACTCGCCCAAGCAGCTGGACCGCATCGAGGCCATCTTCGACGACCGCGGCGACCATTTCCATCTGGTGCGCATCCCGCGCGCCATCCACGCCGGATTCGTTGACGACGACACGAAGAACTGCTACTTCACCGACCACCAGATTTTCGACCGCTACCATCGCTACAACCTGCGCAGCGACCGCGCCCGAAGCGGAAAGATTGCACTGAGCATCAAGGAGTTGAAGGAGTTCATGCTGGGCGACTACATCGTGCACGTCGATCACGGCATCGCGCAGTTCGGCGGCCTCGTGCAGATGCCGATGGGCAAAGACCCCGACACGGGTGAAGAGCGCACACAGGAAGTCGTCAAGCTCATCTACAAGAACAACGACCTGCTCTTCGTCAGCATCCACCAGCTGGACAAACTGTCGAAATATCGCGGCAAGGACGCCGAACCGCCGTCGCTCTCCCGTCTGGGCAGCGGCGCGTGGGAGCACATGAAGGAGCGCACCAAAGAGAAGATGAAGGACATGGCGCGCGAACTCATCGCCCTCTATGCCGCCCGCCGCGAGGAGAAGGGCTTCCACTACAGCCCCGACAGCCAGATGCAGCACGAACTGGAGGCATCGTTCATGTACGAAGACACACCCGACCAGCTCAAGGCCACGCAGGACGTCAAGAAGGACATGGAGAGCGACAAGCCGATGGACCGTCTGGTGTGCGGCGACGTCGGTTTCGGCAAGACGGAGGTCGCCATTCGCGCCGCGCTGAAAGCCTGCAACGACTGCAAGCAGGTGGCCGTGCTGGTGCCGACAACGGTGTTGGCCTTCCAGCATTTCAAGACCTTCGCATCGCGCCTGAAGGACTTCCCCGTGCGCGTCGATTACCTGACCCGCGCCCGCACCGCCAAACAGACCACGCAGATTCTCAAGGACTTGGCCAATGGCTCAATCAACATCATCATCGGCACGCACAAGCTCATCGGCAAGCAGGTCAAGTTCCAGGACCTCGGCCTGCTCATCATCGACGAGGAACAGAAATTCGGCGTCAAGACCAAAGAGGCGCTGAAGCAGCTGCGCGTCAACGTCGATACGCTCACCATGACCGCCACCCCGATTCCGCGCACGCTCCAGTTCAGTCTGATGGGCGCACGCGACCTCTCGGTCATCGCCACACCGCCTGCCAACCGCTACCCCATCCAGACCGAGGTGCACCGCGACGAAGACGACATCATCCGCGAGGCAATCAACTTCGAGTTGAGCCGTAATGGCCAATGCTTCTTCATCCACAACCGAATCTCGCAACTGCCCGACATCGTGGCACGCATCGGCAAGCTTGTGCCCGATGCCCGCGTAGCGTTCGCCCACGGCCAGATGGAACCGGAAAAGGTCGAACAGCTCATTCTCGACTTCGCTAACTACGAGTACGACGTGCTCGTCTGCACCACCATCATCGAGGCCGGACTCGACATTCCAAACGCCAACACGATGATTGTCAGCCAAGCACAGAACTACGGTCTGAGCGAACTGCACCAGCTGCGCGGCCGCGTCGGACGTACCAACCGCAAGGCATTCTGCTACCTGCTCACGCCGCCGTTCACAGCCATGAGCCAGGATGCACGACGCCGTCTGCAAGCCATCGAGAACTTCTCCGGACTCGGTTCGGGCATCCACCTCGCCATGCAGGACCTCGACATCCGTGGTGCGGGCAACCTGCTGGGCGGCGAACAGTCGGGCTTCATCAGCGACCTGGGCTACGAGGCATACCAGAAAATCCTGAAACAGGCCGTCAAGGAGCTCAAGACGCAGGAATTCAAGGAGCTTTACGCCGAGGAGCGCGAACAGGCCGAGACCATCACCGACGACTGCGCCCTCGAAACCGACCTCGACATCTGCTTCGGCGAAAAATACGTGCCGGACAGCTCGGAGCGCATCGCCCTCTATCAGGAACTTGACAACCTCACCACGCAGGACGAGGTCGATGCCTACCGCGCGCGCCTCATCGACCGTTTCGGCAAAATTCCGAAGGCCGGCGAGGAACTTATCCGCGTAGTGACACTGCGACAGCTCGGCCGACAGCTCGGATTCGAGAAAATCACGCTCAAAAACAAGAAACTTCGCTGCTATTTCACGACATCGCTGCCCGATTATTTCCAGAGCGACACTTTCGGCCGCGTGCTCGACTATTTCTCGGCACACACACGCCGCGTCCATCTGGAAGAGAAAAACCAGCGTCGGTCAATGCTCATCGACAACGTGGACACAATCAAGGAGGCCTGCGCAGTGTTGGGTAAAATCTGATTTACGACGGCCGACAGCGCCGAAACAAGCGCCGACGGCACCTGCTACGCGAATTTTGAAACGAAAGTAGTGATATTCAATGCGCCACGACGCAGACACAAAAAAACCAGTACGTTTCACAACGAACTGGCTCAACCACTAATACTATTAACTAAAACTGACGACCTTAATTAAATACAAAATCTAATATACACAAGATAACATTTTGGGCAATATTCTTTGTCTTTCGACACCGCAAAGATGAGGCTTTTTTGGCCGATAGCAAAGGCGAATCGTACAAATGTCTGAAATTTACGCTTTTTGTACAAAAATAAGGCTTTTCTACCTCATTTTTCCACCACTACACCTTGATGGTGTAATTATCAAATCGTACTACGCGGATAACTCGTCAATTATGTACGATTTTCAACTTGGAGTGACATTCCAAAATGTATCAAAATTTACATCATAGCAAAAAGCACATTGATTTTCAATCATTTTTGCATTTACAGCATGTTACATTTTTGAATCAGACCGATTATCAAATCGTCAATCCGGAATATTTTCGGCCCACGAAAAGAGCCAAAAATCCGAACAACAAGACCCCAAAAAGCATGGAAATCTGATTCAACCGAAACGCCGGAAGGAAATCGGATTATTGTAGAAAAAAGAGCATTCGAAACAGCCCAAAAGCGAACAAATACGAATCGAACAGTCCAAAAAGACAAAAGAATCACATCGGATCCACATCGTAATAGAACACGACCTTCATCATTTCGTCATTGGCCGCGACCATCGCATCGTGGATGCGGTTCAGATATTGGCGCACGAGGGTCGGGCTTGCCTCACGCTCCATCTTGAGCAGAATCTGCTGGATGTAGAAGTTCTTGACGCGCGAAATGCCGGGGGCTTCAGGGCCAAGCACACGCACACCGAACGACTGACGCATCGCGGCGGCATACTGTTCGGCCAAACGGCGCGTGCGGTCTTCGTAGCGACCCTTGATATAGACCGAAATGAGCCGCGTGTAGGGCGGAAAACCATATCTGCGGCGGTCGGCCAACTGCGTCTCGGCCATAGCCTCGTAATCGTGGCGCACCACCTGATGCAGCAGCGGATGGTGCGTGTCGCTGCACTGGATGAGCACTTCACCCTCTTGGCCAATGCGCCTGCCCGCACGACCGGACACCTGTTCCATGAGCTGGAAGGCGCGTTCGTGGGCACGGAAGTCGGGCATGTTCATCAGGCTGTCGGCATTGAGCACACCGACGAGCTGCACCTCACTGAAATCCAAGCCCTTGGACACCATCTGCGTGCCGATCAGGACGTTCGACTTGTGCGCCTCAAAGTCGGCCAACATCCGCTCATAGCTCTTGCGCGAGGCGGTCGTGTCGGTGTCCATGCGGATTGGTCGGGCTATGGGCAGAATCTGCTTCAACGTGTCTTCGATGCGCTCCGTGCCATAGCCTTCGAGCGAAATGTTCGGATTGCCGCACGACGGACATTGTTGCGGCCAAGGCGTCTGATAACCACAATAATGGCACACGAAATTGCGCGTCGATTTGTGGTAGGTGAGCGCGACGTCGCATCGCGGGCAATGGGGCGACCAGCCGCAACTGGGGCACAATGCCGTCGGCGCATATCCGCGACGGTTCTGAAAGAGGATGGCCTGATGTCCGTCGCGCAGGGCGTGTCCCAACGTGGCCAACAGACGCGGCGTGAAAGGGCCGTTCATGCCTTTCTGCTTACGCGCATCGGCCATCGAAACAAGCTGGATGGATGGCATCGAAATGCCGGCATGACGCTCCTTGAGCTGCACGAGGCCGTATTTCCCCTGCTGGGCGAGATACCAGCTTTCGAGGCTGGGCGTCGCGCTGCCCAACAGCACTTTTGCACCGTGCTTATTGGCCAAGACCAAGGCCACATCGCGTCCGTGATAGCGCGGAGCGGGATCCTGCTGCTTGTACGACGGCTCGTGCTCCTCATCGACCACAACAAGACCGAGCTGACGGAATGGCAGAAATATGGCCGAGCGCACGCCCAGGACGAGGTCAATCCGAGCATCGTCGCGCAACAGCGTCTTCCAGATTTCGGCACGTTCCGGCTCGCTGAGTTTCGAGTGATAGACCAGCATCCGCGAACCGAAGACGCGGCGCAGACGTTGGCAGAGCTGTGTGGTGAGGGCGATTTCGGGCACCATCATCAAGACCTGGCGACCTTGGCCGATGACCTCGTGCATCAGGTGCATGTAGATTTCGGTCTTGCCGCTCGACGTGACTCCGTGCAGCAGCGTGACGGCATGGTCGCGGAACGACTGGCAGATGTCGCGGTAGGCCACGCGCTGCATCTCGCTCAATTCGTTGAGGGGCTGGAGCTGGTCGTCGGCCAATGGCGCATCCAGACGGCTCACCTCCTGCTCGAAAACCTCGCAGAGGCCCTTCTTGACCAACTCGCGTAGCACGTCGGTGGTGCTGCCCGAGGCACGTAGCAGTTCGTCCTGCGCAACGACATCGGCCACCTCCTGCTGCAATGCATGACTGCGGTCGAGGAGCGTCGTGAACAGCATCTGCTGCCGCTGCGAACGCTTCAGGAGGTCAAAGGCATCGGCCAACTCGTCCTTCAGGATGATGCGCACGAACGGCTTCATCTTGGGGCGGAAATCGACGCGCACGATGCCCTGTTTGCCCTCTTCGGGCTTCAGTTCCGACGGCAGGGCGGCCTTCATCACGTCGCCGATGGCGCACATATAGTAGTCGGCAATCCAGCGCCACAGTTCGAGCTGCATCGGCCGCACGGTGGGCACTTCGTCGAGCAGTTCCAGCACGTCGCGCACCTCGAAACCGCCTTCGGGAATGGCATCGGCCAATGCCACAATGATGCCCGTGTAGGTATGGCTTTTGCCGAACGGCACCGACGCACGCATCCCGACGCAGGCACGCGCCGCCATATCGTCCGGCAGACGATAGCTGAATGTGCGCGCAAGCGGCACGGGAAGGATTAGTGAGGCGAACATGACGGATTCTGTTTATTTCTTGGCCAATGAGTTTGCACGCGCGTCGAAGACGGCTTTGGATACACACAAGGAGGCGACGCTTCCAGCGTCGCATTCCCTTTTCATATTAGCGACGCAGGATGCGTCGCTTCCTTGCACACCCAGAGTATAGCTCGTTTCTGGCAAGTGCTTAGGATTATCGGAAATATACCGAAGCACATTTTGATAATGCTCTTCATCACGGATGATGCGGTCGTACGACTCGCGACGCCACACGGCACCACTACTTCCAATTTGCTTATTTATCTCGTTGGCCGTAAAGCTCTTCCATGAATGCAATATCTCTCCTATCTTATTTTCGCCAAACGGCTCAACAAGTACATGGACATGATTGGGCATGACAACATAGGAATGGATGCGATAGCGTTTACCATCGAAAAAGCACAAAGCATCACACACTATCTTTCTAATATCAGAGAACTTAAGCAAACAACTGCCCATACCCGCGTCGAGCCATTCATCTATTTTAGAGCCAAAAAGTTTATAAAACCTTGCTTCTGTCTCCGCATCCCAAGGTTGTGGATGCTGCTGTACGAAAGACTCTTTGCCTTGCTTCAGTTCTTTAAGTCTCTCTTGCGGCAGCGAATCAGCAAGACGGAAAGTAACGAACTGCAGTTTTCCATCTTGGTGACAATGCGGAAGATGCGCCCGATGTTCATTGACATCTTGGCTCTTATCAAGGCACAAGGAGGCGAAGTTTTTGACTTCGCATAAACTGCTTTTTTGAGAAGATGGAATCTTCTCCTCCTTGTTATCCTCGCTCAAGACGGATTTCATAATTGACGATGTGTTGTCTTTCCGGTAGAATTGCCCTGTTGCCAAAATGGCGGATTGTGTCCGCCATTTTCCAAGTCATTGAGTTTCAAAATACGTTTCAGATGGTTCCCATTGGCCAATGCCCCAGCCACCACCCCACGAGCTTTAAAACTCGCTCGTGAAGTGGAACTTGATGTGCGGAAAGTCCTGCTGCGCCATCTGAAGGACGTAGCCCGACTCGGCGAGGAAGACGTCGCGACCCTCCTTGTCGAGCGCCATGAACTGCATCTTGCGGCGCTTGAAGTCCTTGAGTTCGGCCTCGTCGTCGCTCTCCATCCAGCATGCCTTGTAGAGTTTGATGGGCTCCCAGCGGCACTTGGCGTTGTATTCGTGCTCCAGACGGAACTGGATGACCTCAAACTGCAGCTGACCGACCGTACCGATGACCTTGCGGCCATTGAACTGGTTGGTGAAGACCTGGGCCACACCCTCGTCCATCAGCTGGTCGATGCCTTTGGCCAATTGCTTTGCCTTCATCGGGTCGGCATTCTCGACATACTTGAACAGCTCCGGCGAGAACGACGGGATGCCTCGGAAGTGCAGCATCTCGCCACTTGTCAGCGTGTCGCCGATCTTGAACGTGCCGCCGCTGTCGGGCAGACCGACGATGTCGCCCGGCCAACATTCATCGACGATTTCCTTCTTGGCCGCCATGAAGCAGGTCGGTGCCGAGAATCGCATCTTCTGGTCGAGGCGCACGTGCTTGTAATAGACGCCGCGTTCGAACTTGCCCGAACAAACCTTGACGAAGGCGATGCACGAACGGTGGTTCGGGTCCATGTTGGCGTGAATCTTGAAGACGAAGCCGCTGAAGGCCTCCTCTTCGGGCTTGACGACGCGTTCGACGGTGGTCGTCGGCCGTGGCGAAGGCGCAATCTGGCAGAAGCAGTCAAGCAGTTCGCGCACGCCGAAGTTGTTCAATGCCGAACCGAAGAAGACCGGTGCCAATCGGCCGTCAAGATAGGCCTGTTGGTCAAAATCGGGATAGACGCCGGAGAGCAGTTCGACATCCTCGCGCAGTTGGTCGGCATCCTGTTGGCCGACGCGCTTATCCAGTTCCGGGTCGTCGAGGCTGGCTATGGCGACGCTCTCGCTGATGGTCTGTTTCGACGGCGTGTAGAGGTTCAGGCTGTGTTCGTAGAGGTTATAGACGCCCTTGAAACGCTCGCCGATGTTGATTGGCCAAGTCATCGGACGACAAGAAATCTTCAGCTCCTTCTCCAACTCATCGACGAGGTCGAACGGATTCTTGCCTTCGCGGTCCATCTTGTTGACAAAGACGATGACCGGCGTGTTGCGCATACGGCACACCTCCATCAGCTTATACGTCTGACTCTCAACGCCTTTTGCGCAGTCGATGACGATGATGACCGAATCGACGGCCGTCAGGGTGCGGAACGTGTCCTCCTGGAAATCCTGGTGGCCAGGCGTGTCGAGGATGTTGATTTTATACTCCTTGCCGGCCAGTGTGTAGTCGAACGACATGACCGACGTGGCGACTGAAATGCCGCGCTGACGTTCAATTTCCATGAAGTCCGACGCGGCAGTTTTCTTGATCTTGTTGCTCTTTACGGCACCCGCTACGTGAATTGCGCCGCCGAAAAGCAGCAGTTTCTCGGTCAACGAGGTCTTACCCGCATCCGGGTGGGCGATGACGGCGAACGTGCGCCGCTTGTTGATTTCGTCTGTAAGCATAATAGACCCTCTCCACGACCCTCCCCCTTGATTGGGAGGGAGATTCATATACTTGGAGAGGCTAAGTATTTTTAATTGTTAATGATAATATTTGTAACCAATTCTCCCCATTAAGGGGGAGATGCCCTTTACGGGCAGAGAGGGTCTGTTTCCTCTTCCTCCTCCTCAAACTTCAGTTCGCCCGACTTCCACCGCTTGTACTTCTCGCTCAGCAGGCCGAGGAACTTGCTGATTTGGGCGATGGCAACTTCGGTCTCTTTGCCGATGGGCTTCTTCTGCAAACGGAGCAGGAGCACGCCGTAGAGTGCCGTGAAGCAGGTTTCGATTTCGCCGACAGGTTCTGTGCCCTCCTTGCTGCGCAGTTCGACGATGTAGGGCAGCGTGCTATAGAATGCCGACGTGTAGATGGCATCATTCCCGCTCTTGAGCAGCATCAGATGCAGGTCGGTCAAGTCGAGCAACGTGTTGATGTTGATTTGCAGATGCCCCTTTTCGCGCTTTCCCTCGGCCAACATCATTGCAGCGAGGTCGCAGTACCACTGGCGGATGGCGGCGATCTTCTCGTCGTCCATACCCTCGATGCCACGGAAACGGTCTGCCAATGGCGCTATCTTGTCGGCATCGCAGTCGTGCGCGCGCAACAAATCCTCCAACTGCCACATGTAGAGCAGATATTCGGCTATATTGTCATGTTTCTTTTGTAGTGCGATAAGCATAATTCTATCTAACTAAAAGAGCAGACCCCTCCCCCGAACCCCTCCCCGTAAGGGGCGGGGAGTATTATGATGAAGAAGTCACATTATTATATTGTTATCAAATTCCTTTTTGGCCGATGCCCATTGGCCATAAACCCAGCAATTAGAAACACTGGGGATGGGGTCTGCCTCCTCCCCTCGGGGAGGCCGGGAGGGGGTCTTCTCAATCAAAGAATCCGCCCTCAGCCTCAGGCTCGGCGCTCTGCGTCTTTTCGGCACCGGCACACGGGTCATAATCCTCGGGATATTCAAATTCCTCCTCTTCGTTGTAGGGCAGACGCGGGTCTTCATAGACGCGCTTGATGAATCGGCCGAAAATCGGGAGAGCCATCGACGCACCCTGACCATATTTCATGCGGTCGAAGTGGACGCTGCGCTCGTCGCCGCCGGCCCAAGTGCCTGCAATCAGACTGGGCGTGAAGGCCATGAACCAGCCGTCGCTGTTATCGTTGGTCGTACCCGTCTTGCCGCCCATCGGTGCGGTGATGCCGTAGCGGAAGCGGATGCGCATACCGGTGCCCTCGTCGATGACGGAACGCAGGATGGGCAGCATCTTCAGGTAGGCATCGTAGGAGAAGACCTCCTTGCGGCGCGGCGTGAATCGGGCGACCTCGATGCCGTTGTTGTCGGCAATGGAGGTCACGTAGAGCGGCGAAACTCGTTGGCCATGACCCGGAAAAGCGCTATAGGCCGTCACCATCTCCTCGACCGACAAGTCGCACACGCCCAGACAGAGCGAGAGCACTGGGTCAAGATGATTGCGGATGCCCATCGAATGTAACATGCGCACAAAGGCTTCGGGCGACAGTTTCGACATCACGCGGGCTGAAATCCAGTTGTTGGAGTTCATCAGGCCCCACTGCAAGGTGACCATCTCGCCGATACGTTCCTTGCCGCCATCGCGCGGCGTCCAGGGTCGGCCATTGGCATCGTACAGCACCGGCTGGGCATTCAGCTCCTCGTCGCACGGGGTGCGTCCCTCCTCCATGGCCAATGTGTAGAGCAGCGGCTTGATGGTCGAACCCACCTGACGGCGACCGGACGTCACCATGTCGTACTGGAAATAGTTGAAGTCGGGACCGCCGACGTATGCCTTGACGTAGCCATCGACATCCATACACATGAATCCGGCGCGCAGGAAGTACTTGTGCCAGCGGATTGAGTCCAATGGCGTGAGCACGGTGTCCTTCTCGCCCTCCCAAGTAAAGATTTTCATGTCGGTGGGCGTGCGGAAGGCCGATTCGATGGAGTCGCGCGAGCATCCATTGCGCAACATTCCGTTGTAGCGCTCGCTCTGGCGCATGGCGCGGTAAAGTGCGCGTTCGACCTCTTCGGTCGTCATGTCCTTGCTGAACGGCGCATTGGGCTGACCCTTCTTCTCGTCGAAGAATTTCGGCTGCAGGCTGTCGCGCAGCTGTTCGACGACGGCCTCTTCGGCATAGCGCTGCATACGGCTGTCGATCGAGGTGTAGATGCGCAGGCCGTCGGCCGTGAGGTTGTAGTTCGAACCGTCGTACTTGTGGTTCTTGTTGCACCAGCCGTAGAGCGGATCGGTCTCCCACGCGATGCTGTCATCGACGAACTGCTGCTGCATCCACGAGGCGGTGTAGCGGCTGCGGTCGGGCTTCTTGGCACGCATCACCTTGCGCAGATATTCGCGCAGGTAGGGAGCGAGGCCCTTCTTGTGGTCGGCCGTGTGGGCAAGGCGGTAGTGCTTTCCGTCCAATGTCACATTGGGCAACAACGGGAGCACCTTCAGCGAATCATACTCGTGGTCGGAAATGAAGCCGGCCTTCACCATCTGCTGCAAGACCACGGCGCGGCGGTTCTGCGTGCGATCCGAACGGCGCACCGGATTGTACATCGCAGGATTCTGCAACATGCCGATCAGCATGGCGGCCTCTTCGATCTTGAGGTCTTTCGGCAGTTTGTCGAAGTAGATGTAGGCCGCCGAACGGATGCCCACGGCGTTGTAGCAGAAGTCGAACTTGTTGAGGTACATGTTGATGATTTCCTCCTTGGTGTAGAGGGTCTCCAACTTGACGGCAATGACCCATTCGACCGGCTTCTGCATGGCGCGCTCCCAGAATCCGCCCGAGGCGTCTTCGGTGTAGAGCAGCTTGGCCAACTGCTGCGTGATGGTCGAGCCGCCGCCCTTGTTCTGCCGCAGCACGATGCTCTTGATGAGCGCGCGGTAGATGGCCTGGACATCGATGCCGGAATGTTCCTCATAGCGTTCATCCTCGGTGGCGACCAGAGCCTGCACCAGATAGGGCGACAGCGAATTGTAGGCCGAATAGACGCGGTTTTCGTTGACCTGCGTGAAACGTCCCAACTCGACCGAGTCGCACGAATAGACAATGGTGGCGAACTTGCTTTTCGGGTTTTCAAGTTCTTCGATGGCCGGCAAATAGCCGATTTTTCCCGATGCGATGCTGTCGAACAAGAGATAGACGGCTCCGCAGCACAGGAAAAACAGAATCCAGAGGATGATGATGATTTTGCGCATAGGAATTTAGATTTTGGGTCAAATTACAAAGAACGCCGATGAAACGGATTGAACGGATAAATACGGATTTTGAACAAGACGTAAATCCGTTTCAATCGGTTGAATCCGCGTCATCCGCGTTCCAACGCTAACCTGAAAGGTCAGACTTTTATTGCAGCGCAGCCACACACTCCTTCACGCGACGCATGGCCTCGACAATCTTGTCTTCGCTGGTCGCGTAGCTGAAGCGGATGCAGTCGGGAGCACCGAACGAGTCGCCCGAGACGCCGGCCACAAGTCCCTTCTCGAGGATGTACATGGCCAGGTCGTCACCATTGGCGATAACCTTGCCATCGGCCGTCTTCTTGCCATAGAGCGAATTGACTTCGGGGAAGACATAGAATGCGCCCTGCGGCTTCTTGGTGAGCTTGAAGCCCGGAATCTGCTGCACGAGGTCGAAGATGAGGTCGCGACGACGCTCGAAAGCCTGACGCATGGTCTCGACGCACTCCTGCGAACCGTTGTAGGCAGCCTCGGCAGCCTTCTGTGCGATGCTCGAACAGCCGCTGGTGTATTGGCCCTGAAGCTTGGTCACGGCCTTGGCAATCCAAAGCGGAGCTGCGCAGAAACCGATACGCCAACCGGTCATTGCGTATGCCTTCGACACGCCGTTGATGATGACTACGCGGTCTTTCATCTCGGGGAACGACGCGATGGTCGTGAGCTTGCCGCAGTATGAAATGTGCTCGTAGATTTCATCGGCGATGACGATGATGCGTGGGTACTTGGCCAATACCGCTGCGATGGCGGCCAATTCCTCCTTGCTGTAGATGGCACCCGTCGGGTTCGATGGCGAGCAGAGCAGCACGGCCTTCGTCCGTGGCGTGATGAGGCTCTCCAGCTGGGCGGCGGTAATCTTGAAGTCCTGATCCTGACCGCACAGGAATGGCACGTTGACGCCCTCGGCCAACTTCACCATCTCGAAGTACGAAACCCAGGCCGGAGTCGGGATGATGACCTCGTCGCCCTTATCGACAATCGAAAGGATGACGTTGCAGATCTCCTGCTTTGCACCGTTGCCCACAACGATCTGTGCCGGAGCGAACTCGACGCCGTTCTCGCGCTTCAGCTTTTCGCTGATTGCCTGGCGCAGCGACATGTAACCCGGCACCGGCGTGTAGAACGAGAAATTGCCATCGACGGCCTGCTTTGCAGCCTCCTTGATGTGATCTGGCGTGTTGAAGTCGGGCTCGCCGACGCTCAAGTTGATGATGTCAAGACCTTGCGCTTTCAGTTCCTGGCTCTTCTGCGACATAGCCAACGTAGCGGAGGGTGAGAGTGCCAAAAGGCGGGCTGATAATTGTTCCATTTTCCTTTACAACCTTAAAATTTTAACAATGATTATTTGAGATTAAATTTGTTTCAATAGATTACGACTTTATGGCCAATGATGCATGGCTGACCCTTGTGAGGTTGGCCAATGCGACGGCCGCACAAGTCGCGTAGTGCAGCGTCATCGGCCATATCGCTGTTCACCTCGCCGATGCCGGACGATGCCTCGACCACGACGAACTTGACCGGAGCCGTGCACTTGTTGTAGGTGCCGGTGAAGACGACCGCGCCGCTGAATGTACCCTTCTTGGTCGGAGCGCCGCTCACGGTGACGGTCTGGTTCTCAAGGTCGATCGTCGTCGTCATGCCCAATCCGTTCAGGATGGTGCCCGACTTCGTGATGCTTGCCGCATTCCGGGCCTTGATGACCAATGGCTCAATTTCCAGACCTACTTCAAGCGTGTCTGTCAGCTGGGTTCCATCGGCCGAAACCACGTAGCGCGCCAAGAAGGCATCGGGCAGATAGTAGCCCAAGTGTGGCGGCTGGTTGTAGCCGACGTTCTGCCAGGCGACGCCCATGCGATAGACGTGGTCGGTCATCAGACAAGGCACGGGATATTGTGTCGTCTCGACCGTCGTGTAGATGTCGAGCAGCGACGGGTCGCTGTCCTCCCAGCAGATGATTTCCTCACGCCAGTCGCCCCAGATGTCGGCAATCAGACACGGCGTGGCCTTTGTCGTGTTACACGTGCGTGGAGTGCCACCGTAGGTCGAGAGGTTGGTGGTCTTGAGCGAACTGCCGTTCCACGACTGGATGCGTGGCGTATTGCTGCCGATGTGGTCGTTCACCTCCTGACCCGTGATTCCGGTGTTGTTGCTGTATCGGCCGTCGAAACCCTCGTCGTAGAGGTCGCCGTTCCAGTAGAGGCGGAAATTCTTGTCGGTCGATGATGGGGCCGATACATCGCACGTGAAGTTGTAGGGCACACTTTCGGCGCCGCTGAACAGCTCCCAGCCGAGCATTTCGTCCAATCCGGTCGAGCTGTTCGCCTTGTAGAAGAAGTCACCCGCAATGCCGCGTCCGTTGTCGCTGCTCGTGTAGCCACGGAACAGCACTTCGCCCGTTGCGGCATCGTGCAGATCGTCGCCATAGCCACAGCCCGACTCTTCGTGCGGCATGTAGATCTGTAGTCCCTCGCGGTCGGGGTCGATCTTGCCGAGGTGGATGGCATCGCCGTGACCGAATCCGGTGGAACAGAGCAGCTTGCCGTCATGGTCGATGGTGGCTGAGCCCATCACGATTTCGTCCATTCCGTCGCCGTCCACATCGCCCACGCTGATGCCGTGTACGCCTTGGCCGAAGCTCGACTTGCCGGTGCCCGATGCGACCTGTTTGCCTGTGCCATCGACCACGCTCCATGCGGTCTTCGACGTGCCACGGTGCAGCCATCGCGTAGTGAGGTTGGTGCCGTCCCAATCGACAGCCCAGAAGTAGGCGAACGTGTAGTATCCGCGCTGGAAAATCATGCTTGGCAGCTGGTCAACGCCGTCCAAATGGGCCACACACGCGCCGTAGCGTTCGCCTCGGTTGTAGTTGGTCGATTTTCCGGCCACCGACTCCCATTGGCCATAACTTGCCGCACTGCCGCAACCCTGGCCTCGGTTCGGATTGTACCAGACGGTCTGCATGGCCGCGCCAGTCTCGCCGTTGAAGATGGTGAGGAACTCCTCGCCGCTGGTGACGTGGCCGTTGCCGTTGCGCAGGTCGCTGGTGTTGGTTGTGATGTTCCGGATGTCGTCCGATGCGCCGACGGTCGAGACGTATGCGCCATTGGCATCGGTCGTTCCAGGAGCGGTCTTGACCACGAACTCGGCCTTGCCGTCGCCGTCGAAGTCATAGACGAGGAACGGGTTGTAGTGCGCGCCGGAGCGGATATTCTTACCCATCCTGATGCGCCAGAGCTGTTTGCCGAAGTCGTCGCCCGCAATCTCATAGCAGTCAAAAAATGTCTCGTCGGTCTTGCCCGAATACGAATTGTCGAGCGATGTTGACGGATTCCATTTCAGAATCAGTTCGTATTGGCCGTCGCCATCCACATCGGCCACCGAGGCATCGTTGGGGAAATAGCTTGCGGTCGATGTCGCAGCCGGACGGTTCAACTGCAATTGCAGCATCTGCGCGTGTGGCGACACGATTCCGCTCGTGCAGTCGGCCACAACCTGCTGGTCAGCGCCGATGGTGCAGATTTCGTAGCACGCGAACTTCTTCTTGTCCACGTAGCACGATGGATCGGTGGCCGCAAACGTCGCAATCTCGGTGTACGCCTCGTCGGTGGCCGATGCATAGCCGCGTAGCGCGAACGTGTGGCCATTTGCGATGTCCGACGGCAGGATACGCCACTGAACCACGTTGCCCGACGTCGTGCTGATGACGGCCAGTCCGCGATCTAGACTCTCCGTGGTGCGCACATCGGCCGACAATGCCGTCGCCAGTGCCTGCACTCCTGCGGCGAGTAAACATATTGTGAGATTCTGATTCTTCATAATGATTCAATTGTCTTCAGACTTTCTCGAAATGAAACGGCGTGCGGTCAGCAATGCTTCGCGGCTGATGAGTCCGCGATTCTTCAGGAATGTGCTGACTTTGCGGAAGATGCGCACAAAACCGATCTTGTAGGCATCCCAGTCGAACAACGTCGAATCGTTGATGGCCCGCCAGGTGAGGAAGATGCCCACCGGTGTGAGCACAAGGCTCGAAAACCACACTCCCAACCACGGAATCCACGACGATGCCTTTGCCTGGTCCTGTCCGAAGGTGTCGATGATGTAGTAAATGATGAAAAAGATGACGCTGACGATGACCGGCACTCCCAAACCACCCTTGCGGATGATGGCTCCCAGCGGTGCTCCAATCAGGAAAAACAGGATGCACGCAATCGAAAGGGTGAACTTCTGATGGATATACACCTCGTGGTACGACCTGTCCTTGTATTCGCGGATCTGCATCTCCTTGCGTGTGTCGAAACTGCGCACCACCGACTGGCTGTGCGTCTGCGCCTCCTTCGCTACGCGGACCATCTGCTGCGGCTGCAACGAAGCATAAATCGAATCGATGTCAACCGGAGCGCATCCGCTTGCTGCGACCTGCTGGAAGAAGACGGTGTCGTTGCGCTTGTCTTCGCTCACAGCATTGAAATATGTGCGATGCAACTGTCGGCCATACACGCGGTTGACGCTGTCGATGCGCACGTCCATACTATCGACCGAGGCGATGAGCTGACTCAGGTTCTTGCCGATGTGGCGCGTCGAAAGGTATGACTCGTCAGTGCGTTCCAAGTCGTTCTTGTAGGGGATGAAGACCACCTTTTCGTTGAAGCTCTCGCGACGGTACTGCGGATGTTTCGGGTCGCTGCGACGCTGCTTGCTGTTCGACTTGAACGTACCGACCTGTTCGCCGTTCCACAGCGTCAGCTTCATGTGCGAGCCTTCTTCGGTACTTTGCAGTCGGGCAGAATCGGCCACGGTGACAGTGGCATCCTCGATGTTCGAGCCGGAAAAGATGTAGATTGTCACATCGTACAGGATGCCGGTCTTGTAGTCCTTGTCCTGCACATAGATGTTGTAGGTGTCGCCCGAACTGGTGTCCATCTTGTAAAACACGCCTTCGGGGATTTCCATCTCGGGCGACTTGTTCTTGATGCCGCCCAAAATGCTGTAGAACTTCACCGATGCCCAGGGCAGGACGTCGTTCTGAAAGAAAAAGGCTCCGATGGCCAACGCCACGATGAACACCATGAGCGAACGCATGATTTTCAGCAGCGAAATGCCTGACGCCTTCATGGCCAACAATTCCAGACTGTCGCCCAAATTGCCGAACGTCATCAGCGAGGCCAGCAGAATGGCCAGCGGCAATGCCATCGGGAAAAACTGGAACGACGCATAGAAGAAAAGCTCGGCAATCACACCCATGCTAAGACCCTTGCCAACAATCTCATCGACATAACGCCACAAGAACTGCATCATGAAGATGAAGAGGCAAATGGCAAACGTCATGGCGAAAATCGGCAGAAACGTCTGCAACATGTAGGTGTGAATGCGCTTGATCACTTTTCGACGACGTAAATTATTTAAAGTACGGAATTGTCAGACTTTCGGGTTCAGAAAACCGCGTAGCAGTTTCCCTTATTCGACCAACAGCAGGTCGGCACCTTCGAGCACGTTGTCGCCCTTCTGCACATAGACGGCCTTGACGACGCCATCCTTGCCGCAGTTGATGTTGTTCTCCATCTTCATGGCTTCGAGCACGATGGCGACATCGGCCGCCTTCACACTCTGGCCCACCGTGACGTTGACGGCCAACACAGTGCCAGGCAGCGGCGACTTGGTCGAGCCTGCGGCTCCGGCAGCGGGAGCGGCCGACGGGCGTGCAGCAGGCGCAGCCGATGTAGCTGCAGCAGCTGGACGGGCGATGACAGGCTTCGGCTTCTCGGCCTTCGGAGCCTCTTCCAGCTCGACGGTATATGCCTTGCCGTTCACATCAACCTCGACATTCTGTCCATTCACATCCTTGACGGCAACCTCGTAGGCGTTGCCGTTGATCTTCATCTTATATGTTTTCATTATCTTGCATTTGTTGGTGCAACGCCGCGTTTAGAAACGTCGCACGGGGGAATGTTTCTGATTCTGACCTGCGCCACGCCATGCTGATGTGGTGTCGGCCAATGTCAATACATCGCTCTCGGCATCGTGCATACCGTCTTCGTGCAGGAAGAGTGCCACTCCGATGGCGGCGGCCAACTCATCATCGGCCACAACCTCGCCACTTGCTGCATCGGCCACCTTCACCACGCGCTTGCTGCGCTTCTCGGTGATGATTTCCAACTGCTGCTGGCGGTGGAACAACTTCTTGATGCGCAAGGCAATGGCAGCGATGCCCGTATATCCATACTTGAAGCAGAGGAACAGGATGAGCAGGGCTACGAAGACCACACCCATCGAGATGACTGCCATCATCCAGCCAAACGGATCGTGTGCCTTGAAATTATCGGCATTGCTGGCCAATGCCGGGGTGACGGCACTGACCAACAACATTGCGGATAGAGTTATCTTCTTCATTGACAGTCGGTTTTACAGCGGCAGGTTGTCGTGCTTCTTTGCAGGATTCTCTACGCGCTTGTTACGCAACTTTTCGAGGGCACGGATCACGCGGAAACGGGTGTTGCGCGGCTCGATGACGTCGTCGATATAGCCCTTGTGAGCTGCATCGTACGGGTTGCAGAAGAGGTCTTCGTACTCCTTCTTCTTTTCGGCAACGACTGCGGCCTTGGCTTCGGGAGTCTCGGCGGCCTTCAGTTCCTTGCCATAGAGCACCTCGACGGCACCTCCTGAACCCATCACGGCGATTTCGGCCGATGGCCAAGCGTAGTTCACATCGCCTCGCAACTGCTTGCAGCTCATCACGATGTGGCTACCGCCGTACGACTTGCGCAGGGTGACAGTAACCTTCGGCACGGTACTCTCGCCGTAGGCATAGAGCAACTTGGCGCCGTGGTCGATCACGCCGTTGTACTCCTGACCTGTACCTGGCAGGAAGCCCGGCACATCGACCAAAGTCACCAACGGAATGTTGAAGGCGTCGCAGAAACGGACGAAGCGGGCAGCCTTGCGCGATGCATTGCTGTCGAGACATCCGGCCATGACCTTTGGCTGGTTGGCCACAACGCCGACAGCCTGACCGTTCATGCGGGCAAAGCCGACGATGATGTTCTTGGCCCAGTTGGCGTGAACCTCAAAGAGCTCGCCGTTATCGACGATGGCGGCAATGGCCTGGTACATGTCGTATGGCTGGTTGGCGCTCTCTGGGATGAGCTCGTTCAAGCTGTCCTCCTTGCGGTCGATAGGATCGGTGCACTCTACGCGAGGTGCCTCCTCCATGTTGTTCTGTGGCAGGTAGCTGAGCAACTGACGGATCATGGCGATGGCCTCCTCCTCGTTCTCGGCAGCGAAGTGAGCCACGCCCGACTTGCTGCTGTGAACCATCGCACCGCCCAACGACTCCTGATCGACGACCTCGCCGAGCACCTCCTTGACGACCTTCGGGCCGGTGAGGAACATGTACGACGTGTTCTTGACCATCATCACGAAGTCGGTCAATGCAGGACTATAGACCGAACCGCCGGCGCATGGGCCCATGATGCAGCTGATCTGTGGAATGACACCACTGGCCAGGATGTTGCGCTCGAAAATCTCGCCAAAGCCGGCCATCGAGGCGATACCCTCCTGGATACGTGCGCCGCCTGAATCATTGAGGCCAATGACCGGTGCGCCGACCTTCATCGCCATGTCCATGATCTTGCAGATCTTCTCGGCCATAGTGACGCTGAGCGAACCGCCCGACACCGTAAAATCCTGGGCAAAAAGGAAGACCAGACGACCACCGATGGTAGCCGAACCGGTCACTACGCCATCGCCGAACGGATGGCTCTTGTCTGTACCGAAATTGGTACAACGATGAATCAGGAACATGTCATACTCCTCGAACGAGCCTGGATCAACCAGCATCTCGATACGCTCGCGGGCAGTCATCTTGCCCTTCTCGTGCTGGGCGTCGATGCGCTTTTGGCCACCACCCAAACGGGCAGTTTCGCGATTCTTGATGAGTTCCTGTATTTTTTGAAGCTGAATAGACATTATAAATAAAAGTATTTAAAGGGAGTGAAAGGGGAGCGAAAGGGAAGTGAAAGGGACGATACCACTAGTTGACGAAACAAACAACATTGCTCTTTACCCTTTTCACTCGACTCTCTCAAAATTACTCCTCGTCCTCCTTGATGTTGTGATATACGTTGGTTACGTCGTCGTCCTCGTCGAACTTGTCGAGCAACTTGTCGAGAGTCTCGCGCTGCTCGGCGGTAACCTCCTTCGTGTCGTTCGGGATGCGGGTGAACTCGGCACTTACGATTTCAAAACCATTCTCCTCGAAGTACTGCTGCATCTGGGCGTAGCAGTCTGGCTCGCCGTAGGCGGTGATGGTGTTATCCTCGTCGTCCTTGTAGAGTTCATCTACGCCGAAATCGATGAGTTCAAGTTCGAGTTCCTCCATGTCGATACCATCCTTGGCCTTGACGGTGAAGACGGCCTTGCGGGTGAAGAGGAAGCTCAAGCAGCCCGATGTGCCGAGGCTGCCGCCGAACTTGGTGAAATAGGAACGGACATTGGCCACAGTACGCGTATTGTTGTCCGTAGCAGTCTCGACGACGATGGCGATGCCGAATGGGCCATAGCCCTCGAAGGTTACCTCCTTGTAGTCGCTGGTGTCCTTGTCGGTAGCCTTCTTGATGGCACGGTCGATGGTGTCTTTTGGCATACCTGCGCTCTTGGCCGATGCAATCAGCACACGGAGACGGCTGTTGTTGTCCGGATCTGCGCCGCTGGCCTTGGCACACATGGTAATCTCCTTGCTGAACTTGGAGAATGCCTTACTGTTCTTACTGTTACGCGCCATGATACGCGCTTTACGATATTCGAATGCTCTTCCCATTGTTATGAAAAAAATATTAAATATTAAATTATAAATTCTGTTTTTGGCCGATGCCTTTATCGCGTAGCATTAACACGACGTATTAACATTCGCGCCGGCGAATATCAACACGAAGTATCAACGCAGGCTTGCCCCCAGTTTGCTTTCAAATGCCTTGATGAACTTCTGCATGATGGCATCGATCTGCTTGTCAACCAATGTCTTTTCGACATCCTGCAAAATCAGCGAGATGGCATACGACTTCTTGCCATCAGGCAGGTTCTTGCCCTCGTAAACGTCGAACAGAGTGACGCTCTTCAGCAGTTTGCGCTCCGTCTCATTGGCCACACGCTCAATGTCGGCGAAGTGGATGCTCTTGTCAACCAGCAGGGCGAGGTCGCGCTTCACAGGCGGGAACTTCGAAATCTCCTCCTGCTCGACCTTGACCTTGGCGGTCTCCTTCATCAGGACGTTCCAGTTCATATCCGCGTAGTAAACCTCCTGCTCGATGTCGAACATCTTCAAGACCTTGTTGGTGACGATGCCCAATGTGGCGAGCACCTTGCCCGATGCCGTGGTCAGCTCCAATCCGGCCGAATAGATGTCGCTCGTGAACTGACGCTGGCGCAGATTGTCGGCCAAGCCCAAGCGACGCAGCACGTTCAACACGGCAGCCTTCAGCTCGAACACCGAACTCTTCTGGTCGGCACGTGCCCACGAACCTGTAGCGCGGTTGCCCGTCAGCCAAAGGCCGAGGTGTGCCTCTTCGCTGTAGCCGGCGATGCCATGCCCCTCCTGCTGCACTTGAAGCGCAGTCTTTTCGCCCGATGCAACCTGCTGGTTCACAGCCTCCTGCTTCTCGGCATTGTAGAACTGCGTATTGCCGAACTCGTAGAAGCGGCAGTTGACGTTCTTGAAGTTGATGTTGCGGATGATGCTTTGCAGACCGCCGAAGAGCAACGTCTGACGCATTACATTCAGGTCGCCCGACAACGGATTCATCACATGAACCAGCTTTTCGGCCGGATAGGTCTGCAGATTCTTGTAGAACGACTCGGAGGTGAGCGAGTTGCACAGGATTTCGCTGTAGCCGGCGCCAGTCAACTGCTCGCTGATAATCTGCTGGATGTGGTTGTTGATGTCGGTCTGCGTCTTGGTCACAGCGCACATGCGGACGTTGCCCGGCAGTTCCACGCGGTCGTAGCCGTAGATGCGCAGGATGTCCTCGATGACGTCACAGTCGCGGGTCACATCGACGCGATAGTTCGGGACTTTCAGCTTCAAGCCATCGGCCGACTCCTCGACAATCTGCATCTCGAGCAGGCCGCAAATCTTCTTGACCATCTCCTGCGGGATGTCGATGCCGGTCAGCGTGTTGACGCGCTTGTAGGTCAATTCGACATCGAAAGGCTTGAATTCGACTGGATATTCCTCGACGATGTTGCCCACGATGGTTCCGCCGGCCAGTTCCTTGACCAGCAATGCGGCACGGCGCAGGGCATATGGCACGTTGTTGATGTCGATGCCACGCTCGTAGCGGAATGAGGCGTCGGTCGAAAGTTGGTGACGACGGGCCGTCTTACGCACCCAGGTCGGGTGGAAATAGGCGCACTCGAGGAAGACGTTCTTCGTCTCGGTCGTCGTGCCGCTCTCCAATCCGCCGAACACGCCGGCGATGCACATCGGCTCTTCGCTGTTGCAGATCATCAGGTCGCGCTCGCTGAGCTTGTGCTCGTTGCCGTCCAATGTGACGAACTTCGTACCCTCGGCGCAAGTGCGCACAACAATCTGCCCGCCCTTGATCTTGTCGTAGTCGAAGGTGTGCATCGGCACGGCAGTCTCATGCAGGATGAAGTTGGTGATATCGACGATGTTGTTGATTGGACGCAGGCCGATGGCTTGCAGACGGCTCTTCAGCCATTCGGGGCTCTCCTTCACGGTGACGCCCTCGATGGTGATGCCGGAATATCGCGGACAGGCTTCGCTGTTCTCTACGCGGATTTCGACGGGCTTGATATGCTTCGCGGCCGATGCATCATTGGCCAAAACCTTGTCGAACTCGGCCACCGACGGCTTGGTCAGCTCGTGCTTCAGGCCATGTGCGCCGAGGTAGGCGTTCAGATCGCGCGCCACGCCGTAGTGGCTGGCAGCATCGATGCGGTTCGGGGTGATATCGACAGCAATCACGTAGTCGCTCTCGACGTGATAGTATTCGCTGGCCAATGTACCGACCTTGACATCGGCAGGCAGTTCGATGATGCCGGCGTGGTCGGTTCCGACGCCGATTTCGTCCTCGGCGCAGATCATGCCGTTCGACGGCACGCCGCGCAATTTCGCCTTCTTGATGGTGAATGTCTGGTCGCCGTCGTAGAGCACAGTGCCCAGAGTGGCGACGATGACCTTCTGACCGGCGGCGACATTGGGCGCACCGCACACGATCTGGGCCACGACATGGCCATCGGCCGTAATTTCACAATTCTGGCCGTAGGCGTCCTTGACCCATTGGGCACCGCCCAAATCGACAGTCGTGACGTGCATGTGGTCGCTGTCCGGATGCGGCTCGCAAGTCAAGACGTGACCCACTACAAGTCCTTTCAGACCGCCCTTGATGGTTTCAATTTCTTCGACGCCTTCTGTTTCGAGGCCAATGGAGGTAAGGGCTGCGGAAGTTTCCTCGGGGGTGAGGTCGAACTTCAAGTAATCTTTCAGCCACTTGTAAGAAATGTTCATATCCCTATTGATGATTTTGTTTTTACATTTTCCGATGCGGAATCCCTTAACGCACGCAAAAAATTTGCGCGCAAAATTACACATTTGCGACCAATCGGCCAAACAACTGCCTACATTTTTACCCTTTTGCCAACCTTTTGCTCACATTTTGACATATTTAAAAAACAGAGAGTTAAAGGCAAATTTCATACGACGGTATTCCGTCGGCCTTACGAAGGTCGTCCAGCGGGCTTAAATCAGCGTTCAAAAATCGTTCAAATTTCAGTCGGACGACACACTAATAAACCGCAATTCGCGTTATACAGGAAAAACTAAAAATCACCATGGATTGGAAAGAAATTCTCGCCTCTTCGGTTTCGGCCGACGAATTGGCACAGGGAGCCGCCGAAAATGCGGCCGATGCCGCCGCCAACGCCCAATTGGACAAAGAAAAAGGACGGTTCGGCACTCTGCGCATCGAATACGACAAAAAAGGACGCAAAGGAAAGCCGTGCACAATTGTCAGCGAATTTGAAGGCACGGAGCAGGAACTTGTCCGACTGAAAAAACTGCTACAGACGCGGTTGGCGACAGGCGGCAGCCATTGTTTCAACAGCGAACCGCCATACGACGGCCAAATCCTGCTGCAAGGCGACTGCCGACAGAAAGCGGCCGAAATCCTGTGGGGCGAAGGCTACAAAACGAAGTGAACGCATAGCGACACAATGAGAGAAAAACAATCCGCGATTCCCAGACCGGGCATCGCGGATTGTCGTATAGCCGTATAAGGACAAACAAAAAACAGTTTTCGGAATGTGTGGCGAATTTCAGCGGATGGTGAGACGCGCCAAATAGTCGTAATGATCGCCGGCCATCACCTGCTCGCAGCGGAAACCATTGGCCATAGCCACTGCGCGCAACGTGTTGAAATCAACGTAGAGCCAATCGAACGGTTCGCCCTTCACGTCGCGGTAAACCATCGAATAATCGACTTCACCGTAATAGTCGCCATAGATGTCGATGTCACACGAGCCGTCCTCGTCTTCGTAGAGATATTTCAAGTCGCTCGAATCGATCAGAATCTGGCCGTCGTGTGCCAACAGAGTCCGCATACGGGCGAAGAAACTCGACATATTCTGCATCGTGCCAATGATGCCGGTGCCGTTCATCAGCATCAGGATGGTGTCGTATGTACCCTCCAGACGGAAGTCGTAGAGGTTGATGCACCGCGCATCGAGCACGCCACGTTTTTGCATCACCCGCTGGCTAAGCTGCGAGATGTCGATTGCCGTGACCGGCATCCTGTCCTGCAAGGCGAGCGCGTGGCATCCAGTTCCTGCACCGACGTCGAGCACATGACCGCGTGCCAGTTCGAGCGCTTTACGCTCCAGCTTCGGCATCTGCTCCTCCGTGCGGAACAGGTATCGGACATCGATTTCGTCTTCGTCGAACATCGACGAAAGCACCCTTAACCGGGCAGCCTTACCAGTCAGCAGAAAGTCATACATTGCAGTCCCCATAGGATCTTTCTGCGGATTGAGTGTTGCTGTGTTCATAACGTTTTTTTGTTTTTGGCCATTTTGGTAATGTTCAAATTTGCCATTGACAGACAGCTCTGCACAGCTGCGTCTTTCGCTTAACAA
>DFJU01000027.1:0-11706 GCA_002373755.1 Bacteroidales bacterium UBA3663 | reverse complement strand
TACATTGAGCAAAAATTTTCCGTTGCGCAAATATAGATAGTCAACATGCAAAATACAAGCATGATGTTATAATTTGTTAATTTTCACCCGTTTTTTCGACATAATTTCTTAATAAATCGGTAAAAATCAGCCCTTTTTGTGCAATTACGCGTGAATAAAGAATATTCACCGCATCCGACAAATGACAATTTTCGGTATCTACATTGAACGAATTTACAACCATGAGCCATAGTGGAAAAACAAGGTGGAGAGGTAGAAAAATTTGGTGGAAATGAGACAAAAATATACAGAAAGTATCACTACGCGATTTTTGTACGATTTGCCGTCGCAAAGCCATTTTTTTGCGTCATCTTTGCGGTGTCGAAAGACAAAGTATTGCCCAAATGTTATCTTGTGTATATTAGATTTTGTATTTAATTAAGGTCGTCAGTTTTAGTTAATTAGTATTAGTGGTTAGTCCGATACGTTGTGAAACGCATCGGACATTTTTTTACTCGTTACGCGGAAAAACGACTTCCCCCCTACTCCTCAATCTTCATCTTTGGCCCTGTCTGGTTTTGGCCGATGCGCCATTCGGGCATCACGTTGTCCCGGATGGTGAAGCCGTCGGTGGCCTCGTCCAGATAGATGTAGAATACGCGCTGGTTGGTGGCGAACGGCGCACGTCCCATGCGCTCCAGACGATTACCTTCGATGCTCGACCCCGGCTGATACGAAAGCGTGTAGAGCGCGCCACAATCGTGCAACTGCAGGCCGAAATCGAAAACATGGTTGCCCGTCAGATGGTTGTCGCGCATCGGCCAACGTCGCAGCGAAGCCTTCTCTTTCGGCGCGGGCAGCCAGCCCCAACCCAGACAGATGCCGCTCCATTTGCAGCCCGAAACCTCGTTCTGCGCAATTGTGGTCGATGAAACATATCCGGCATTTATGGCCGATGCACCCCAATCCTCCATGCCAACATCCTTCACCCGACAGCGCACTACGCGCATTTCGCGGCACAACGCATCGGCCGAAAACGGCAAAAACGGAGCGTGCGTCTCGTGTCCGCCGGTCGCAAAATGGCCAATCAGCACGGCTGTAGCGCCGACATCCTCAAAATGGCAGTCGGCCACATCACAGCGCGACGAAGACTCGACGAAATCCACGCCACACGCGCCCAGATTGACGAACTGACAATGCGAAAAATTCACGTAGCGCGCGCCAAACAACGTCACAGCCGACTGCGGACGACCAATCCACGCCTGATTTTCGAGCGATGCCTTGTGCGGCAATCCAGGTTCGGCCAATTTGTAGGCATCGACGATGGGGAATCCGGCCTGCAACGTGACCCAGCCCTCGCGGTTCGGCGTCGTCCAGACGGTGTGCGCGAACCGAATTCCGTCGAACAGAATGTCGTGCACGGGGCGTTCCAGCGAACCCTCCACGCGCACCAGCTGCTCGGCCACGGGAATCGTAATTTCGGCCGATGGACGCGCGCCGCCCTTGTCGCCGCTCACGTAGTAGATCAGGCCATTTGGATACGACTGCACCCATTCGCCGGGCCGGTCGAGCAATGAAACATCGCCCAACAGGTTGAACGACGACGAGACGATGCGGCCGTCGTCGAGTGTGTCGCCGATGACGGGTTGCGGCCACGGATGCTCAAATTCGCGTCGGCTTTCGGGTTCGAGGAAAGTGATTTTGGCCAATGTATCGGCCATCACGACCTCCTTGATGCGCAGCAGGGCGATTGCCCACCGCTGATGCACCAGCATCCAAGGCTGGAAGTGCGGATTGCGGCTCAAAAAAGTCGCGTAGCGCGCCGGAATATGGATTTCGCGGTGCTCCTTGTCGAACGCGAGCATCGGCAGCAGACTGTCCTGCGGCACGAGCGATGCCTGCGGAAGCCGTCGGCCGTCCTGCCAGAGCTGACGTGTCTCGACGATGCGTCCATTCACGCGCGGCGCATCGCACACCCAAAGGTTCGGTTGTGTGGCCGATGGCACTCCGCGCAGTTCCTCCCGCGTGGCTCGTCGCCAACCCGTCAACGCCACGCCGCCGTCGATGGTGGCGCAACCTGCATGTTCCGCGCGGACGACGGTGGGCGACTGCGGCGTTCCGCTGTCTTCGGGACGGAGCATGAGCGCTTCGACGATGCGGTGGACACCATCGGCCAAAGTGATGAAAAGCGTGTCGTTATGGCCGATGCTCCCCAGACGACGCATCTCGCGCGCCTCGCGGAAGGCAGCATCGAGCGGCTGGCCCGGTGCTACGCGGATTTCGACGGCCAATGCATCGGCCAAAAAGAGCCCGCACAGGGCGACAGAAAGCAATCGTTTTTTCATGGTGCCGGAGGATTATAAAGAATCAAGAATTTGCGAATTAAAAGAATCTATTTCCCTAATTCTCAAATTCTTGAGAGATTTTTTCAGAAGAAGAACTTGATGATGTCGTTGGCATTGACCGCAACCATCAGCAGGACGATGAAGCCGAATCCGATGTACTGCAAACGGTCTTTCAGCTTGTTGGAAAGCGGCCGGCGGATGATGGCCTCGATGATGAGAATCATGATGTGGCCGCCGTCGAGCGCCGGAATCGGCAGGATGTTCATGAAGGCCAATGCGACAGAAATGAACGCCGTCAAGCCCCAGAACGCCTTCCAGATCCACTTTTCGGGGAAAATCGAGCCCATCGAACCGAAACCGCCAAGCTCCTTCGCGCCCTCCTTGGTGAAGACAAGCTTGAACTGGCGCACGTAGTTGTAGAGCATAGTCCAGCCCTGCTGCAAACCGGCGGGGATGGCTTCGGCCAATGTGAAGTCGATGTGCGTGAGGTGTTCTGGGCCGATGAGGCTCTTCGAATAGATACCCAGCTTGCCGTCGGACGTCAGAAGGACATCGGCCACACACAACGAATCGCCGCGATAATAGCCGATGCGCACCGAGTCGCCCGCATGGAGCTTCAACTGCGACGTCACATCGGCGAAATACGGCGTCAGGACGCTATCGACCATGACAATGCTGTCGCCCGCCTGCAATGCGGCTCGTGCGGCAGGTCCATCGGCCAACAAATCGGCCACAACCATCGGCTGACGCAGCGAGAGGAACGACATGATGTCCTTCTCCTTCAGGAAATGCGTTCCCAGCGTGTCGGGCAGAGCAAACGTCACCTCGCCGCCACTGCGACGCACGGTCACGTCATTGGCCAACAGAAGATGATTGCCGATGGAGTTGAAGTCGGTCACACGCTCGCCGTCGAAGGCAACAATCATGTCGCCGTCCTGGAAGCCTATCTCCTTGGCCAATGCGCTGTATTCCACGCCGTAGGGCAGATTCTCGATTTCGAGCACATCCTTGCCCCAATGCCACGCCATGCCGATATAGATGATGACGGCCAATATCACGTTGTTCAAGACACCGCCCACCATTATCATGAACTGGGCGAACTTGCCCTGCTTGACGAAGGCATCGGGACGGTCCATGTCGGCCTGCTCGGAATTGTGGGTCTCATCGACCATGCCGACGATGGCACAATAGCCGCCCAACGGCACCCAACCGATGCCATACTCCGTCTCGCTCGGATTGACCAGTCGCGGCAGGTGAATCCAGTCGAAGAAGTGCAGACCCTGCTTGTTCCAGCGGACGAGGGCGAAATCATAGGCATCGAAGAAGAGGTAGAACTTCTCGACTCCGACCTTGAAGAACCGCGCCCACATGAAGTGTCCCAGTTCGTGTACGAAAACCAGAATGGAAAGGCTGGCCAACAGTTCGAATGCCTTGAACCAGAATGTTGAATCAAACATTATTTACAATATAAAAGTAATTAAAGGGAGTAAAAGGGGAGTGGACATTTGCTCCAGTCGTCACCCATAAACTCTTATTTCTTAATTCTTATTTCATAACTTGGTCAAATTCACAACTTGGCCAGAATCTCACGTGCCTTGACGCGAGCCTCGGCATCAATCGCGAAATAGTCGTCGAGCGACGGACGCGCCACGAACGGCATCGCCTGCATCGTCCGCTCGTTCACCTCGGCCATCTGGAGGAATTTGCATTGGCCACGACGGAAAGCCTCGTTCGTGACCTCGTTGGCCGCATTGAGCACGCAGGTACGGTCGCCGCCCTTGGCCAATGCCTCGAAGGCCAGCCGCAGGTTCGGGAAACGCTCCAGGTCGGGGCGCTCGAACGTCAGATTCGCGTAGTCCTCCAGCCGCAGTTTTCCGTTTATGGCCGATGGCATTCGCTCCGGATAGCTCAGCGCATAGGCGATGGGCACCTTCATGTCGGGACAGCCCAGCTGCGCCTTGATGGCACCGTCGGCAAACTGCACCATGCTGTGCACGATGCTCTGCGGATGGACGGCCACCTCGATGCGGTCGGTGGTCATGCCGAACAGCCAACGTGCCTCGATGACCTCAAAACCCTTGTTCATCATCGACGCCGAATCGATGGTAATCTTCGCGCCCATGTCCCAGTTCGGATGCTTCAGGGCCTGCGCTGCCGTCACGTCGCGCATCTGCTCCATCGTGAAGGTGCGGAACGGGCCGCCCGATGCCGTGATGATGAGCTTGTCGATGGGATTGTCAAGATACGTAGGCCGCTTTTCGCCGTTCTCGTCCTCGCTTTTGGCCGATGCCAACCACGGGAAACAGCCCTTGGCAACCGACTCGCCCTGCAGGCACTGGAAAATCGCGCTGTGCTCGCTATCGACCGGCAGAATCGGCACCTGATATTCGGCACAAAGGCCCTCGATGAGCTGTCCGGCCACGACGAGCGTCTCTTTGTTGGCCAATGCCAATGCCTTCTGCGCCTTGATGGCCTCGACCGTCGGCCGCAGACCCGCGAAACCGACCATTGCCGTCACGACGACGTCAATCGGGCCAGCCGTAACCACCTGACAGAGCGAATCGGCACCCGTCCACACCTTGATGGGCAGGTCGGCAAGTGCATCCTTCACCTTTTCGTAGCACGACTCATCGGCAATCGCCACAACTTCGGGCTTGAACTTGCGGGCCTGTTCAATGAGCAGGTCGGCGCTGCGGTTGGCCGTAATGGCATATACTTCAAACAAATCGGGATGCTCTTCGACCACTTCAAGCGTCTGGCGGCCGATGCTTCCCGTACTGCCCAAGATTGCAATTGTTCTCATTTTCACTCTAATATCATTACCAATTCGGGGTCGATGGACTTTCCCTTGTGCCACACTTCAAGTCCGACCCAACAATCCGTGGTGTCCTTCTTGCTGCCGGCATGGCCGATGACCTTGCCAGCCTTGACGTGTTGGCCAAGTTCCACCATAACCGACTTCAAATGTGAATAGACCGTGAGATACTCTAATTGATGTTGCAGCACAATCTGATAGCTGCCACCGACCTCTGTCACGACCGAAACGACATCGCCCTCCAATGGAGCCAGCACCGGCGATATGCCAGCCAACGCTACGCGAGTTGCACCCGGTTTGGCATCTTCCCCATAATCGCGCTGAGCCACCGTGCCCTTAACCGGAGCAAGGAAAACCACCGACAATCGGCCATTACGCTCCTCATCGAGGGCATTCAAGCCGAAACGCTCCTGCTGGGCATATCGGTTGACGAACTCGATTTCTCGTTCGGACGCCGTCAACAACGTGTCCTGGATACGCGTCACGGCCGAATCGTAGGGCACAATCTGGTCGGGCTTAACCCTGTCGCGCAAAATGTTCGTCATGTTGTCCAAATAGGCCAGACGCAGGTCGCACTCCCGCTCCAGACTGTCGATGCGCATCGCGAAATCCATCACCACGGCGCGCTTGTGGACGTCCAGATATCCTGGCAGATAGACACACAAAGGCGTGGCAATGATGAGCAGGATGATTGCAAACGCAATCAACATGCCGAGCAGAACGTACAAAGTACGTTTTTTCCACATAAAATCGATGAATGCCTTCAGTTTGGGCGACATAAAAAGACAAAATTTAGCGCGAAAATAATGTTTTTTTCCGACTTTTCTTCCCTGTTCGTCCATTTTTGTTCCGCCGTTTTGCTTTTTTCACTTTTTGCTTGTGCAATCGACGGCCAATGGCTAACTTTGCCCAAAACACACACGAAAATGAACGTAGCCGTACTTTTGGCTGGCGGAAGCGGAAAACGAATGGGCGGAAGCGAGCCGAAACAATTCATCCAAGTGGCCGGACGCACCATCCTCGAACACAGCATCCGCGCCTTCAGCCAGCACCCCAAAATCGACGAAATCGTCATTGTCAGCCACCCGGACTTCATCGACCGTTCGAGCGACATCGCCCGTCCGTACCCGAAAGTGCGCCACATCGTGCCCGGCGGCAAGGAGCGCTACGACAGCAGTCTGGCAGCCATCGGCATCTATAGAGGGTGCGACGGCGCATCGGCCATAAACCTGCTGATTCACGATTGCGTCCGATGCCTCGTCTCACAACGCATCATCGGCGACTGCATTGCCGCACTCGAACATTTTCAGGCGGTCGATGTCGCAATTCCGGCCACCGACACCATCTGCGAAGTGGATGCCGAGGGCAACATCGTACGCATTCCGCCACGCAGCAGCCTGCGCAATGTGCAGACGCCGCAGGGATTCCGCCTCGACACCATCGACCGCGCCTACAACATCGGCCTGCAAGACCCCGATTTCGTCACGACCGACGACTGCGGAGTCGTGCACCGCTACCTTCCCGACGTGCAAATCCGCGTAGTGGCCGGCGAACCGACCAACATAAAAATCACCTATCCGGAAGACCTGATTCTGGCCGAAAAGATGTTGCAAGCCAATTTTTGATAGCCGTCAATTTTGGCATTTCAGCAAAAAGCAATAACTTTGTCGGCCGTTTTAGGCAATCAAATACCAAAATCCATAACAAAAAAAACTCACGAAGACCTATGAAAAGAATCTTTTTGGCAGGAGCCGTCATCGCAAGCAGCATGATCGCAGCCAACGCCAACGCTCAGAGCCTGTTGTCCAACCTCCTGTCTGGTGTGGCATCGGCCGCAAGCACAAGTAACACGACAAGCTCGTCGAAGAGCAGCACATCGACAACGGCGACTAACGCTCTCGGCACCGTGCTGAACAATGTTGTCGGCACCGCCACTAGCAACGTCAGCGAATCGAACAACGAGCTGGTCTCATACCTGATTTCGTCGGTGACGGGCAACCTCACGACCACGGCATCCACCATTGTCGGCACATGGAGCTACACCCAGCCGAGCGTGCAGTTCGAGAGCGAAAACCACCTCACGCAGGCCGGCGGCGCAGCCATTGCCGAGAAGCTGCAGAGCAAACTTGCATCGTTCTACAAGCTGGTAGGCATCAAGCAAGGCAAGATGACATTCACGTTCGACAACAGCGGCAACGTCACCTACGGCGTTGGCAGCATCAGCCGCAGCGGCACCTATGTGTTCGACAGCGACAGCAAGACAATCACCATCACGACTGCAACCGGAGCCAACATCAAGTGCTACGTGACCGTTTCCGGCACCGCAATGAACCTGACGTTCGACGGCACGAAATTCCTTACCTTCATGAAGACTCTCGGCAGCAAGTTCTCGATGCTCAGCACCGTCACCGAGCTGGCCTCCAACTATCAAGGCATGAAGGTCGGCTTCGAATTTGAAAAGCAGAAGTAATCGACTACGCTACGCGATTTTCGACACATTAAAGCCATCAGGATTCTTTCCCGATGGCTTTATTCATCCTTAGCGGATACATAAAAATCGCGTAGCATCGCACACCAACGCGCAAAAAAAGCACCCCGACAACGAGGTGCTTCACTTTTATGGAAAGTCAATCAATTCAAATTCTCTCTGATGCTTGCGAACGATTTCCAATGTGTTGAGCTACGATAAATTGCAGCCTTGCTCTTTGGCACGAAGAGCGGAACCTTTTCGCTGTTGACGAACGAATTGTCCTGCAGAATTGGAGGCTCGGCAGCAGCGACCGAAATGGACTTCAAACTCGGACAATCGCGGAACGCCATTCGGCCGACAGTTCGCATCGACGACGGCAATTTTACCTCCTTCAAGTTGGAGCAATCGCGGAAAGCGCAGTCACCGACAGCAACGACACCCTCTGGAATGTCGGCCACAAGCAGATTCTTGCATCCGGCAAAAGCCCATTTTCCAAGCTTCAGCATATTTTTGGGCAATGTGACAAAAACCAACGATGTGCATCCGTGTAAGGCATCGTCGCCAAGGTCTGTCATCTCTTCGGGAAACTCCATCGCATTGATTGATGCGCAATCCTGAAATGCCGAGATTCCGACAATGCGAAGATTTTCAGGCACTGGCAGATTGACCAACTTCTTGCAGCCCATGAACGCCTCCTTGCCGATTTCCTGAACACTTGGCGGCAAACTGACCGATTCAAGTTCCGTACACATATAGAATGTGCGGAAACAAATCTCACGCACACCGTCTGGAATGACGACACGCGACAGCTTGCCACATTCGCCGAATGCCTTCTGGCCAATCCACTGCACGGTTGCCGGAATGCTCACGGCCGACAAATCCGCACAGCCATAAAATGCGCGGTCGCCGATGCTCGAGACGGTGTAAGGAGTTCCGCTGCAATTCACTTCCGACGGAATTGTAATCTCGCCGCTATACGCTCCTTCTGGATTGGGGACCACTTCACAAGTGGCATCCGATGTGATTTTCAGATACAATTTTGAGCCGTTGTCCGTCATTGTGACCATATTGGCCAAACTGTTTGGAAAATTTACGGATTTGGTTTTGCCATCGCCGCCACATGATGTCAGCATGCACAACGAACAACAAAACAACAGACTGATACACAGAAAATAAGCCCTAAATGTTTTCATATTTTTCAAAGGTTAGATTATTCAAGCCGCAAATTTACCGCATTTTCACTCAAACACCAAGAAAAATCTTTGCTAAAATTGGCATATTCCGCAATTTAATCCGAATTTCCAACAGACAAATTCCTACAATAAGTCCATCAAAGAGTAACGCACTACAAAAAAAGAAGGAAGAACAGACTTGAATCTGCACTTCCTTCAACTTATTTCAATGTAAACGGATTTATTCTTCAGGTTTTACTTTTCGGCCACGAGAAACTATTACAACATCCTCTGGCAAAATCTTGACCAGACTATCAGCCACTTCATCGCTCGAAGCACGAGTTCTGCCGCAATAATAATCGTCTATGTACGCCTCGGCTCGCAGTTCGTAAGGACTGACGTATTGGCTATGGTCGAAGCTGTCCAACTTGCGCAGATCAATGCTGCTCTTGTTTGCTCCGAAATAACCACGAAAACGGTCATAAGAAAGACGATAGTTTTCGATTGTCGTATTCATTTCCGGAGCATCAAGATACTCGAGAGTAATGACTTCATCATCGATGCGCCAATCGAACTCGTACATCGAATATTTTATCGGACTGTTGTCCGGATAGAAATCGACCTCATAGCCTGTGCCTCGTGTGCTTCCGAACAAATGATTCGGAATAAATTCCATATACGTATTCTCTGCATAATAAACACGCGGCTGGACTTCCTGCTTATATTTGCAAGAGTAGCAGGCATAAAACTCACCTTCCCACTGTCCTTGCAATTTCATCGACACTTTTTCATCATCATCGCAGGAAGAAAAACAAGACAATGCAGTAAACGCTGCAACAACGCAGCCCCAAAATTTGTTGTTCATTGTGAATATGAATTTAATGGTTGGAATTGCAGACAAAAAAAAAGAACATCTGCATTAAATCGTTGCAAAAATAGCGCATTATCAGCGTTAAAACAAATTATTCTAACACACTACGCGAAAAAAATAAAAAATGTCGTCAAAGTAACCTCTGACGACATTTCCAATCGACATCTTAACGATGTCGGGGTGACCCGACTCGAACGGGCGGCCTCTACGTCCCGAACGTAGCGCGCTACCAACTGCGCCACACCCCGTACTTGCAAAGCAAGTTATTAGGTGATAGTTATTAGTTTTTATATTTGAAAAGCATCAGTCAATAAATCTCCAACGGAGAAATATAACCACTAACTCCTCACTAATAACTTAAATATCTTTCTTTCCACCGCCGCATAAGGCGGCGGAAAGATAAGATTTTATATTAGTCCTGATTCAAGTTGATACGCTTGAATGCAGTAACAGTCAGACCCTTCTGTACAGAATCCATATACTGCTGAACATTCATCTTAGAATCGTTGATGAACTCCTGTTCAACCAAGCAGTTCTCCTTGAAGAACTTGTTCAGACGACCCTTTGCGATGTTCTGAATCATTGCCTCTGGCAGATTAGCAGCCTTCTGTTCAGCAGCCTCCTTCATGATCTTACGACCCTGCTCGGCCTGCTCAGCGGTAATCCAGCCCTTAGACATGTTGCTCTCGATGTGATCCTCGCTGTCGAAGTGGTTAGGATTCAAGCCAGCCTTCTTCAAAGCAGCCTCAACAGCCTTCTGAATCTGCTCCTCCTTGGTCTTGATGATAGCAATGTTGAGCTCTTCATCCTTCTTCTCCTGAGGAATCTCGTCGGCATTCACAGCAACAGGATTCATTGCGACAACCTGACAAGCAACAGCCTTGAGTGCCTCCTCTGATGCATTCTGGTTGAAAGCAACGATTGCTGAAAGCATATGGTTGAAGTGGTTGTAGGCAACAACACCTTCACCCTTGACGAATTCGTAAACGACCTCCATCTTCTCGCCGCAAGCACCTGAACGCTCGGTGATGACTGCCTGTACCGTGCTGCCTTCGAGAGGAAGAGCAAGCAAAGCAGCCTGATCTGCCGGCTTGTTGGCCATAATCAAATCCATGATAGCCTTAGCCAAATCCTGAAAGCGATCGTTATTGGCAACCGACTCAGTCTCACACTTGAGAGCCATAATTGCTGCATAATTACCCTCTGTACGGGCAATAACAATACCCTGAGCTGCATCGCGTGCCTCACGCTTAGCTGCGATTTTGGTGAACTTCTCGCGAATCCACTTCACAGCGGCATCGAAATCGCCGTTTGACTCCTCGAGAGCCTTCTTGCAATCGCCCATACCTGCCTGAGTCAGTTCGCGAAGCTTCTTGATATCTGCAATAGAAACTGCCATAATCTTACGTTGTTTTGTGTTTAGAACAGGATTAAAAATCTACGGCTGAAATAAAGCAACCAGACTTTTAATTATTCAGCGGCCTCAGTCTCGGCAGGAGCTTCTGCCTCAGCAGCCTCAGCCTTCTTCGACTTACGTGGAGCCTTGCCAGATGCCTCAGCTGCATCGCTGTCAGCCTTCTCGACCTTACGCTCCTCCAGACCCTCTGCAATAGCGTCGCAAATAGCGCCCATCACAACATTGATAGACTTGGTTGCGTCATCGTTAGCAGGAATCACGAAGTCGATGTCGCGAGGATTTGAATTGGTATCGACCATTGCGAAAACAGGGATACCCAAACGAACTGCCTCTGCTACAGCAATGTGCTCCTTCATTACGTCAACGACGAAGAGGGCAGATGGAAGACGGTTCAGATCGGCAATAGAACCGAGGTTCTTCTCCAATTTTGCGCGTTGGCGTGTGATTTGCAACAATTCTCTTTTAGAGAGATTTGAGAAAGTTCCGTCGTTCATCAGTTTGTCGATGGTTGTCATTTTCTTGACAGCCTTACGGATGGTTGGGAAGTTAGTCAACATACCACCCGGCCAACGTTCGATAACGTACGGCATATTAACGCTTGCTGCTTTCTCGGCAACAATGTCTTTGGCCTGTTTTT
>DFJU01000156.1:373-13821 GCA_002373755.1 Bacteroidales bacterium UBA3663 | reverse complement strand
TCCTGCAAAATGAGCTATACGCCTACATTTCGCCCGCAAGCCGTCGCAAGTTGGACGAGTTCCGTGCGGCTGGAGTGCCAGTGCTGACATCGGCCGTTGGCATCGAACCGTGGCTTTCGTCGGCCGATGGGAATCCCGCCATCGTACACACGCACCGACGCGATGGCGAGAGCGAAATCTTCTTCGTGGCTAACGTGTCGGACACGGCACAAAACGTCCGTCTGCGGCTGCTACGCGGATTTTCCGACGCTCAGGTCTGTCGCACATCGACCGGCGGCATGGAGCGCGTCGAGGTGTCGGCAGACGGAATCTGCAAAATCAGCCTCGAAGCCGGCGAGTCGGTCATCCTCATCGGCCGAAATTTACCTAAATCGAGGTAGGCCGAATCCTATTTGTAGGTATTGGAGAGGCCGATTTTAGCCAATATCTTTGCACCGCGAAATCGAGACAGAAACTACTCTGCGCCCGACTTCGCGGACTTTTTTTCATTTATCTAAAAAATATAGATCATGAGCAAGATTGCTGTTTTCTACGGTTCAACAACCGGAACGTGTGAGACTTTGGCAGGTCAGATTGCCGAAAAACTGGGAACATCGGACGTATTCAGCGCGGCCGACCTCGATGACGCAAAAATCGCTGAATATGACGTGCTTGTGCTGGGCAGCTCGACTTGGGGCGACGGCGAATTGCAGGACGACTGGTACGATGCCGTCGAGACCCTGAAGAAGGCCGACTTGAGCGGCAAGAAGGTTGCCCTGTTCGGTTGTGGCGATTCTGCATCGTACACCGACACATTCTGCAGCGCGATGGGCATCATCTACGAAGCAGTGGCAGGCGCAACCGTAGTCGGCAAGGGCATTTCGACCGATGGCTATTCGTTCAGCAACTCGTTGGCCGTGGTCGATGGCGCTTGGGTGGGCTGTGCTCTCGATGAGGTGAACGAAAGCGACCAGACCGCAGCCCGCATTGATGCCTGGGTAGCAAAAGTAAAGAGTGAGTTGTAACTAAAAATGGGTATTGACCATGTTTAAGAATACCTAATCGCACAATTACCAGATCTTGAAAGCATCCTGAAAAACACGAAATCCATTGCTGTCACCCAGCAGTGGATTTTTTTCGCTGCGAGCCCTCGGAATTTGCCTTTTTGCCGATAATTCAGTACCTTTGCACGTCTTTTTTCAAAATGTGAATGTGCGATGGCAACTCCTCAAGAAATCAGAACAGCAAAATTCGTGCAGAAATTGGTCAAAAATCTGCGTAGCAGGCACTTCAATGCCTTTTTTTGTGCCACGGCCGATGAAGCTGTCGCGCGCGTGCTCGAACTGATTCCGGCCGGCAGCAGCGTCACTTGGGGCGGTTCGGCCACCATACGCGATATGGGGTTGGTCAAGGCCTTGTCCGATGCCGGCTGCTACGACGTGTGGGACCGCGACCTGCTCCCGACAGCCGACGAGAAGGCCGCGCTCTATCGCCGTTCGTTTTCGGCCGATGTCTATCTGTCGTCGGTCAATGCCATGAGCGAAGACGGCGTGTTGGTCAACATCGACGGCAACGGAAATCGCGTAGCGGCCATCACGTTCGGCCCGAAGCGGGTGATTTTTGTGGTCGGCATCAACAAGGTGTGCGGCACGGTCGATGCGGCACTCACGCGGGCCCGCAGCACGGCGGCGCCGCTCAATTCGCAGCGGTTCGATTTGCAGACACCTTGTTCGGTCGATGGCAGCTGCCACAATTGCCACGGCGAAGACTGCATCTGCAACTACGTGCATTTTTTGCGCAATTCGCCCGGCGGACGCCATACGGTGGTGCTCGTCGGCCAGGATTTGGGCTATTGAAAGTGACATAATCGTTTGAATCCCCTTTAATTACACATTAACAAAACTTTAAAAACAATGAATTTTATCGGATTGATTATCGCCGTGGCAACATTCTTGACCATTGGTCTGTTTCATCCAATTGTAATCAAGAGTGAGTATTATTTCGGAACCCGTTGCTGGTGGGTCTTCTGTCTGGCCGGCATCGCCTTCATCGTGGCATCGCTCTTTACCGCCAACGACATTCTCAGCCCGATTCTCGGCGTGATTGGCTGTTCGTGCCTGTGGAGCATCCTGGAGCTTTTCGAGCAGAAGAAGCGTGTGGAGCGAGGCTGGTTCCCGAAGAATCCGAAACGAAAATATTGAACGAGACAACTTGTTGCAACTGATTGAGTTATGAGCAAAGAAAGAAATACATTCAGCGGTTCGTTGGGATTCGTGCTTGCTGCCGCAGGCAGTGCTGTCGGGTTGGGCAACATCTGGCGATTCCCCTATCTTGCGGCGCGCGACGGCGGCGGAGTTTTCCTGCTGCTTTACATATTGCTTGCCTTCACGTTCGGATTCACATTGCTCATCACCGAAGTTGCCATCGGCCGGCGCTCGCATCGCGGCCCGCTCACGGCCTACAGGTTCTTCAACCGCAAGTGGTCGTTCATCGGCGTCCTGTCGTTTTTCGTGCCCGCGCTCATCTATCCATATTATTGTGCCATAGGCGGTTGGCTGCTGAAATATCTGGTGCAGTATGCCACCTTGCAAGGCAATGCCACGGTCGATGACGCCTTCTTCGGCAACTTCATCTCGGAGGTTGGCTCGCCCATCGGCTACATGATTGTCTTTTCGGCCATCTGCTTCTATGTGGTGTTGCGCGGTGTGGAGAAGGGTATTGAGCAGTTTTCGCGCGTGGTGATGCCGATGCTGGTGCTGTTGGTCATCTTCATCTGCATCTATTCGCTTTTCATCGAACACACCGACCCGCTGACAGGCGAGACCCGCACCGGAATGCAGGGCGCGGCCATCTTCTTCATCCCCGATTTTGAGGGCATGACGCTGACACGCTTCCTGAAAATCATGATGGATGCCTGTTCGCAGCTTTTCTTTTCGCTCTCGGTGGCAATGGGCATCATGGTGGCCTACGGGTCGTACATGAAACGCTCGGTCAACCTTGGCAAGGCGGTCGATCAGATTGAGATTTTCGACACGCTCATCGCCATTTTTGCCGGCCTGATGATTATTCCAGCCGTCTATGTCTTTATGGGCACGGAGGGCATGGGAGCCGGCCCGGGACTGATTTTTGTGGCATTGCCCAAGATTTTCCATTCGCTCGGTGCGTTCGGCCACATCATCGGCATCGCGTTCTTCCTGCTCGCACTTTTTGCTGCCACCACGAGTGCCGTTTCTATCCTCGAGGCCTGCGTCGCGTCGGTGATCGATGCCTTCCGTTGGAGCCGCCGAAAGTCGGTCATCGTGATTCAGTCGGTCGCGCTGGTTGCCGCCGTCGTGGTCTGCCTCGGCTACAACTTGCTTTATTTTGAATATGAGCTGCCGAATGGAGCCAAGGCGCAGATTCTCGACATCTTCGACTACGTGTCGAACAACCTGCTGATGCCAATCATTTCCATTTGCACCTGCCTGCTGTTCGGATGGGTCGTAAAGCCGCGTCTGTTGGTCGGCGAGATGCGGTTGAATGGCTATTCGTTCGTGCGCAAACGCTTGTATGTCATTCTGTTGCGCTATGTTGTTCCGATTATTCTCGGCATCCTGCTGTTGGGCGCATTCGGCCTATATTGACATTGCGTCGTGCAAAAATTCGCGTAGCGCGTCGGTTTTTGTGCGACATTTTCCATAACTTCGGCACGAATTTCGGTTCGTGCCTTTTTTGTACCATCGGCCATGACCCCGAAATTCGGCTACGCGACTTTTTTCAGAAAAACAAACCTTTTTTTTCGACTTTGGCCGATGAGAATCGTATAAGAGGATGAACAACACAAAAATCATGGAAACAATCAGCAATGACATTATAGAAAGATGCCGATGTGGCGACCGCGATGCCTTCCGCAGCGTCGTCCAGACCTTTCAGCCGATGGTGTTCCGCCTCGCTTTCCGCCTGTTGTGCGATGAGGATGAGGCCAAGGACGTCGTTCAGGAGACTTTCATCCGCGTGTGGATGAACATCGGCCGATATGATGCCGCGCAACGCTTCACTACGTGGATTTTCACCATCGCTACGCGGCTTTGCCTCGACCGGTTGAAGAGCCGGCATTTCACCGAGCCATTGTCCGGCGACGAAGATTGCCTTAGTCGGTTTATGGCCGATGACTCAGCTGAACGAAGCCTTGAAAACCAGGAACTTGCGTCGATTATCCGCAGGTTGGCCGATGGCCTTAGCCCGAAGCAGCGGCTCGTCTTCACGCTCATCTGTCTGGAGGGGCTTTCATCGGCCGAAGTGGAGCAGATAACCGGCCTCGATGGCGACAAAGTGAAAAGCAACCTTTACGTCGCACGAAAAACCGTGCGTGAAAAATTAAAACGATTTGGTTATGAATGATTTAGATAATATTTTCGAGCGTATCGCGGCGCAGCAGCCCACATTGGCCGACGCCGATGCCCTCTGTGACCGCATCATGGCCAATCTGCCGCCGCAGCAACCCAAGGCACGACCGCTTTGGCCGATGGTCACCGCGTGGCTCTCGTCGGCCGCAGCCATCGCCCTGCTCGTGCTCTGCGTGTTGTCGGCCAATGATTCTCCCGTAGAGCTGGAACGCGTGGCAACCGTTTCAGTGCCAAGCGTTTACGAACCGCTTCGTTCTGCACGGACACTCAACGAGGCGCGAGCAATGTTGGCCGACATAAACGCCAGAAGAAGTCCTTCAATATCAACCATTAAAAAACATTTTGCACGATGAAAACGATTCGGATTTTTGCACTTTTGTTCGGGCTGGTCATGGCATCGGCCTGCACGGATGGAAACTTTACAATGAACACCGAAATCCGTGCCGACGGCACCTGTAGCCGCGATATCTGGTTCAAGGCCGATTCGGCGACTCTGGTCGATTCGACACAGCGTAACAACACCTATCTGAACCGCGTCCTCAGCAGCAAGGACTGGCAGAAGACGTGGTGTGTGAAAGGATCCAAGTCGGATGTGTCTGCCGTTGAGGAAAAGCCATATCCGATGTCGCAGGCACAATATGATTCTGTGGCAGTCCTTTGTGCGGACAACAGGAAATCCAAGTCCGTCAAAGATACGGTTTTGATTCATGCCCGACGCGATTTCCGGTCGGTCGAAGAAATGACCGAATTATGTCCGATAACGGTTGCTGGCCGACAGGTTTCATCGACCCCGAAGTTTGAGAAGAAGTTCCGTTGGTTCTACACGGAATATACCTACACCGAGACGTTCGAGAGCTTTGCACCTGCCTTTAAGATTCAGTTATGTCCAATGTACATGTCGGAAACATCGGCCAATTATTGGCTGACGGGATATCCGAATCTGGCCAAGGGTTTCAGCGGCGCAGAGATGAAGGAGTTGAACGAAAACTTGGAGCAGAGCTTTGGCCGCTACGTCAATGCCAACAGGCTGAGAGATGTGGTGGAAATCATTGGCGACAATTACAGTTCGATTGAAAATGTGCCGATGACATGGCCCGAAATGCGCGACAAGATGGCTTTTTATTATTATTCCGACTCATTGTCAGGCGACTACGTGAATTTTGAACCTGAAAAATTCATCACAAAGGTTTTACATTCGGATGTGTACGAAAAGGCATTGGCCGAAAACTCAAAAATGGTGCGCGATGAACGGTTGTATTCGTCTCTGTATATGTTGGGCGTCAGTTGCAGTATTAAGATGCCTGGACAGATTGTTGATGTGGCTGAATGCTCCAATGGCAGTATCGGAGACAATGGCCTGTTCTTTTATCGGTTGACGGGGTTCCGCCTGCTTGCTCCTCACTATGAAATTGGGGTGACATCCCGTGAAAAGAACATTTGGGCCTACGTCGTGACCGTGGTTTTCGCCCTTGGCCTGCTGTTCTTTGCGGTGCGTTTTCTGTGGCGTAATGGCCGATGACAGTCGATAAATTTTAGCTCTGAAATTTTGATGCAACACATTGGAATTAAATTTTTTGCGACTTTTTTTGCGCTCGCAACACTTTGCATGGTCGGTCTCTACGCAGCCGATGCGCCAGCCAGTTTCTACACATTGAACACGCAGAACGGACTGAGCAGCAACCGCGTCCTTCAGATGCTACAGCTGCGCGACGGGCGCATGGTTGTCGTGACCGACAGGGCAGTGGATGTCTATGACGGCCAACGGTTTACATCGGCCACAATCGACACCTCGCAGTGGGTCGCCGTGCCGGCCTATCGTGGCGCGACGCACCTTTTTGCCGATGGGCACGACCGCCTCTGGATGAAGCAGTGGCGGCGGCTCTACTGCCTCGATCTGCGCACGATGCGGTGGCTACGCGATTTCGGTTGGTCGGCCGATGACTTTTTCATCACCGACGACGGCGAGACGTGGCTTCTGGACGGCCGACGCCTCTGCGCCGAGGCATCGCGACGAGAGCTGGAACTGCCATCGGAGGCAGGCAACTTGCAGGATGTCGTCACGTTGGCCGACAGCATCTACACCTTCTTCAGCACGGGGCAACTCGCTGTGTATCAGCCGGACGGACGTTTGGCCTACGTGACGGACGCCTACGCCGAACCGCAGCGCGCGATGTATGCCGCGACGTCGTTGGTCGTGATTGCGGCCGATGGCAATTTCTATCAGGTGCGCACCGGACGCGGCGGTTCCATCCTATTGTCCTACAGCCCGAAGTCGCACCAGTGGCGGCAGCTTCTGTCGCTCGACGGGCTGATGCACACCTTGACCCCGACGCCGACGGGAATGCTCTATCTGACCACGGCCGACGGCTATCTGCGCATCGACTGCGAAACTGGCAATGTGGCGTCGTTCAGTGAGTTACGTTTGCCCGACGGCTCTATGCTATCGACCGGAATCAACACCGTGAGGCTCGACCGCGAGGGCGGCATCTGGCTCGGCACCTACGGCAACGGCCTGCTCTACACGTCGCCACAGAGCGGCCTGTTCGACACGCGGCCCATCGACATCGAGGTCTTTCCCATCCTGACCAACATCTTCCTGCACGGACAGCCGTTGCAGGTGGGCCGCGACTACGACGGGGCGACGCTGCTCGACGTCATGCCGCCCTACGCCGAACGGCTCACCTTCGCGCACGACCAGAATTCATTGGCCTTCCAGTTTTCCACCATGAACTACGTGCGTCCGCGCAGCACGTGCTACCGCTACCGTTTTTCGGGCGATGTCGGCCGATGGCACACTCTCTCGGCCGATTCAGCCGAACGGCTCGTTGATGACAAGGGCGTCTTCTACCTGCCGCTGGTCAGCCTTTCGCCGGGCGACTACGAGCTTGAGGTATTGGCCACAACCAATCCCGACCGATGGAATCCGGACGACGTGCGACGCATCAGCTTCACAATCCGACCACCGTGGTGGCTGACGCCGTTGGCCTATGTGCTCTACGTCGTCTTGCTGACGGCCGCCATCGCCCTGACCTTCCGCCTTTATCGCCGACGCCTGCAACGCCGCAACCGCGAGGATCTGCTGCTGTTGCGCATCCAGAATCTGGTCGAACAGGTCAATCAATACAAACATTCGGCGGCGATGGTTGTGCTCGGCGAACCGGAGTCGGCGTCGGCATCGGCCGTCGAACCCGAACCCTCGCCGCAGGAGAAGGAGTTCATGGCGCGCGCCACGCAGCTCGTCGAACAGCACATCACCGACCCAACCTACAACGTGGAGCGGTTGGCCGCCGACCTCTGCATGGAGCGGACCGGTCTCTACAAGCGTCTGACGGCCATGATGCAGCAGTCGCCCGTGGCCTTCATCCGCAGCATCCGCCTGCAACGAGCCGCCGACATGCTGCTGAAGGGCGACATGACCATCGCCGAGGTTGCCGAGCATACGGGATTCTGTTCGACAAGCTATTTCAGCAAGTGTTTCCAGGCGGAATTCGGCTGCAAACCGTCGGAATATACGGGGAAATAGTCCATTTTCAACATTTGTTACAATCGCATCTTCATTTGTTTTGCGACAGACCGCGTGTTTCATTGTACCTTTGCGGCGTCTTACCATTTAAAACCTGAATAATGAAAACAAGAAATCTGATTGCAGCCCTGCTGTGCATGTTCACGGCGGCTGCGCATGGAGAACCGGTAGAGTTCCAGGCCGGACAGACCCGAGTCAGCGTCGAGTTCTACACGCCGACCATCGTCCGTGTCGTCAAGTCGCCCGTCGGCCGCGATTGTACGAAACAGAGCCTCGTCGTGATTGCCAAGCCCGACGACGTGCAGGTGAAACGCAGCGGCAACACCGTGAGCAGTGGCGCATTGGCCGTAAAAATCGACCCGAAGACGGGCGTTCTGACCTTTATGGCCAATGGAAAGTCCCTGCTACGCGAAAAATCGGCCGGCACGTTCGAGCCACGCACCGAGGGGCCGGATGCTGGAAAATTCCGCGTAGCGCAGACCTTCACGCTCGACAAGGATGAGGCCATCTACGGCCTGGGCACGTTCCAGAACGGCCGCATGAACCGTCGCGGCGAACACAAGCTGATGGAGCAGTCCAACCTTGAGGACTTCCAGAACGTCCTGCAGTCAATCAAGGGCTGGGGCCTCTTCTGGGACAACTATTCGCGCACGCAGTTCGACGACGACGCCGTGACGGGGATGTCCTTCTCGTCCGAGGTGGGCGAGTGCGTCGATTATTACTTCATGTATGGCGGTTCGGCCGATGGCGTTGTCGCGCAGATGCGTCAGCTGTCGGGCGATGTGCCGATGTTCCCGCTCTGGACGTTCGGCTACTGGCAGTGCAAGGAGCGCTACAAGAGCGCGCGTGAGCTGTTGGCCGTGGTCGATAAATACCGCGAACTGCAGGTTCCGCTCGACGGCATCGTGCAGGACTGGCAGTATTGGGGCTCGAACTACCTGTGGAACGCCATGGATTTCCTCACCGAGGAGTATGCCCACGGCGAGCGCATGATTGCCGATGTCCACAAGAAGCACGCCCACTTCATGATCAGCATCTGGGCAAGTTTCGGGCCGATGACCAAGGCATACCGCCAGCTCAGCGAAAAGGATTTGCTTTTCGACTTCGAGACCTGGCCGCAGAGTGGACTCACCTTCTGGCCTCCGCGCAAGGACTATCCGTCGGGCGTGCGAGTCTATGATGCCTTCTCGGCCGATGCGCGCGACATCTACTGGCAGAACCTCAAGCCGCTGCTCGACAAGGGCACAGATGCCTGGTGGATGGACTCGACCGACCCCGACTTCTTCGACGCGAAGGAATCGAATTATGACCACAAGGCCGGCACCGACGGCACGTGGCGTTCGCTGCGCAATGCCTTTCCGCTGGAGACCGTGAAGGGCGTGTACGACAACCAGCGCCGTGAAAAGTCGTCCGACAAGCGTGTCTTCATCATGACACGCTCGGCCTTCGCCGGCCAGCAGCACTACGGTTCCGGCCTGTGGAGCGGCGACGTCGCCTCGTCGTGGGACATGCTCCGCAAGCAGGTGCCCGCCGGACTGAGCTACACGCTGACGGGCTGTCCGAACTTCAACACCGACATCGGCGGCTTCTTCTGCGGCTCGTACAACACGAAGGGCAGCGGCTCGGCCCCGAAAAATCCGCAGTTCCAGGAGCTTTATGTCCGATGGATGCAGTACGGCCTCTTCTGTCCCGTCTTCCGCAGCCACGGCGCCGATGCGCCACGCGAAATCTGGCAGTTCGGCCAGAAGGGCGAGCCCATCTACGACGCCATCGAACGGCAAATCCGCCTGCGCTACCGCCTGATTCCCTACCTCTACAGCACCGCCTGGCAGGTGACGTCGGCCAATGGCAGCTACCTCCGTCCGCTGTTCAGCGACTTCGCTCAAGACAAGAAAGTTTTGGATATGGCCGATGAATTCATGTTCGGCCGCAGCATATTGGCCGCACCCATCGTCGAGGCGCAGTACACGCAGGAACGCGTCATCCGCGAGAACGCCATGTCCGGCTGGGACAAGAAGCAGGCAGTTGCGGCCGATGCGCCATCGGCCATAGACTGGAACGCCACGAAATCGGCCACCAAGTACCTGCCCAAGGGCACCGACTGGTACGACTTCTGGACCGGCGAGCGCATGAAGGGCGGCCAGACCGTCACGCTCCAGACGCAGCTCGACCGCGTGCCGATGTTCGTCCGCGCAGGCAGCATCGTGCCGCTGGGCGAGGAGATGCAGTACGCCGCCGAAAAGCCGTGGGACAACCTCGAAATCCGCGTCTATCCCGGTGCCGATGCCTCGTTCACGCTCTACGAGGACGAGGGCGACAACTACAACTACGAGCGCGGCCAATACACCGAAATCCAGTTCCGTTGGGACGACCGCACGCGCCAGCTCACCATCGCTACGCGGAAAGGGCAGTTCCCCGGCATGTTGCAGCAGCGCCGCTTCACCATCGTTCTGCCCGGCCAGAGCCTGACACAAGCCAAGACTGTTGAATACGCAGGGCAGGAGCTGACCGTCAAGCTGTAAGTGGCGTCGCAATGATATAAACGCAGACATCCTCCACGCTATAGGGAGGATGTCTGTGCTTTCGTCTATCTATTCCGAAAAAATCCAGTTTTTTTTGCCGTGCGTTACCTGTGGCGTAATGGCCGACGATGACTCACTTCACGACCGGTTTTCCGGCCTTCAGCCAGCCGTTGAAGCCCGAGTCGAGTTCGATGACCTTATAGCCGTGCTTGGCCAGAATCGAGGCTGCACGCTTGCTGCGCCGTCCGCTGCGACAATAGAGTGCGACGGTGCGGCTTTTTTCTATCTTGGCCAATGCTGTCTGTTCGAAATTGTCCTCAAGCACGTCGATGTTCAACGCATCGGCAATGTGACCTTCGGCGTATTCTCCGGCCGTGCGTACATCGAGACGGACGACAGAGCTGTCGGCCAACACCTTTTCAAACTCGTCCACATTGACGCTATCGAAGTCGTTGGCATTGGCCGAACACCCGAAAAGACTGCCCGTTGTGGCCAATAGCATTGCTAACAAAGACTTTATTTTCATAGCTTTATCATGTTTTTATAGTCCGATAATTCCATAGAGCACGATGCCCAGCAGTCCGCAGGCAAGCGTCGTGTAGATGATGTTGAGCCGTCGTTTCATCATGCCGACAAAGACGGCGGCGAAGATGGCAATGCTGACGACGAATTGGGTCGGATTGTCGCTCCATGAGCCGAAGTTGGACGTATTCATGAGCGACAGGGCGGCGCTGGCCAACAGTCCGATGATGGCGGGACGCAGAGCGGCGAAGATGCTCTTCTGCGTGGTCGAGTCGTGGTGGCGCAACAGGAATCTTGACACCATAATCATGACGATGAACGGCAGCCAAAGCACTGATATTGTGGCCAATAGACTTCCGATGATGCCCCATATCCAGCCCAGACCGAGTTCGGCGAGAATGCCATCGGTCACAAACGCATCGTTCATCACGGCGGTGTAGCCCACGTAGGTCGCGCAGTTGATGCCGATGGGGCCTGGCGTGCTCTGCGAGATGGCCACGATGTCGGTGAATTCGGCCTCGGTCATCCAGCCGTTTTTCTGCACGACCTCCTGTTGGATGAACGACAGCATCGCGTAGCCGCCGCCGAAGTTGAACAGCCCGATGTAGGAGAAAACGTAGAAAAGTCGCAGGAAAATCATTGGCTATCAGTGTTTTTATCTTTTCGGCCAATGCATCGGCCATAAACATAGCCGCCCACGCCGGCCACGAGGATAATCCACGCCGGTGAGACGCCGCACAGCCAGATCAGTACGGTCGAAAGCACTGGAATCCAGCAGTTTGTCCATGTGATTCGCGCCGAACGTGCCATGCTGAAAATCGGTACGGCCAACAGCGCAACCACGGCCGGACGGACGCTCTTGAAGAATGCCTCGACCCACGGATTGTCCTGAAACTGCGAGAAGATGATGGCGATGGCCAATATGATGACGATGCTCGGCGTGACCACACCCAGCGCAGCGCAGATGCTGGCTTTAAGACCGCCGCACTTGTAGCCGATGTGGCTGGCCATATCGACCGCAAAGATGCCCGGCGTGGCCTGCGAAACGGCGTAGATGTCGAGAAACTCCTCTTTCGTGAGCCAATGGTTGCGGTCAACGATTTCGCGTTGCATCATAGGAACCATGGCGGCTCCACCTCCGAGGGTGAAACCGCCAATCTTCAGGAATGTAATGAAAAGTTGCTTTTTCATTGCCAATTTTAGAAATCAGCAGACCTTGCTGCCGTTCTTTACCTTGTCTTCGAGCGTGGCGACGTGCAGCGAACCGTCGAAGTTGACGGCCGACAGAATCATGCCGCACGATGCAATTCCGCGCATGACCTTCGGAGCAAAATTGGCCACAAAGATGACCTGCTTGCCGATGAGCTCCGATGGGTCAGGATAGCTCTGTGCGATGCCCGACAGGATGGTGCGAGGCTCGTCTGTGCCGTCGTCAAGGGTGAACTGAAGCAGCTTGTCCGACTTCTTGACCGGCTTTACGTCGAGCACGGTGGCTGTGCGTAGGTCGAGCTTGGCGAAGTCGTCGAACGGCACTTCTTCGGCCACTGGAGCGGGACGCCAGTTCTTTTCTGCCTCGGCCAATGCCAACTTGTCGTTTTCGGCCTTGATGCGTGCCAGACGGTCGAGATGCTTCTGGATGACGTCGTCTTCAATCTTCTCGAACAGCAGCACGCTTTCGCCCAGCTGATGGCCCTCTTCGAGCAGGTCGGTGCGGCCCAGATTGTCCCATTCGAAGCTCTCCATGCCCAACATCGTGCGCAGTTTGGCCGATGAGAATGGCAGGAACGGCTCGAAGGCGATGGCCAGATTGGCCGTAATCTGGAGCGAGAGGTTCAGGATGGTCGCTACGCGGTTCATGTCGGTCTTGGCGAGCTTCCACGGCTCGGTTTCGGCCAGATATTTGTTGCCGATGCGGGCCAGCTCCATAGCCTCCTTCTGTGCGTCGCGGAACTTGAAGTTTTCGAGCAGCTCCTCGACGTTCTGCTTGACGTTCTTGAAGTCGGCCAATGTCTGGAGGTCATATTCGGTCAGTTCGCCGCAGGTCGGAACCTTGCCGCCGAAGTACTTCTCGGTCAGCTTCATCGCACGGTTCACGAAGTTGCCGAAGATGGCGACCAGTTCGTTGTTGTTGCGTGCCTGATAGTCCTTCCACGTGAAGTCGTTGTCCTTCGTCTCCGGTGCATTGGCCGTCAATACATAACGCAGCACGTCCTGCTTGCCGGGCATATCCTCCAGATATTCGTTCAGCCAGATGGCCCAGTTGCGCGATGTCGAAATCTTGTCGCCCTCAAGGTTGAGGAACTCGTTCGCTGGAACGTTGTCGGGCAGGTTGTAGCCGCCGTGAGCCTTGAGCATGGCCGGGAAAACGATGCAGTGGAAGACGATATTGTCTTTGCCGATGAAGTGAATCAGACGGCTTTCCGGATCCTGCCACCACGACTGCCATGTGCCGAGTTCGGGATGTGCGTCGCACAGCTCTTTGGTGTTTGAGATATAGCCGATGGGCGCGTCGAACCA
>DFJU01000156.1:0-213 GCA_002373755.1 Bacteroidales bacterium UBA3663 | reverse complement strand
CGAGCCACGATTTGCATTGGCCATAAACATTGGGACGCCACTCCTGATGATCCTGAAGAATCCACTTTTCGAGCCATTGCTGGTCTTTGTCGAGCGGCAGGTACCAGTGTTTCGTCGGCTTCTTGACCAATGGATTTCCGTTCACCGCGTTGTACGGGTTGATGAGTTCGTCGGGCGACAGCGTTGCGCCGCACTTCTCGCATTGGTCACCAT
>DFJU01000146.1:6538-9031 GCA_002373755.1 Bacteroidales bacterium UBA3663 | reverse complement strand
CAAAAAAATGGCCATCAGGGACAGGAACAAGCGGAAAATCTGCGTTTTATTTGGTCATTTGAAAGGAAAAATTTATATTTGCAGCCCAAAAGGACAGAAAACCCATCACAAATGGGTGGGTCAATGGCTTATTATGATGAAGAATTGCTAAACACATAAGTTATGAAACAAAGATTTTCCTTTTATATCCTGAGCCTCGCTGCCCTGCTCGCAGCCTGTTCGGAAAGCGATGACATCAACGACATCACCCCGTCTGAGACATCGAGAGGCGCCGTCGTGATGTCGGCACCCGACAATGATATGTTCGCTCGGCGCAACGGCGAGAAGCTGCTCACGGGAGCATACACCGACCCCACTGACTACAGCCACTACTTCAACGATCCCGTCATCGCCGAACACGCCAGCAAGCTGATGTGCGAAGCCGACACCAACATGGCGGCCAGCCTCAACAGCGTGGAAATCACCGACGAGCACCTGGCCGAACTGAAGAGCTTCGTGGAGAGCAGCATCCTCACCACCGAGGTGAAGCAGTACGCCAAGATGATGTCCATACTGAAATGGATTCGCGCCAACATCCGCTACGACTATGACGACCAGGATGCCTACAGCGTGTTCAAGAACCGCGTAGCCGTGTGCCAGGGCTACTCCAACCTGATGGTAGCCATGCTCCACACGCAGGACATCAAAGCCACCGTGGCCACAGGCTTCCTGGCCAACACCGGCGGCCATGCCTGGGTCTATGCCCTCGCCGACGGCGTGTGGTATGTGGCCGACCCCACCAACCGCAATAACGTCTATAGGATGAAAGCCGACCTCGCCCAGTACAAGAGCACGCTGCAGCCCTGGAACATCGATATGCCCCTGGCAAAGGATGACAGGTTCGTCTATGACTTCCGCGACAAGCACTTCAACATCCGTCAGGTGCTCACCGCCGACGAGCAGGTGAGCGTGCCCTTCGGCGCCCTCGGCTACCGCATCACGGCCTTCGACCCCATCGGCGGCATCAACGAGAATGTACGCGAGCTCTACCTCAGCCTCAACATCGCCAGCATCGGCCAGTATGTGCAGGGTTTGCGGGAGCATGGCGCCAACCTGCAAGACGTCTATGTCCTCAACGACGAGAACCGCAAGATCAACGAGTACGACGGATGCGTATATAGCATCAAATACAACGGCACGACCAAGCCGCTGACTTACCTCACCCTGCTCTACGCCCCAGGCGGCAAGCGCGAAATCACGTTTGCCCCCATCGCCAAGATCACCAGCAAGCTCATCGAGGCGCTGCCCAATGTGGAAATCCTACATTTCGACGAAGCCACGCTCGAGTTCGAGGACTATGCCATCACCGGCAGCCCCAACCTTAAGGAGGTCTACATCAACCAGAATGCAAAGGTCAGCAGCAAGGCATTCGACGATCTGCCTGCCGACTGCCAGATCATACGCTACGACCCGATCCAGACTGGCATCCGGCCTATCTATATGTAAACAGCGCTCAGCCGACAACGACAACACCTAATATATGTTACAACTCTATCCACAACTCATCATCGACGCCCTCCGCACCGTGCGCTATCCCGGCACGGGCAAGAATATCGTGGAGATGGGAATGGTCGAGGACGACCTGCGCATCGCCGGCCTCCACGTCTCCTTCTCGCTCATCTTCGACAAGCCCACGAACCCCTTCCTCAAATCCCTCGTCAAAGCCTCCGAGGCGGCCATCCACGCCTACGTCTCGAAGGACGTGGAAGTGGAGATCAACACCAAGACCGCCGCTCCGGCCGCAGTGCCCGAAGGCTCACCTTCGGGCCAGGCAGCCCCTCCCTACGCCCATCTTGGCAACATCATCGCCGTCAGCTCGGGCAAGGGCGGCGTAGGCAAGAGCACCGTGGCCGCCAACCTGGCCATAGCCCTCGCCCGTCTCGGCCACCGCGTAGGCCTCTTGGACTGCGACATCTTCGGCCCCTCGATCCCCAAGATGTTCCACGTCGAGGACGCCCGTCCCTACAGCGAGGAGGTCGACGGCAAGGCCATGATCGTGCCCATCGAGCAGTACGGCGTAAAGATGCTGTCGATAGGCTTCTTCGTGGACCCCGACACGCCCACACTCTGGCGCGGGGGCATGGCCTCGAATGCGCTAAAACAGCTTATAGGCGAAGCCGCTTGGGGCAACCTCGACTACTTCATCCTCGACACACCTCCGGGCACGTCGGATATTCATCTGACCCTCGTGCAGACCCTCCCAATCACAGGCGCTGTAATCGTCTCCACGCCTCAGCAGGTGGCGCTGGCCGATGCACGCAAAGGCATCAATATGTACACCAACGAGAAGGTCAATGTGCCCATTCTTGGACTCGTTGAGAACATGAGCTGGTTCACGCCCGCCGAGCTGCCCGAGAACCGCTACTACATCTTTGGACGCGAGGGCGTAAAGCAACTGGCCGAGGAAATGAACATACCCCTGCTGGCGCAGATACCACTCGTGCAGAGCGTATG
>DFJU01000146.1:5754-6411 GCA_002373755.1 Bacteroidales bacterium UBA3663 | reverse complement strand
CAACTCGCCGCACGCGTCGTTACGCAAACCGACAAACGCAATACAGAGTTGGCAAAAACGGAGATCGTCGCTACACATTAATATAAATAATGCTAAAAAGTGGAAGTTCAGGGTAAAAACTTTCAACTTTCAACCGCCAACTTTCAACTTTTCATTATCTTTGCACCGCGAAAATAGTAAACTCATATATTCATTCACAAAAACAATCCCGAACTATGAAGATTGAAAAGATTGTTGCCCGTGAGATTCTTGACTCCCGTGGCAATCCGACTGTAGAAGTCGATGTGATTCTCGAAAATGGTGTAATGGGTCGTGCTGCTGTACCCTCTGGTGCCAGCACCGGTGAGAACGAGGCTCTCGAGCTCCGCGATGGCGACAAGAACCGCTACCTCGGCAAGGGTACCCTCAAGGCCGTGAAGAACGTCAACGAGATCATCGCTCCCGCCCTCAAGGGTGACTGCGTACTCAACCAGCGCGCTCTCGACTACAAGATGATCGCTCTCGATGGCACGCCCACCAAGAGCAAGCTCGGCGCAAACGCTATCCTCGGCGTCAGCCTCGCTGCTGCCAAGGCTGCTGCTAACGCCCTCGGTCTGCCTCTCTATCGCTACATCGGTGGCTGCAACACCTATACACTCCCCGTTCCTATGATGAACA
>DFJU01000146.1:0-5690 GCA_002373755.1 Bacteroidales bacterium UBA3663 | reverse complement strand
ATCATCAACGGCGGTGCTCACTCCGACGCTCCTATCGCTTTCCAGGAGTTCATGATTCGTCCCGTATCTGCTCCCAACATCAAGGAGAGCATCCGCATGGGTGCTGAGGTGTTCCACAACCTCGCCAAGCTGCTGAAGGCACGTGGCCTCTCCACAGCTGTAGGTGACGAGGGTGGCTTCGCTCCCGCTCTCGACGGCATCGAGGACGCTCTGACCATCATCTGCGACGCTATCAAGGCTGCTGGCTACGAGCCGGGTAAGGACATCAAGATTGCTATGGACTGCGCAGCTTCTGAGTTCGCTGTTCAGGACGAGAACGGTAACTGGTTCTACGACTACAAGCAGCTCAAGAACGGCAAGCAGAAGGATCCTAACGGCAAGAAGCTCAGCGCTGAGGAGCAGATTGCTTTCCTCGAGCACCTCATCGACACTTATCCCATCGACAGCATCGAGGATGGCCTCGACGAGAACGACTGGGAGAACTGGGTGAAGCTGACCGCTCGCATCGGCGACCGCTGCCAGCTCGTGGGCGACGACCTCTTTGTGACCAACGTGAAGTTCCTCGAGAAGGGCATCGCAATGGGTGCAGGCAACGCAATCCTGATCAAGGTGAACCAGATCGGTTCGCTCACCGAGACGCTCGACGCCATCGAGATGGCACACCGTCATGGCTACAACACCGTCACCTCGCACCGCTCGGGCGAGACCGAAGACACCACCATCGCCGACATCGCCGTGGCCACCAATTCTGGTCAGATCAAGACCGGTTCGCTCAGCCGCACCGACCGCATGGCCAAATACAACCAGCTGATCCGCATCGAAGAGGAACTCGGCGATCAGGCCAAGTACGGCTACCGTCGCATCCGCTGAAACAATCCGCTGATAAAACCATAATTCCTTTTGACGGCCTCCTGCGCGAAAGTGCGGGAGGCTTTTTTTGTGCCGCTACGTGAGTTTGTCGGGGGCGAACCCTTTGCCGCTACGCCCAAAACGACTATCTTTGCGGCCGATTGCGATTGGCAACAAACCGCACAATGAAAAACAACATTTATTCAAATGAAAAAACACCTCTTTCTCGCGCTGGGCATCGGGCTTTTGGCCAATGTCCTTGCAGCACAGGATTACAAGGACAGCAAACGTGCTTGGACGGACGGCCCGCTCAAGATGGACGAATTCATGGGCAGGAAGTCGCGCAAGGACACCATGGCCATGCACCTGGAGTGGTACATCATCAACGAGCCGCGCACGAAACGCATCCGGAACGTCAAATACTCCTCGATAGGCAGCTCGCTCTATTTCGACAAGACACAGTCGTGGGTCGATTCAATCTACAGGGGCGACAATGCGTTGAATTTCTGCCAGATATGTTTCGACCGGCTGGAGGTGTACCGCCGATTGGCCATCAACGAACTGGCCACCAATCCTGATGCCGACTACCCTTCGGTGATGCGGTTCTACCACAATCAGTTCGACGATTTCTATGACGAGCTGGCCGACAGCACCCGCAACGGACTGGATGACATCACCCTTGCCCTCTACAGCTTCGAGACGGCGCAGCTATTGGCCACAACCACCGAGGTATCGCCTGAAAAAATCCCGCTGGGACGATACTACGGCAACCTCTGGACGAGTTTCGGGGCCAATGTCCATCGGTCGAATAGCGATGATTACGACACCCGGCCTTGGGGCATCCGCATGTGCATCGGCGTGGACGTGCTCCGGCATCTGTTTCTGATGGATGTCGCCACCAACTTCCGCGGGCGTTGCAAGCGCGACATCGGCCCACTCTACGCCGATGAGCAGGCTGACTTCACCACCTTCTGCCTCACCTACGGTTACCTTGTCAAGCCCGAGGCACGCTTTCCCTTCTACCCGACATTCAGCATCGGCGGCGCGAGCCTTTCCGCCAATGAGAAGGACGATGACAACAAGATCCGGGAAAACAACGGCTTCATCGCGAGCGTGGGCTGCCTGTGCGAGATTCCATTCTACCAGCACGTCTATCTGAACGGCACGAGCGGCATCGCTGCCACGATGATAACCACCCATTCCATCGCCCTCAAGCCCAGCATCGGCCTGATGAAACTGCACCACACATCGGGCTGGACACCAACCTTCAGCCTGGGCATCGCCTATCGTTGGGGCTTCAAGGTGTACGAGCCGCATTGACATTGGCCAATGAATTCATAATCAAAACAATATAGCACTATGAAAAAGACACTTCTCCTTCAGCTATGTGCATCGGCCATCGCCCTCACCGCCTGGGCGCAGCCATCGCCCGAACTCCAGCAGACGCGCCAGCAGGCCGTCAGTTTTTCGGTCTTGGCCGATGGCAATGCCATGCTCGACTTCGGCCGCGCAGCCTTCGGACAGATTGAGATTACGGCCAATGCCTCATCGGTCAACGACACCCTGCGCCTGCACCTCGGCGAATGTGCCGCAGACGGCCGCGTGGACCGCAATCCGGGCGGCTCACGGCGCTACCGCATCGTCACCGTACCGCTCCAGCAGGGCACCCACACCTATCGGCCGGCCATCCCCAAAGACCGCCGCAACACGAGCGGCACCGCCGTGCGTATGCCCGACGAGGTGGGCGAGGTGATGCCGTTCCGCTACTGCGAGGTCGAGGGCGCTAAGGGGCTGACTTCGTCCGATGTGGTGCGCATTGCGGTCAATGTGCCGTTCGACGACGATGCCGCCTACTTCCATTCGAGCGACTCGGTGCTCAACGCCGTCTGGGACCTGTGCAAGTACAGCATCAAGGCGACGTCGTTCACGGGCTACTACGTGGATGGCGACCGAGAACGCATCCCATACGAGGCGGATGCCCTCATCAACCAGCTGTGCCACTACGCGACCGACTGCCGCTACGACGTCGCCCGCCGCACCTTCGAATACCTCATCGAACACCCAACATGGCCCACCGAGTGGATTCTGCAGATGGACCTCATCGCCTGGTACGACTACCTCTATTCGGGCAACACCGAACTCATCGAACGCTACCGCGACGAGCTTCAGGCGCACACGCTGATGGCCCTGCGCGACAGTGAGACGGGACTCATCTCGTCCAAACGCGGACAGTCGCGCGAGGTGCTCAACTCCATCCGTCGGCGCGACCCTGTGAGCGACATCGTCGATTGGCCACATTCGGGCATCCTCGGACTGGCGCAGGGTCAGGGCGGCGAAGATGACGGCTACGTCTATACCGACTTCAACACCGTGGTCAATGCCTATCACTACGCGGCCGTTGCACGACTTGGCGAGATGATGAAAGCCATTGGCCGCAATGCCGATGCAGCTCGTTTCGCCTACTATGCCGGGCAGCTGCGCGACGACTTCAACCGCGCCTTCCTCGACTCGGTGCGCGGCATCTACGTGGATGGCATCGGCACCGACCACGCCTCGCTCCATGCCAACGTCTTCGCTACGGTGTTCGGCCTTGTGCCCGACGAATATAAGGCAACGGTGGCACGGCATATCATCTCGCGCGGCATGGCGTGCAGCGTCTATGGCGCTCAGTTCCTGCTCGATGCGCTCTACGATTGCGGTGAGCCGGATGCGGCATTGACCCTGATGACGAGCCGGAGCGACCGCAGTTGGGTGAACATGATGCGCGAAGGTTCGACCATCACGATGGAGGCATGGGGCAACACCTGGAAGCCCAACCAGGACTGGAATCATGCGTGGGGTGCGGCTCCGGCCAACATCATTCCGTTCCGACTGATGGGCGTGCGGCCGGTGGCTCCTGCGTTCGATGTGGTCGAAATCCGTCCGCGTCCTGGCAGTCTGCGCGAGGCCGAATGCCTTGTGCCGTCGCCCAAGGGCCCGATTACGGTGCGCATCGCCGATGGTCAGATGTCTGTTTCCCTGCCCGCCGGCGTCAAGGCCGATGTCTATCTGCCGCAGGATGGCGGCCGCACCCACAAGCACGTCAAGAAACTCGTGACGGGCGAGAAGAAGTGGAAGCTGTGAAAAGACCCTCTCCCTAACCCTCCCCCATAATGGGGAGGGGAGGAAAGTTTGCAAAGGTTGACAAAAACAGCCTGCGGGAATAATCTCGCAGGCTGAATTTTAGTATTCTTTACAAGCCATTATCTTTTCAAATGTCAGAGGACTTCCATAATCATCCATATACTTATGTATAAGGGACAAATTATGGCCAAGCCTTTTCAACCTAGAATCGGTCTGTTTTATATCGTCCCATTCAAGTTCTTGTGCAATTTTCTTTGTAAGATTAATGCAAGATGTATATAGACATTTATGAACAAACTGGCTATTGCTGATTGTGGACTTCTCGACGTTCTTTATGATGTCGACAATTTTATCTGAAGAATGTAATCTGACCAAAAAATTATTGTCCCATAGTGTAGGCCGGTCATCTGCTTTATTGCGAAAAATAGAAATAGAATTTCCATCTATAATTTTATCAAGTTCATTAAAATACTTTTTTATTATAGACTCGCTTATCATAAACAAATTTTCATGTTCATGAATGATTTTATCAAACAATGTGTCCCAATCTTCAGGCTTTACTTGAAACGTATTTAAATTTGCATCGCTTAGGAGATAAAGCATTTGCTCATCCCGAAAATTCAGAACATATAAATCTCTGATAATAATCTTTGCATACAAATACGATGCTCCAGCATAATGATGGTTTGAATGGATGATTATATCAACATTCTCATTGGGAATGGATATTTTTTGTTCTTTCCACCCTTTTTTGTCATAAGCGTCGAAAATGCTATCTGAATCGCCGTCCCTCCCTTTGTAGAGGGACGACTTTACTCTGTTATAACATAAAGATAATGCCATGTTTTAATTATGTAAAAAAGCGAGTTCAATGATAATGTGAAAAAATGTTGATTATCAAAAATGACAATCCGAATAGCGGGACTCTTTGATTATTATCAAACATAGCTAAATGATTATTTAGCCAATCAATCCCAAAACGGCATATGCACTTATACGGTGATATGCTTCATCAAATAGCGCAGTAAGGTAGTATTGGCCTGCTTTCGTTTCATTGTCTGCTTGATCCAAACGATTTTCTTTTAATGCAACCAGAAATTTCAGAACACAAACCAACCTTGACTTTATTCCTGACATCACTGGAAGATTGGATGTCGATATAAATGTCGATGGCATTTTAAAATCACTCACCATTCTTTCATCTGGCATCGCCAAAACATACACATCAACAATATCTCGATTTGATTTAATCATTTCAATGAGTTTTTCGATAGCCAATACGCTTTGCATAGTCCCCGTTTCAAGAGCTTTAATAAGAGATATGGTTGCACCTGCAAAACTAAATTTCTTATCTTGCTCACTAAGAGCTCTATGATATGTCAGAGTATAATAGAAAGCTAGCCCTGCATGCCATCCGTCATATCCGTTAATGTTCAATAAACTATCTGTATCATTCTTAAACTCTCGAAGAAATTTTTCCATTTTTTGCTCAACTTCGTCATTTGGTGTATACGGAGCAAAAGGAAGAATGCACGCATTCACCGTAAAAGAAACATCCCATATATTCATAGCGGTTTTTATTTATTGTTAATACTCTGTTTACAGATTATGTGATTTTCAATACTCAGATGCAGGAATAAGGGTAGGCTCTGTTCCGAACGCATACCGAGTAAAAAAAACTTTATCTCTATAATTTTTGACCTATAGCTCATTTTGCA
>DFJU01000131.1:3380-4814 GCA_002373755.1 Bacteroidales bacterium UBA3663 | reverse complement strand
GAGTCAAAATGAAAACGGTTTCGTAGTTGTTCATAACTAACTGTTAAATGATTGAATTGATTAAAAAATGTGCTTCTATTGAGCCATTGGCCGATGAAAATTAACCGATTTTTCGCAAAAAGCGGTGCAAAATTGATGTTTTTCGCCGAGATATGCAAGTTTTCCTGCCACTTTTTGATTGTTGGCCAATGGATTTCACACATTTTGTCACGTGCGACGTTCAGATTTCGGGCGGGAGAACGGCATCGGCCATAAATATTTTCCACCTATTTTTAAATATTGTCCATTTTATTTGCCGTCCAAAGGAGATTTCTGTATATTTGCACCTTTTTTCGGCCACAGGCTGGAAAAAGGACGAAACGACAACCATCAAAAAAACATAATTAACCTTTTCAAATCAACCCGAAAATGACAAAAGTCTCACTGCTTTCCATGCTCGCCATGAGCTTCTTCCTCGCTGCCGATGCCCAATCGTGGATTGGTGGAGACGTCACCTATTCCTACCAAAAAGACGAAAACGAAGCGGAGTATAATAACAAAATCAAAAAATTCGGATTCTCTCCATCCTATCATCGCGACATCAATGATAAATGGGCGCTTGGATTGGGTGTTGGTTTCTCTTTTTCAAAAAGGGATGAAAAAGAAACCGAGTATTATAGTTTTACAATGACAGAGTATGAATACGACACAAAAAGTCAGGCATACTCCATCACTCCCTATCTCCGTCATTATTGGATTTCATACGAGAGATTCAGATTTTTCTTCCAATACCAGACTTTCTATGAATACCAAAAAGATGAATCCGAAGTCACAAGACACCAAAGATACCAAGGATATCAAGGATATCAAGATCCAATCGTCGCACCATACAGTTACAACTACGACCATACCTCACTTACAAGCAAACGCAACAGAGTGGGATTGGCCGTCATTCCCGGCATAGAATACAGAATCAATGAGAGATTCGCCATCTGCTCCCACATTGGCCACTTGCAATACAATCTGACATGGAAAGGAGACGCTAAATCCCACCAGTTTGACATTGGCCTCACTTCCGACATTTCTCTTGGTCTCCTGATTCGCCTCGGCGACATTTAAACGAACATCAAACACCTGTCAAAGAGATTGTCCGCGTGCCATATAAACTCATAGATCCAAAGCACCACAGAATCCACCATCTGGAACTATGTTCCGGCTTCGTAAGTGCGACATTGGACAAACAGAACCGTAGCGTCAAACCCAAAAATCGGCTGGTTCATGGCACAGACAAAGGTTGAAGAATCACAGAAATGAAGCATTTGTTCCACAATGGCCAATGAACCCCATTGGCCAAAACCTTTAAAAAACAAAAATGTGTCGAACCGCATTGGCCCGACACATTCTTTATTTTATACGACCCTGAAAAAATCAGAGGTTCGGATTGATCTTGCTCCA
>DFJU01000131.1:3032-3269 GCA_002373755.1 Bacteroidales bacterium UBA3663 | reverse complement strand
TCTTGCAGAGGTGCTCGTATGAAGCGTCGAGCGAAGCCAGCTCTTCTGGAGTGCCAGTTGGATCGACGTATGTGCAACCGCGCTCATCAAGGGTGGTGTTCATTGCCATCATGATGTGGTTGTACTTGGCATCGTTGCAATATGTGCCGGCTGGCCAACGGAATGGCTCGCCGCCCATCACGCTGCGAATCATCTCGACCGAGCAGTAGCTTGGGCTCTGGAATGAAGAACGGCCGC
>DFJU01000131.1:2825-2960 GCA_002373755.1 Bacteroidales bacterium UBA3663 | reverse complement strand
TAATCTTGGCACCGCCCTTGGTGACAGCGGTCTTCATCTCGTTCCACTCTTCAGTTGGGAATTCTGGAGTACCGATGATGTCGGCCAACACGCGACCGCCGACCTTCACCTGGCTGCCGAACACTGCCATCTGCT
>DFJU01000131.1:0-2776 GCA_002373755.1 Bacteroidales bacterium UBA3663 | reverse complement strand
AACACTGCCATCTGCTCACCGTGACCGCCGAAGGTGCGGCAGCCCTCGATGCTTGACTGAGGAACACCGAACTTCTTGGCCAATGCCGACTGGAGACGGGTCGAGTCGAGTGCGGCCAAAGTAGTCACCTGGCTTGGCTTCAAACCAGAGTAGAGCAACGTAACCAGACCGGTCAAGTCGGCTGGGTTGAAGATGATGACGACGTGCTTAACGTCCGGACAATATTTCTTGATGTCTTCACCGAGGCCCTTTGCAATTTCGCAGTTGCCCTTGAGCAGGTCTTCGCGGGTCATGCCGGCCTTGCGTGGAGCGCCGCCGGAAGAAATAATATACTTTGCATCGGTAAATGCCTCCTTTACGTCAGTAGTCCAAGTTACATTGGCGCCCTCAAAACCGCAGTGGAACATCTCCTCAGCCACGCCCTCCAGACCGGGAGCATAGACGTCGTAAAGACAGATGTTTGGAGTAAGTTTCATGGTCAATGCGGTCTGCACCATGTTAGAACCGATCATGCCGGCTGCGCCAACAATCACGAGTTTGTCGTTTGTCAAGTAAGCCATATTTATAGGTATTTTGTTAAATTTTCCGCCGCGAAGGTAGGTATTTTTCTCTAATAATTATACAATGAGAAGCGAAGTCGGCTTGATTTTCAGGCAATCAAACCGACTTCGCAAGGTCATTGATATTTGTGTGTGTCATTTACCAACCAGCAAGTTTACGATGACTCGCGAATTGGTCGGATCGTTACTGATAATCATCAGATGATGCGCCAGATTGGCCACTGTGTTTTCTTCGGGCACATAGGTCACGATCAAGTTGGTCGACTGGCCGGACTTGATGACATTATCCTCAAGCTGCACCTTGAAGACTTCAGGCAAATCGTTACAAATCTTGCGGATAGTGAGTTTGTTTTTGCCCGTATTGGTCAACCTGATGGTTTTCACCTGGTTCATCTTGGCCGACGACGAGAATTTCAGTTCCGAGCAGTCGAGTTCGATGACTCCGGCCTGCTTCCGTTCCCTGTTGCTCAACTTGGAGAAATCTTCCCAAATGTCGGCCGTAATGGTCACTACGTTGTTTTTGGCCAACGTCTCCTTGCCCTTGACGAAGACTTGGAAAGTCTCTTCGTGCAGGCCCCAGTCTTTCGACTCGGCAGTCAGGAATGTGACGAGCACCTTACCCTCCTGCTTTGGCAGGATTACATCCGGCTGGGCTTCGAGGTGGACGTTCTTCGACTTGCCACGGAAAGTGAGCTGGACCGGCTCGTCGCTCTCATTATAGAATTGGAGCGTGCGCGTGCGATTGGTGCGGTTCGGATAGACATCGAAGAAGTTCATCGAACGCGTCTTGCTGCGCAGGCCGGCACCCATATCGTTGGCGTAGGTGTCTTCGGGCGTGGTGGTGCTCACTACGTTGCCCATGATGGTGACCTGCGTGCGTTTCTGCGTGTTGTCGTAGATGGTCACCGTCTTCTGAAACGGACCTGGACGCCCCTTTGCGTGATACGTCACCTTGATGACGCCGCCTTGTCCGGCGCGCAAAGGCTGGCGCGGATAGTCGGGCACGGTGCAACCGCAACTTGACGCCGCGCGCAGGATGAGCAGAGGCCCATCGCCCACATTGGAGAAGGCAAATTCGACCGAGACGTCGCCCGAACTTTCCTGTATGGTACCGAAGTCGTGCGTCGTCTTCTCGAATTTTATTTCACCTGCCGCCCAAGCCGCATTGAACACGACCATCGAGACGAGAATGGAAAGAATCTTTTTCAGCATATTTTTGAAACTTGCCGGGAGTTAATTGGAGTTAGCCGGAGTTGTCGCTTCGCTCATGGAGTCAAGGACACATCAACTCCTTTTATTTCACGCTATTCACAATCTGCTCGACGGCCGCATTGAGGCCATCGGCGTTCTTGCCACCAGCCTGAGCGAAGTGAGGCTGGCCGCCGCCACCACCCTGAATGAGTTTTGCGGCATCCTTGACCAATGCTGCGGCATTGTAGCCGGCGGCTTTTGCCTCGTCGCCGACAGCGACGGTCAGCATCGGACGACCCTGCCACTGCGTGCCGCCCACGAAGATGAGACGGCTGTTCTCCATACGGAGCTGGAAGGCGATGTTCTTGACGGTGTCCGGCTCCATTTCGGTCTGAACGCACACGAGCTGGAAGCCATTTACATTGGCAGCCTTCTCCATCAGCTTCTTCTTCAGTTCGCCGACCTCCTTCTGCTTGAATTCCTCGACCTGCTTCTTCAATGTTGCATCGTCGGCCAACGTCTTCTGGATGGCCTGCACGAGGTTAGGCGCATTGTTGAAGAGGTTCTTCAACTCGCGTAGCATGTCCTGCTGTACATCGAGCATGTCCTCGACAGCCTTGCCGGTAATGGCCTCGATACGACGGATACCGGCAGCCACGCTGCTTTCGCTCAGGATGCGGATCATACCGATGCGGCCGGTGTTGGAGATGTGGCAACCGCCGCAAAGCTCGACGCTCGGCCCGAACTTCACTACGCGGACTTCGTCACCATATTTCTCGCCGAAGAGGGCGATGGCGCCCATGGCGTTGGCTTCCTCCATGGTGGCATCCCGCTTCTCGGAGAGCGGGAAATTGCTGCGGATCAGCTCGTTGACACGCTTCTCCACGGCGACGAGCTGCTCATCGGAGAGTTTCTCGAAGTGGGAGAAGTCGAAGCGGAATCCCTGGTCGCCCACGAAGGAACCCTTCTGCTCCACGTGCGTGCCCAGCACCTCGCGCAGGGCCTTCTGCAGCAGGTGGGTGGCG
>DFJU01000033.1 GCA_002373755.1 Bacteroidales bacterium UBA3663 | reverse complement strand
CCAGCATAGAGTGGTTGTCGGTACCGCCCGAGATAATCTTGAAGCCACGCTTGATGAGCTCGTCGGCCAACACGGCTGCGTTCTTCTTGACCTGCTTTGCATACTCCTTGAACTCCGGCTGGAGAATCTCGCCGAAAGCGACTGCCTTGGCAGCAATGACGTGCTCCAATGGACCACCCTGTGTGCCAGGGAAGACGCTGCTGTCGAGGCAGGCAGACATCATCTTGACCTCGCCCTTTGGCGTGAGGATGCCCTTTGGATTCGGGAAATCCTTGCCCATCATGATGACGCCGCCACGTGGGCCACGGAGCGACTTGTGGGTGGTCGATGTGACGATATGTGCATACTTCACAGGATTCTCGAGCAGACCGGCTGCGATAAGACCGGCAGGGTGAGCCATGTCAATCATGAGGATGGCACCTACCTCGTCGGCAATCTTGCGCATACGGGCATAGTCCCACTCGCGGCTGTAGGCCGAACCGCCACCGATGATGAGTTTCGGCTTGTTCTCCTTGGCCAATGCCTCCATCTGGTCGTAATCGACACGGCCAGTTGCCTCGTTGATGTTGTAGGCAACAGGCTTGTAGAGGATGCCGGAGCTGTTGACCGACGAACCGTGTGAAAGGTGGCCGCCATGAGCGAGGTTCAAGCCCATGAAGGTGTCGCCTGGGTTGAGCACGGCGGCGAGAACTGCCTCGTTGGCCTGTGCGCCAGAGTGTGGCTGTACGTTGGCCCAGCATGCGCCGAAAATCTCCTTGAGGCGGTCGATGGCAAGCTGCTCAACCTTATCGACCACTTCGCAACCACCGTAGTAGCGCTTGCCCGGATAGCCCTCAGCATACTTGTTGGTCAATACAGAACCCATGGCTTCGAGCACCTGGTCGCTAACGATGTTCTCCGATGCGATAAGTTCAATACCCTTCATTTGGCGAGCGCGCTCGTCGGCGATCAGTCCAAATACCTGTGAATCACGTTTCATTTTTTTTGTTGATAGTTGATGATTTATAAATGAAATTTAACCTTTGTTGTTCCTTTCTTGCCACGCGCTACGCGGATTTTCGGCGATTTTTCACTTCACCGTCCGCTTCAGCGAGGTGCTGATGAGCGACTTGAGCCGCAGCGTCTGCTCCTGCGTGATGTTGCGCTTCTCCGGCCGATAGAGGTTGGCATACTTGCAGTCGCCCAACTTGAACGAGATGTTGTCCACATCGTCCAGATTGCCGTTTATGTCCAATCCGAGATGGCCGCCCACGAGCGGGCACTTCGTGATTGAGATATGGTAGTTGAACGGCATTGCTCCGACGATGGTGTGCTTGCCGGAGATGATTGCCTCGTACTTGTCCCAGCCGATTAGCATCGGATAGAGCGACATCTTCTTGTCGTTGACCGCCATCTCGACCGAAAGCGTGTCGATCTTGTTTGTCGTGCTCTCCTTGAACAGGTACTTCTTGATGGTGGCGAACGTCTCGCTGTCGAGCACCGTGAGGTCTTTGCCCTCGATGGCTGCCGTGGCCTGCAACGACGACATCTTCGGCGTATAGTCGGCGAAAAGCGAAGTCTCGCCGGCCAGATGGAACTCGGCCTTGCCCGCGAAGCTTGAAAGCATCGGCACGATTGTGTCGATTTCGGGCACGAGCTTCAGCATTTCGGCGATGTCGATGTCGAGCAGGTGGAAAGTCCAGCCGACGAAGAGGTTGTTGCGGCGCGGCGACCTGTAGAGTGCCGTGAGCTGCATCTTGGCGGCCTTCGACGTGAAGCCCATCTCTTCGAGCACCAGCACGCCGTCGTCCACCGTGAGCTGGCCGCCAACGTTGTCGAAGCTGTTGTCGTCCAACTTGGCGGTTGCGATGTCGGTCGTGATGACGAACTTCACATCCTTCGGCACCAGGAACGGGTCGCCCTGCGAATGGTCGATGCCGCCTGCCGTGTTTGTGGCCGTTGCCTCAGCCGGAGCAGCCTCCTCCTCTTCGCAGCCGATGCCGCTGGTCATGTCCATCAGCTGGCCGACATCGACCAACGGACTTTTCAGCGTCAGGTTGCCTTCGAGCAACGCCTTTTCCTTTAGCCAGTCGTTGATGTTGGACACCGTACCCTTCAAGTTCATCTGGCTGTTGCCGAGGTTGAGCTGGCAGTTGTTGAGCACGGCCTTGTCCTTGTTGAACGTAGCAGTCAGTTCGGGCAGCAGCATGTCGTGCGTCAGACCGGCGATGCGGAAATGGCCGTCGCGCAACGAGAAGTCGGCCACGGGCGAAATCTGGTCGAGCACATCCTTCTTGCTCTCGTCGTAGAGGCACGAGAATTTCACATTGGCCGCACCCGTCTGGCCGTCCAAGTCGCTGCCCGACTTCAGTTTGAGGCCCTTCAGAGTGGCATTGGCCGCGACCTTGATGCAGTTCTTGACCGATGCCATATCGACGTCGGCCGAGCCTTGCGGTGTCTGGATGGCGACCTGAACGGTGTCGTCCATGCGCACGTCAATGTCCTGCAAATCGAACTTGACCGACAGGCGCGGATCCTTGCCGTCGATGATGTCGTCGCGCAGAAGCAGGTTGGCCGTGCCGCCGGGTATCGCTACGCGGATATTGGTCGTGTCGTCGGCCATCACCACGTTGAGTTTGTCCATGTCGGCGTCGATGCCGAATTCCTTGCCCTGCTTGCCGGCCGGATATGTCACTTTGGCCTTCAGCGACTCGACGTCGCAGCGCAGGTTGGTGTCGTCGGCATAGGAGAACTGGCTGAGCTGCGTCTCGACCGACACGTGCTTCAGTCCCAGCGCCTTGCCCACCTCAAGGTTCGATGTGATGTGCGCGTCGGACAGCTGTGCGGCCAGTTTCATGCCTTTGAGCGACTCCTTGTAGGCTTCGGGCACAAGGGCGAGGATTTCGCCCACGCTGGTTGCATGCAGGGTGACGTCAACGTCGGCCAAAAGTCGCGTAGTGTCGGTCATATCGACGTGCAGGTTGCCCGACACGGCCTGGCTGCCCACGCGTGTCGTCATGTTGCTCACGGTGAAATCGTTGAACGTGGTGTTGGTCGATGCCTCAAACTGGGTCGAGATGTCAAGATTGTCGGCCAACGTGCCCTGACTATCCATCGCGAAACAGAGAGCCTTGACCTGCGTGTTCATGGCCGATGTCCATCGCTCGTCGGTGCTGCTGAGCGGCATGTCAATCGAGACGGCCTGTGTGCTGATTCGCATCACGTCGTCATTGCCCAACGTGACGAACGACGAGTCAAGTCGCGTAATGCCCTTGAACGACGGCTTCTTGTCGCGCCATTCGGCCTCGATGCCGTCCAGTTCCATGCCCCAGATCTTGGCCAGCAATACAACGTCGCCCGACAGCAGATAGTCCTGCGCGCCGACGTAGAGTGTCGGCATCTTGACCGACGCATCCTTGCCGTCGTAGAACAGATGCGAATCCTTCAGCCGGAGGTCGGACAACTGCGCGTAGTTGAGCGAGTCGCTGTAGAGCAGTTCGCCGATTTCGAGGTCGATGTCGCCGCCGCCGGTCAGTTCCTGGATGTTGGCATCGGTGTCGAGGCTGAGGTTCACGTTGCGGCCGCGCGCCTCCATCTGATGCGCATGGTCGAGAAATGTGGCCGACAGATTCTGTATGTCGATGTTGTGGAGCGACATCTTGTCGAGCGAGAACCCTCCGCCTGTGGTGTCGGTCTGCTCTTCGGCCGATGGCTCCGTGCGGAAGACGTCGTAGTTCGGCACCGTGTCGGCATTGATGTAGATGTTGGCCTGCGCATCCTTGAGCGTGAAACCGCTGATGCTGATGCTGCCGTCGTGGAGGAAGGCCATCACGTCAAGCTCGGCAAACAGACGATGCACGCCCAACAAAGTGTCGCTCTGTGCGCCCTCCATCGGATTGATGATTGCGAGGTCGTTGATGCACAGCGCCACATTGGGGAAACTGCTGAAAAAGGTGAGTTCGACCGACTCGATGTCAGTCTGGCAGGTCACATATTCGGAGGCAAAGCCCTTGACCCAACCGGTGAGCCGCTCTTTCGAAAAGACTAACGTACACACGACCACAATGGCCACGACTGCGAGGCCGAGCAATGCTCCGAGGCTGATAAGCGTGATTTTTACGGGCTTTTTCATTGTGCTGTAATTTATGTCCGATGATTATTCCGTCCGCTCACTGACGGGTAAAGCTCTGCGTCTCGCCATCGCTGGTGACCCACGTCATTTTGGTCGATGTGATGCTCTTGATGCTGTATGGCGCTCCGGTGGCCGGATTGCTGTAGTCGCTGGTCGCTTCCATGAAATAAATCACCATCAGGCCGTTGCTCTGGCCCTGTTCGTCGGTGTCGAAAAACCACTCGAACTTCTTGCCTTCGCCCTCGTTGACGTCGTCTTCCTTATCCCAATTCTCGCCATAGCCGACCGAACCGCCGCCCTGGGCATCAAACCGCCAGTACCATTGCGAACCGTCCATCAGCCATCGGCCGACGATGTCTTTCGTATATTGCTCAACAGTCGAGTTGTCGATCAGTTCCTCTTCGTCCGATTTGCACGAAGTGAATGTCCCCATGCTGCTCGCAAGGATGACCGTCATCATGAATAAGGCAAGTTTTTTCATACGAACAAAATTTTGTGATTTAGCAGAATCCGATTTCGCAAAGGGTATTGACAGACAACATCATACCCCTAAAAATCGGGTGCAAAGATAGCATTTTTCAATGGGGTGGACAATGAAAGCGAGAGTTTTTTGCAAATTCAATGCCATTGGCTTACATAATGTCACAAGTTGCCGCATTTGCCTTTCACGCCCGATTCACAAACAGCTTTGCGACCTGAGCATTTATTGCCGATGACACGCCAAGCGGGAAATCCGCAAAAAAATCCCCGAACCTACGAAACGAGAGGTTCAGGGACAAAAGTCGTGATGAATCGGAGTAACAAATTCCAGAACTGTTTCAACGATGAGGAAAACTTAAAAAACATCCACGCCGCCTCACAGATTCTCGTCCAAGAATTTCTTGACGGCCGCCTGCACCTCGGGACCACACCAATGCGGCATATCCCACAGTTCGGTCTTCAGGCGTTGGCCGACGCCTTGTCCGTCCCAAACGCCGTGCATGTAGTCGTAGGCCTTCTGCACGCCGACCGGATGGAACAGCTTGTCCTTCTTTCCGTTGATGAAATACATCGGCTTCGGACAGGCCATCGCGGCCACATGCGGATAGTCGAGATAGCGTTTCAGGCCGGGCAGCGTGTTGGCGAATCCGCCCCACTCGTTGCCGTATTCCCACGAACACTGCACGTCGGTCGTCACCATCCAGCACACCGCCACGCCAGTCTTGATGCGGTCGCTCATGGCCGACAGCATCCACGCACGGTAGCCGCCGATGGAATGTCCCATGCAGCCGATTCGCGTAGCATCGACCTCGGGCAAGGTGGCGACGAAATCGGCCGTGTAGATGTCGTCCCAGGCGAGGATGCCGCTCCAGCAGTAGCCGAGTTCCATCAGGTTGCCGGCCATGCGCATGTGCGTGTCGGTGCCGCGGCCCTCGCGTCGGCCACGTTCGCCCCAATAGAGCGCATCGGTCACAAAAACCGCGTAGCCGTTGTGCGCCAGATAGTCGCCGATATATTGCCCGCCGTAGCACTGCGTCTGCCACCATTCGGCCACCTTGCAGATGGTGTCGGGACAGGCGAACGGACGCACGACCTTCTCTTTGCCGATCATGTAGTGGCCGCCGTGGTCGTGCAGCAGGATGACGGTCGGGAACGGCCCCTTGCCGTCGGGCACAAGGAAATAGCCCTCAGCCCGCGTGAATTCCGACAGGTTGAAACGCAGTTTGCGCGCCTCATATCCGTCACGCCGCTCTGTGGCGATGACCTCAACCTTGCGGTCGGTTGCAGCCGGAGGAGCCATCTGCATCGCATCGAACACACAATGACGCGCCTCGTTGCGCCACACGTCGAACTGCTTGATCGGACTGTTGCCCCACGCCATCGGATAGGTCAGCGTGGCCTGCATCTGGTCGAGGCAGGCGGGGAATTCGCGGTCGAAACCGTAACTTGAATACTCTTGGCCGATGGCCGTCGTGCCCACAGCGAGCGACATTACGGCCAATGCTATAAATTTGATGTTCATATTTCTTAGATTTTGATTTTCGACACCGAAAAAAACGGGAATTTCCAAAAATGTCATCTCCTACGCGGATTTTGTTGAACACCGAATTGAACGAAGCAAACGAATTTTCGCTATGCGTCTTTGGGGGTGCAACAATTCCGTCGCCCTAAATTCCTTTCTCTAAATTTAGACTAATTTCCACAGAAACTTTTAAGGGAACGGAAAAATCCCGAAAATATTACCTCGCTACGTGGATTTCTCCAAAAATATAGGACTGTGGCAATCGCAATGCCGCAGTCCTACATCTTATAATCACTCCCTGCGCCGAATTGCCGGACTTAGGGAAGAAATCTCATTTATCAATAGCCAGGGTTCTGCTTCAAGTTCGGGTTGGCAGCGAGCTCCTGCTCCGGAATGGGGAAGAACTGGGTGTGACGGTCTGCATCCTCGTCCAATGAGGTCTTCCACCAGTTGGTCTCGGTGAAGAACGAGCCGAAACGCTGGCTGTCGCGACGACGCTGACCCTCCCAGATGAACTCGTTGGCACGCTCAACCTCGATGGCGCGCAGGGTGAGCTGATCGGATGTGAGGTCGGCCAATTCGGAGCGGTTGCGCACCTGATTGATGTAGTCAAGAGCTGTTTTTCCGAACGAATCTGCACCAGTCTTGCTCTGACGGAACATCGACTCGCACTTCAGCAACAGTACGTTTGAATAGCGGTCCAGAATGAAGTCGTTGTTCAACGAGTTGTTGATCCAAGTCGCTCCAATTGGAGTGTACTTCAAAACGATATAACCCTCGTCGGATTTCGAGTCATTCTTGTTGGTCATACCCTTGATGCAAAGATGCACTGTATCAAGTTTCACCTCATCTTCTGCCTTAGACATTTTAGTCGAGTCAATCTTTACGCCGAACTTATCACGCTCATATCGAATAATCTGCGTTTTGATAATATTCTTATTGTCATCTGTGACTGGAAGATAGATGATATTTGAGAATTCAGGAACAACTTTGCCGTTCACATCAATTGCGTTGCCGTTCAAGTCATACTGGTAGCCGTGTTCGATGAGTTCCAGACGCTCGTCACCGGTCTCATAACGGTTCAGGGCCTCGTCGCTGGCAGCATAGCCACGTGCGCCATAGACCGAACAGCCATACTTGACCATATCCCACTCGCCGTTGCAATAGAGCCAGAAGTCGTTGCCGCCTTGGCCGACATTCTGCGTTGCATCGACAGCAAGAGCCGACATAACCTCGACAGACTTGCCCTCCATGTCCTCACGGAAGCAGTCGCCCACCTTGGCCTCCAGACCGAATACACCAGTGCCGATGATTTCGTCGCAGACGCTCTCGCAATCGGCCCAACGAGCCGTACCTGTGTAGAACTCGCCCATGATGTAGAGCTGAGCCAGACGGCACAGGACGGCCTCCTTGGTGAGACGTGGGTAGTAACCGGATGTTGCATCCTTGGCCGACGGCAATGCGGCAGCAGCCTCCTTCAGTTCAGTTTCAATGAAATCATACACCTCGCTTACCGAATATTGACGAGGCAGGTTGTCGAGGTCAATATGTCCACCCGTATAGACAGGGACGTTGCCCCAATATTCCATAGCCCAGAAATATTCAAATGCACGGATGGCACGAGCCTCAGCAATTATGTTCGTGAACTCGGCAGCCTTGGGCGATGCTTCAAGCGACTCGATAAATGAATTGGCGCTGCCGATGACCGGGAATATACGGGTCTCCCAGCTGTTGGAGTTGCGGCCGTTGTCCGGCTTGACGGCATGCATGGCAATTTCATCAACGTAGTCGTCCCACCAGCCGCCGCCACGGCCAGGAGCGAAACACTCGTCGGTCGAATATTCGCCGATACGCCAGCCATCGTTGGCGGCCATCACCATATACGTCATCTTGGCATACAGGCCAGCCAAGGTCGAGAGTGCCTCCTCCTCGTTATTGTAGTAGTTATCGGGCGAGAGCTGACCGAACAGCTCTTCGTCCAGATCAGTACAGCTTGTTCCCATCAGCAGGAATCCCACAGAACAGGCTGCAAAACTCTTGATAATATTGTTGTATTTCATTGTTATTCAGATTTTAAATGGTTAGAATGTCACGTTAATGCCGAGTGAGAATGTACGTGCACGCGGATAGCTCAGGTAATCCATGCCAAGGGTCGCCATACCGTTGCTTGAAATGACGGTGCTGACCTCTGGATCCTGACCAGAATAGTCGGTGATGACGAACAGGTTCTGTGCAGAGAATGTGGCACGTGCGTGCGTAATCTTCAATGCATCAATCTTGAAGTCGTAGCCGAAGTTCAAGTTGTCAAGACGGAAGAACGAAGCGTCCTCAACGAAGCGAGAAGAGAATGCCTTCGGCTCGTTGTAACCGACACCGCTCGAAACAGCATCCTTCAGCACATTTCGGCCTGACAGATTGCCAAGATACATCAAGTTGTTGGCCGTACAGTTATAGACGTCATTGCCGATGCTACCACGCATCACGATGCCCATCGACCACTGCTTGTAGCGTACGCTGGTGTTGATGCCGTAGGTAAGGTCAGGCATTGCACAACCAATCTCGCCGATCCAGTCGCTGCCGTCCTCATTCTTGCGGAACACCTCCTTGCCATTTTCGACACCGAGGAACTCACGGCCCCAGAATGTGCCGATGGAGTAGCCCTCCAGAATTCGCTGCGAATATGTGCCAGACAGACCCTGTCCCTGACATGCGGCCGTATAGACATTATTTCCGGTCAGTTTGCCGTTTGAAAGGCTGGTCACCTCGTTCTTGTTGTGACCCATATTTACAAAAACGGTCCATGTCCAGTCGCCGTTGCGGACAATGTCGCCTCCGATTTCGATTTCAAAGCCCTTATTCTCGACCGAGCCCACATTGGCCATCTGCCTGCTGACAGCTACAGGATGTGGCACCTTGACTTCGAGCAAAAGGTCATCAGTCTTTTTGGCATACCAGTCAAAGCTTCCGCGTAGGCGGCTGTCAAAGAATGCGAAGTCGATACCGATGTTGTTCTGTGTCGTCTCTTCCCACTTCAGGTCTGGGTTGGCATTACGTGACAACATAACTGCCGTATATACGCCAGAGGGGAATATATAGCGGTTGTTTGTCGCATCCAATGTGCTAAGCGACAAGTAGTTGCCAATTTCCTGATTACCAGTAATACCCCAGCTGTAGCGCACCTTCAAGTCATTCATGGCATCGAAGTTCCAGAAATCTTCCTGCGTGATGCGCCAAGATGCGGCCAACGACGGGAACGTTCCCCACTTTTCGTCTTCACCGAAACGGCTCGAACCATCCCAACGCATTGTTGCTGTCAACAGATAGCGATTAGCATAGTTGTAGTTCACACGACCATAGAACGAATCCAGTTTGTTGCTGCTCTTATAGCTATACGGAGACTTTATTGAACTGGCAGCCTGGATTTTGTCATATTTGAAAACATCAGAAGTGAACCCCTGGGCAGACATAAAGTTACCGGCATTGCGGAAATACTGATAAGAATAACCTGCCATCGCATCAATATGATGCTCATCGAACTTCTGGTTGTACTTCAAGATAAGATCCAACAGCTTGCTGTAGTCCTCCAGTTTCTGGATGGAAGTGTAACCGCCCATGTTGAATCCGAAGAGGTTGTCCTTCGAAATATAAGATTCACGGTTGACGCTGTTGTAGGTGTAGCCCAAATTGGCATGCGCAGTGAGTGGACCCCAGAAGTTCCAGTCGGCCGAGAAGTTGCCGATGAACTTTCGCGTAGCGCGCTTGTCTTTTGTCTCTTCGATGAATGAGACAGGATTGACGCGGTTCGGCGAAACGTCCACGAAATCACCGTCAGCATCCCTGATTGGCAGTGTCGGATTGAAGACGTAAGCCTCATAGAGGGCGCAAGAACCGTACTCCGAACCGACCGTTCCGGAGATTGGTGCCTGGCTGGCGTGCTGCTCATTGTATGCCATGTTGAAGTCGAGCTTCAGCTTGTCGTCCAATGCACTGTGATTGAGGTTGATGCGGCCGTTGTAACTCTCCACGCCCGAAGCCTTGATGATGCCGTTCTGGTCGCTATAGCTCAACGAGGCACGGTAGCTGGTGCCGTTGCCGCTGTTCATCATCGACACATGGTGGCTCTGCGAAACGCCTGTACGCATGATTTCATCCTGCCAGTCGGTGTCTGTACCGCCATCTGTCAATGCAATTGTGGTCTTACCTGCGGCCGTCAGTTCGGCATTGACCAATGCGACAGCATTCTTGTATCCGGCTGCATCGAGCACGTCAAGCTTTTTGGCGACCTTGCTCCAGCCGATGTTGTAGCCGTAACTGAACGACTTCACGCCCTTGCGGCCCTTCTTGGTTGTCACGATGATGACGCCGTTTGCACCACGTGAACCATAGATGGCAGTGGCCGATGCGTCCTTCAGGACGTTGATGCTCTCAATGTCGTCCGGATCAATCATCGACAACGGATCGTCGCCTTCCAAGTCAAAGGCATCGGTTTCTACTGCCGACGAAATCTTGATGTTGTTGCCTGCCGAATTGTAGTTCAACGGAATACCATCGACCACGTAGAGAGGGTCGTTTGATGCATTGATAGAGTTACCGCCACGCACGCGGATTGCGCTTGTACCGCCAGGCTTGCCTGAACTCGGCGTGATGTTGACGCCGGCAAACTGGCCCTGCATCAACTGCTGTGAGGTGAGGTTGCTGCCCACCTTGAAGTCTTCGCTGTTGATGGCCTTGACCGAGCCGGTGAGGTCGCTCTTGCGCATCGTGCCGTAGCCGACAACGACGACTTCATCGAGGTCGGACATCTCATCCTCCAGACGGATGCTGACCTGATTGGACGAACCAAGAGTAATGGTTTGGGTTGTGAAGCCGATGAAAGATGCCTCGATTTCGCTCTTTCCATCGGGGACGGTCAACGTGAAGCTGCCGTCGGCATTGGTCATCGTACCCTTCTGTGTACCTTTGACCACCACATTTACACCTGCAAGAGGTTCCCGATTCGCGTCGGTAACCTTGCCAGTAATGGTGCGGGTCTGGCCGAATGCCATCTGAGCTGCGAACAGCATCGGAACGGCCACGCAACACCATTTCATGTTTGAATGGGACTGTTTCATGTTTTGTTGATTTTTGGTTATTAAAAAAGTGTTTCAAATGGTTTTGAACGTACCATCATTTTAAGTCGTCTGGACAAATGGCCGAAACCATCCGTCCGCCAGTAAGGCAGTTTTTTAACTCGGCTAAATATCGCCCTCACATCATTGCAGAGGGTTTTTCATGGTGTCGAGAAATCTTGTGTGCTTCTCTGGGCAATTCAACGGTGCGAAGGGAAACATTTTTTAACATTTTAGCAAGCGATGCACTAAAAAAAGGAAAATGAACCCCATATTAGCGGAAAATTTGTTAAATAGAGTTTGCAGAATGGCCATTTCCGAGCATTTTCTCCTCTGCGACATTCCAAACTAAATTCATTGCAGATGCCACCGCCAGGCAAGCGATTCAGAGGCCACACTACGCGATTTTTCCGATGACGAACATAGCCAAACACAAAAAAAAGACGTCATAATGACGTCCATCAGGAAGGAGTTTTCTGAACGAAATCTTCAATATTCGATAAGGTCGAGACCTTGCGCACGGTAGAACGGGAACTTCGTATCGCTCGACAGCAGCGGCAGACGCTCGGTGATTGCATGGGCTATAATCATGTGGTCGCTCGGATCCCGATGGTCTTGGCCGTAGTTCAATCGAAGGGCGGCATAGGCGAAACCGACATCACGCCGGATGGGAAGAAACTCAATGTTAAGTTCATTTTCCACTGTCTTCAGTACGTCCTCGGCCGATTTCCAATGCTTGTTGAGCAACTTCTTGTTATTGAAATGCACAACAAGCTCGCGCATTGTTTCTGCGCTGGCAAACAGCTGGTTTCCTCGGTCGCCAAGCAGATCACGCGCTCCAGGACTCATATTGGAGGCATCCGTAAGCAGGTCTATGACCACGCAAGTGTCAAGCATAATTCTCATGGGCGTATGATTTTCTTGCCGTCCTTATAGCTCTTGCACTGTGCCTGCAACTCTGGGTCAAGTACCTCAATCATCCACTTGTGGGACAATGCCCACTCCATTGTTCTCGAAAGCCGCTTTGGCTGAGCGGTCTGGATTCCTACATTATTTTCCATATTTCATAAAATTTTGGCTGCAAATATACAACTTTTCTCAAAACGAACCCAACATCTGAACGGAAATGTCGCATTGGCCGCCAAAGAGCTAATTTGCAGGCAATTGAAATGGCTCATCCTCCCCAAATTCGCGTAGCGGACACCGCCCTCAGCGGACAACCGGAGAAATCCTGACAAGCATTGCCTCACGCAATTTGGCGGCAATGCGGGTTGCGTCCAATGCATCAGCCATTGCGACCAGCGGCGGACATGGAATCGTGTCGAAACGCTCGGGCAGGATTTCGACCCTCATGCCACGGCGGAGCTTCGGCTTGAGCGACAACAAGTCGTCGTTGCGCAGACGGATGCAGCCCTCTGTGGCGCGCAGGCCAATCGAATTGGGGTCGTGCGTGCCGTGGATGCCGATGCCGTTGCCCGCGCTCAGACGGATGAACCACGCGCCGTAGGCATGGCGGATGTAGCCCAAGCCGTCGTGGAAGTCGTGCCCCCACTCGGTTGCATCGGTGAAACTGACGATGGTGAAGATGCCCTCCGGGGTGCGCAAATCGCCTTGCCGCTGCTTTTGTCCGTAACCCCGGCCGCAGGCAATCGGATAGTGCGCCAACGTGTCGCCGTCGGTTGTCAGGAGGGTGAGCGTGAGCCTCGTCTTGTCGATGCGAACAAACGGTTCGGCCGAAAGTCGCGTAGTGACGCAATGTGCCGCGACGGTGGCTACAACGGCCGCTACGCGGATTATTCTCGTGATTTTCATAGCCGCGAAGATAGACTTTTTCTGCAAAATGCCGGCCGATGCCACACAAAAAAAGTCCCGCCAAGACGAACTTGACAGGACCCATTATTATAAAGAGTAAAAGCAAGGAATCAATAACCAGGATTCTGCTGCTCAGCTGCGTTAGGTGTAGTGATAGCATCAATGTAGGCAGTCTGAGGAATCGGGCGCAGATACATGTAATCCTCGAATGCGTCCTTACCCTCACGGCCGCAGCCATCGTTGAATGCCTCCCAACGGCCCTTCAGAGCCTTGCAACGAGCCAAGTCAATCCAACGCTGCATCTCACCGCAAAGTTCACGGGTACGTTCGTTGAGGATGAAGTTCATCACCTTGCTGAACGTCTCGTCCGAACCGAAGTTCGTCTTGTCGGTGAGCGCGTTGTAAATCTTGTTGTCGCGAGCAGAGTTGAGGATGTCGTTGACACTGTTCAAGTGCAAGTCTGATGCCTGAGCATTGATTGCAGCCTCCTGACCCTCCAGCTTGTTGGACTCGAAGTAGGTATTGGTCTCAAAATAGATGGCACCATCGGCAGAAAAACCGCCGCCCTTGCCTGCACAATATGGATTGTTTTTGTAGGCCTGGCCACCATCCACATGCTTTGCACGGTCTTCACCTGCCTTGTAGGCAGCACGGTCGCGCAACATGTTGAGATACTTGACGCAGTTAGCATAGTCACCCTTACGAGCGTATGCCTCGGCAGCGAAGAGCACATCCTCGGCCGAACGGGCAATGATACCGTCACGTGTTCCGAACTGGTTGGCAATGTTAATACGGTAGCCGTCGCGATACTTTGACAGAGCGACAAAACGCTTCTGCGTGGCCGAGCTGTGATAGCTGTAGTTGCCATGCACAGAAGTCCAGCCCTCAGACTCGCCCTTGAAGTAGCGAACCATTGTGTGAGGAGCCTCCATCACGCCATTGCGGGTCACCTGACCTTCTACACCCAAATTTTTGTATTCGTCATCGCCGGCATCGTTAACGATGTACTTAATGCCGAGTTCGCTGCCTACGAAACGCTTAGAGTAGGTGGAGTCCATCTTGATTATATCCTTTTTAAACAACTCTTTGTTTGGAGTGATGGTACAGGTGACTACGGCATCCGCAGGGCCAGAAGTTGACAACACTACACCTGCTGTATCTGTCGTTACGTATTTGACCGAAGGTAGCACGCCCAACAAATCCTGCTCACGGGTATAGGTTGGAGCATTGGCAGTAGAATTACAACCGTATGTGGTAATGAAGGATTTCCAGAAACGAGAGTCGTTCACACGGTCAAAGACGTCCAACGTATAGTTGGTGGTACGGAGATAGCAGAACTCACGGTCGCCCGAAATATCACGCTTTGTACCAGCCATGTCCTGATATACCGCAGGATAAGCCAAGTGCATCTGGTTGCCGAAACGGCCCCATGTGGACTCATCGTTGGAGAACTGAGCGGCAAGTACGACCTCGCTGACTTTCTCGTTGGTTCCATCGGCCTCCTGGTAGTCCCAAAGTTCAACGTAGTCGTTGCACAATGGATGTGCGACAAGCACTTCGTCCGACTTTGCAATGATGTCGGTCAAGTCGGCATCCTTGTATTTTGCGCCCCAAGAGGCATTCAGTTCCGACTGGCGGAAGAGTTTTGCCTTTGCAATGAAATGTGCAGCAGCGTACTTACTGATACGGCCTATTGCCTCAAGTTTGGTAGGTGTTTTTGCGTCAATCTCATTGGTAGGCAACAAGCTATATGCCTGCTCGAAGTCAGCAATAATCTGCGCATAGCACTCTTCGGCCGATGCACGAACAAAGTCATATTTGAGGACGCCCTCCGAAGGCTGGAGCTGCAATGGCACACCGCCATACTGCTGCACGAGCTGGAAATAGCAGAACGCACGCAGGAAATATGCTTCACCCAAACGGGTGTTGTAGCGGCTTGCACTCTGGCTGTAGTAGAGCGGAATGTTCTTTATTGCGATGTTGGCCGACTCAATACGGTTGTACATATTGTCCCACAGGTTGGCGATATTCGCGTTGGTCGAATTGAGCATATAGCCGTTCCAGTTCACATCCTGGTTGTTGCCATCCGAGAATTCATCGGTTCCCATAGGCCACATGATATATGACCATGTGCTGTAGTTGAACTTGAATTTCAGGGCAGAGTATGTACCTGTGATAAGGTCATCCAGGCCTTCCTGCGACTGGAAGTATTTAGTACTCTGCTTATGGTTCAGCTCCTCGTCAATGAAGTCATCTGAGCACGATGACATACCCATGCCGACACAGGCTATAGAGAGAGTACCAAGAATATATTTCTGTAATTTCATAATTCTTTTCCTTTCTTAATTAGTTGTTTAGAAACCGATGTTCACGCCCATGACAAACGAACGGGTTGCCGATGTAGCACACCATGTCCTTGTATTGTTGGCATAGCTGACGAAATCTGCATCGAACCAGTCGGTTGCACGATAGATAGAGAATGGGTTCATGCACTGGGCATAGATCTTGACACTCGAAAGGCCAGTCTTTTTCAACTGCTTTGGAGTGAAGGTATAGCCCAAGTTGATGTTACGAACCTTGATGTATGAACCATCTGAATAGTTCTGTGAAGACTGATAGGTGTCGGCCGATTCGCCGTTGATACCAGGAGCATAGTAATCGGCATTCTCATTGTAGCCCTCAACGAAGTAGTTGATTGAACGCTGCATATAGCGGCCATCCAATGTGAGGGCACCAGCCTTGACATCGAAGCCCATACGAGCATAGATGAAGGCAGAAAGTTCCCACTGCTTGTAGGTGAAGGTGTTGGTCAAGCCTGCTGTCCAATCAGGACGGAACTTAGCGACCACAGCACGGTCATTGTTGCCGTCAATCTTGCCATCGCCATTCAAGTCCTTGACCTTAATCTGACCGGTCTTGCGGCCGTATGTTGAAGCATCGGCAGTAGTGCCATCGGCCAAAGTAACGGTCTGACCTGTCTTCCAGATACCATCATACACATAATCGTAGGCAATACCAAGTTGCTCATCCACAATCCAGTTGTTGGTCAGATCTTCAGTCTTGCCGTTTGCAAGTTCGTCAATGTAGCAACGATCGGCCGACCATGAGAGACCGATACTCCAAGCGAAGTCCCTATTCTTGACAGGAACGGCGTTGATCTGAATATCGACACCATGACCACGGGTCTTGCCGACATTATCGTAAGTTGACGTGTAGCCATTGACAGATGGAATAGACTTGGCCATCAGACAGTCTTCCGTATGGTTGCTATAGTAGTCGATGCTACCAGACAGGCGGCTGTTGAGCGTAGAGAAGTCGATACCGATGTTGAACTGCTTTGTGCGCTCCCAACCAAGTCCAATGTTTGCAGCCTTGTTCGGAGTCTTAGCCGAAGCATCTGAGCCGACATAGCCCAAAGAAACTGTGTTACCCCACTGCTGATAGAGACTCTGGATTGCGCCCTTGGTTGAATATGGTTCAATGGCAGCATTGCCGGAAACGCCATAACTTGCACGGAGCTTCAAGGCATCAAGCCAATCCTCTGTGCTATCCATGAAGTCTTCCTGCTCCAAACGCCAGCCTGCGCTGACAGATGGGAACGAATCCCACTTATGACCTTCGGCCAACTGCGAGGCACCATCGCGACGCACTGTGGCCTGCAACAGATACTTGTCCTGGAACGAGTAATTGAGTCGTGCCGAATAAGAAGCCAAAGAGCTTTCTGTCAAGTCTGAGCCCAAAGTGTAGCTGGTGCTTGAACCGAGGTTGTACCACAATTCCGTAGTCATGGCTACGTTGGTAGAACTGTTGCTCTGATAATCATAGTGTTTCTTTGAGGCTGACTGAATCAAGGTCAAGCCGACAGAATGGTCATCAAACTTGCGGTTGTAGTTGATGATGTTGTCAAGCACCCATGAACGGTACTGCTGCTTGTTCCAAGTTGACTTGTTGTTGCCGTCACCATTGATACCGTCCTTGGCATTGAACTGGCCGATTTCGTAGAACTTGAATTCCGGACCGAACTGCGAGCGGAAAGTCAAGCCCTCCAGAGGTGACCAGATTTTGCCGAAGTCAACCAAAGCATAGAAGTTGCCGTTGATGTTGAACGTGTTGCGGCGGTTGGTGTTGTATTTGAGCTCCTCAATCGGGTTGATGATGTTGACATCACCGTTTGGATTGCGGATGTAGTCACCGTTTTCATCGTATGGCACAGTCCAAGGCAACATTGCCTGCAAAGCGCCATAGTAGTCACCGGCACCAGTTGTCGATTTGGTGAAGCTGTAGCCATAGTCCTGCATACCGTAGGTTGCCAACATGCTTGTTCCCAACTTGAGGTATGGCAATGCCTGTGCATCGAAAGTGGTCTTCATTGTGTAGCGCTCATACTCCTGGCCTGGGATGACACCCTCGGAATTGAGATAGCCGAACGAGCCGTAGCCCTGGAACTTCTCATTGCCGCCAGAGAAACTGAGCGTATGCTCGTGGCTCACACCAGTCTGCTTGCCTTCGCCAGCCCAGTCGTAGCTGCCGACCTTCGAGGCATCGTAGGTACCACCTTCCCATGCCTGCTCAATGTTGGCCCAAGATGCAGAAACCGAACCCCAGAGGTTCTTGTCCAGTGCATAGACAGGGATAACCTTACCGTCTGCACCGAGCGAAGAATCATAACTACGTTTGCCGTTCTTGTCCACAGAATTGTACTTAGCCATACGGGCATAGTCGAGCCACTCGCTTGCGGTCATCATGTCTGCAATGTCGTAAAGCCAAGAGAAGGTTACATTGCCAGCATAGTTGACCGAAACCTTGCCCTGCGCGCCACGCTTGGTTGTAACGATGACAACGCCGTTTGCACCACGGCTACCATAGAT